>NZ_WLTU01000026.1:0-208952 GCF_009706275.1 Providencia sp. wls1943
TTAAGCAGTCGCTCAATGGCACCGCCTAATAACGTGGTACAGGCTAGTGTTGCACCAAGTCGAGCCGCTTGAATTTCTGCATCAGAATACTCGCCTTCAAGCGTAAGTTGCTCATTGACCGTCTTCTGGGCGTAGTAGGTGATAGACACCAGTGTCATAACGCTCACAGAGGTGGCGATAAGTTTAAAAATGGACATAGATTACCCTTTAGTCAGGCGTTCACTGAATATGAACGCCGAATAGTGTGTGAAAACTCAGTATTGATATCGGGCGATATCCGGTTTTTGAAAGGATTGTGTTTGGTAGTAAAATAACGCTTTCGCTATTCCGTTAATAATTTGAGGTGTTTCAAGTTTACCTTGGTACGCCCATGCGACGGCATTCGTTCTTGCCGAGCGGCCCAATGTTTTTTCCATCATGGCGGTAAAATCCTCCCGCCCTTGTTTATCCTCTAGGTTATACAGAACATGTGTTAGAACAGGCTTTTCAGGGTTAACGAGGCTCCAAATAAAAACTTGGGTGATTGACCAGTCTTGCGCATTTTGTTGTGCGCGTTTTAGGTCTGTGATGTATTGCTCCGTGATTTGAACGCCTTCATTTTGCTGGTTTTTAAATTGTGTTAACGCATTGGCATTGTGTTGCTGAAGCTCAGAGACCTTTTTCCGGAGCATTGCCTCGACATTTTCCGTTTGGTTTAACCACGGTAATAAATACAAGCCAACATCAGGGGCGTGGTCATTCAATGTCTCCGTTAACGCATTCCACGCTTTAAGCTGGTGCTCTGCTTCCTCTGACGGGGTATAACCGGCATTAAATGCAATCGGTGTCGTCATTGCATAGGGCTGGTCAACATTGCCACGGAGTAGTGACCAGTCCTGTTGAGACAGTGTTGTGATGACCTGTAAAACCTGTGTAAGCCTCTGCTCCTCAAGGGTTGAATCTGTTTTCGGTGTTTCCGCATTGGCAAAACGCGGTATGAGTTTAGTCATACCGTCTATTGCTGTTTGATACCAATTATTTAAATCGTGGTTAATCGCGGTTTGTAATGCCCCTTCAGCTAACTGACACTTATAGACTACCAAGGGCCTTTCTTGTTCATCCATTAAGGTTTCCCATGTAGGCGAAACACAGTCTTTACGGTGGTTGAGTACACCGCCGAGTGTGACACTGCGGTCGTAATCATAAATCAATCCTTGAACACGCAAAATGTCTTGGGAAACAGTCTTAGCAGGAGTTGAGGTTGCATCATCACATCCCAGCAATAGCGCGCTGCTGATGCAGACGGTATAAAAAATAGTTTTCATCTTAATACCTTATAATTTAACGAGTGATTGAATATATTGGTAATGGGGCAAGGCTTGAATAAACGCCTCTTCACATAACCGTTGGTTGAGGTCTTCACGATAACGAAAGCTCCGCGCCGTCATGACCACATCTTGCAAGGCCATTACATCAAAGACATGAATGTGCTGCGCGATATCGGCAGCGAGATACCAATGACCGTGGTAATAAATCAACTTATACGGGGCAACGTTCGTGATGTTTTTTCCTTGGTGGGCAAATTGCAGTAAACGCCGTTTTACAATGGCTTGTGTCAGGATATAAAAGCCCCCGAACAGCGAGGGACGCTGCTCAGGAGGCGTATGATAGACAATGAACGGTGAATCAATTGTCGGGTCGAGCAGAACCGTTAACAGCTTCCTGTCTAAAGCCGGAAACAGTAAGGTGATATGCGTAATGGCGGCAAAACGCAATATGTCCTTATCGGTACGAAAGGGACGCTGTGACGCGGCTAATCGATAGCCACCTTGGTGATATTCCAAGTCCAGATACTGAAGGCGCTCATTAAAGTCACGCCGTAGGGTACGAGTCGAGACATTGAGCTCTTCTGACAACTCGGATAAATAAACGGTTTCTCCTCGAAATAATTGACTGATAATAAACGCCAACCGAGACGCAAGCCGGTCATGGCGAGACACAGAAGTCGACATGATGTTGTCCTTATTAAAATAGCTCCGGCAAGCGGATAAAGTGGGTGTGGTGAACCTTATTGCGATAAGGTCTTTTGTCGTAAGTACGCCACAATGATGCAGGCAGGAACGGTAACCCGATAAGCGGGTCCCGCTAGGTCAGCGACAAGCCATGCCGAGCTCACTGCAAGACCAATCGGACCAGCAATCAAGGAAAGTGCCCGGTGTGCTGCAAAGAGTGTACCGAGTGTGGCTACCCCGCCGAGTGCATTAATCACACCAATGGCTGAGAGTGTGGCCACTTCCAGTGCGGCAATGCCCGAGGTACGGATAGCCGCTTGAACCGCTATCAAAATCAATTGTGGCGTGGGGTTGGTAAGGTTAAGCTGCATATTACGAGAAAAGGTTTGTAACTCTTCCGTGGTCAGCTCATTTAAGCTTTTTTCTAATACTTTCAATAACAAGTTTAATTCCAAGGTTTCGGTATTACCTTCCTTTGGATAATTGACATCAAGGTGGTCACAGACATCCTGTAAGATTTCACGGTACAGCACGCCCTTATTACCTCGAACGAAACTCATCAAGCTGTTAGCCCCAAAGGCTTGCAGCTCTGCCGCAATCGACATCCAATATTGCTGGTGCTCTGGATGGTAGAGTTGATATTCAGGCGAGCTGGTTAAGGTTTCAGTCCAACGCTTTTGTCCATCTTTGCTGTCATGAGTTAGGACGGATACAAGTAAGCCCAGTTCTTCATTGCTACATTCACGTAAAAACGCTAAATCGGTATCTAATCGGTAAGTTGCCATCAGTATTATTCCCTAGCTTGAAAAAGAGAACACTACGATAACAACCTCACCGGACAGGTTATGTCCGGCTATTTGACTTTTTTTCGAGAGATAAATGAAGGGAAATGACAGGGTGTGTCACGGATGAAGTTTAACTTATTGATATATAAACAAAATAACCGAAATCATTATCAATTGAATAATATATATGTGAAAAAAAATCGAATCATAATGAACTTTACTTATTCATCTTCTTTTTCAATTAGATAAGTTAAATACTCGTTGATTTTCATTCTGTGCCGTTTAGCTAATCTTGATAACTTATCTTTCACATCTTTGTCTAAATATGTGTTTAACACTTTCTTTTCCGATATTTGGCTTCGATAGTTTTCTTGTGACCACGCCTTTTTCATTTTAATAATTAATAACTCTTTTGAGTCTGGAGATATATCTAATCTAACATCAAAACACCCCATTAATTGCACTCGTTCACTAGCAAATGTATAAACTTCTGAACAAGACCATCGAGAAAATAAGCGAGACCTTGCAATATAATTTTTTGCCCATTCCATTTGTGTTGCATTACGTTCATCAAGCCATGACAAATAGTTTGTATCCTTAATTGACATCCATTTTCGTTTCAAATACGCAAGAACTTCAATTTTTTTCTCAATTGAAGAATCCAGTAAATCAAAAAAATACATAATATTATCTAATGCATCTTTTGTATTATTGGGTGATGGCGATAAACCTTGCTTACGATACTCATACTCATCCAATGGAGTTAGATAATCGACACGTTCATACTCAGATGTTCGATAAATAACTCGATATCGATGGTCATTAATCGCTAAAATCTTTTTGTTTGTTAAATAATGATTGATGTAGTAGAGAATAAAAAAGGCACATCGCTCATTGGATTTAATCCAATCAAATGCTTCATTTTGTATAACTTTGCAACTAAATTCGTCTTTCGCCTCACGAATGAACCGCATACGCTCTGTCGTATCTTCCAGCTTATTTTTTATGGCTTTATTAAGCTCTCTTTCACTCCGTGGCCGGGCCTCCATGAATTGAATATTCAACATTTTTGAAATGTAAGAACTATAAAAATACCGTTCTCTGTCATTACTGACTTTTAAATATTTATCCTGCTTAGACATAAATTACCCCACAAGAACTACGTAGTAATAGTGTAGTTTATTTTGTCTTTAATTAGTCTCTATTACGTCACAAATTACGTTGTTTTTATGTCATACTTCGTGTTGTACATACGTATAGATAAATTAATCATAGAACAATTTATTTCAATAGGTTAATACAAAAAAGCACTAACTTAAAGCATATATAAAGTATCTAAAATCAAAAAATAGATATGATAATTCAAGTATAGCCATACATTAAACATTAAATCCCGAGTTCAGCGTCTAGGATTGTTTATTATTAGTGAGTTAATCAGTATGTCTCTTGTTTATCTTGACCCATTCACAATCATGTTAACTACAGAAGAATGAGAACATGTAAAACCATGCTCAATTGTCACTGAAAAACATTACGCATAAGCAATACAACTCCATGCTGATTTTACCTAAATCAGCATTATTCACATCGAGGCCTATAAAAAATTAAAAATAACTCCTCTGCCTGATGATACGAACCTTTATTCAATCACAGGCAAATAAAATGACAAATCGTGCACTACACTTAAATCAAGTTGTTCTCTCAACCACGTTTGAACATGACCGTTTAACGCTCACTCGAGACCACTCACTGCGTGAATTGGTGTCTCTACTCATGGGAAATATTAAACACCTTTCAAAACGTCTAACTCATAAATTAGATTTATATAAAGGCATTCCCTTGTCACCTAATAACCCTCGTTTGCAGCTCACCTCTACGTCCTCCAAAGGTGAGCTCTTTTTAGAAACGCTCAAGTTCACCCGTTACATTCAATCAATAAAAATATCGCAAATACAGCGCTTGCATCCCACTCTTGTGCTCTTGGTCTCTCTTGTTAACAAATACCGCCTAAGCGACATACTCACAGACAAAGATAAATACTGGATGGTGGATACCCCTGAACACCTTCAGTGGCTTAACGAGGCCTTTCGTGAGTTCCAAAGCACGTTAAAGAGCCCTGACTACAAAAAGCAAGTCCGTCACTTTGAACAAGGTGCTCAGAAGAATTACAGACGGGCTCAGCAATACATTGATTCGTTGTATCAACGTTACTCCAAACTGTTAGTTGTACGAGTAGACCTGTCTTACAAAAGTGGTATTTGTCATAGAGTTAAAGCTCATCACCTTCGTCAGCATCGCCAAGCCCTGTACAAAGCCATTAACCACGACCGACTCTTTTCATGCTGTGTCGGGTATATCTTGAAATTGGAATTCGGTATGGAAAAAGGATTTCATTACCACGCTTTGTTTTTCTTTGATGGACAAAAAGTGAGGCGGGACATCACGCTGGGCAAACTCATTGGTGAACTCTGGCAAGAACGTATTACAGAGTGGGCAGGCCTGTACTTTAACTGTAATTACCAAAAAGAAAGCTATCGCGAACTGGGGATTGGTTTACTAAAACGTACTGATGCGGAAAGTAAGAAAGGATTACTCAATGCGGTGAGGTATTTATGTAAAGCCGATGCATGGGTCCGTCTGGCTGTGCCTGAACTTAAACGCACCTTTTGGCGAGGCGAAATCAAACCGAGAAAACGCCAATAGTTAGCAACCAAGTTATTTTTTACACATCCGGTTAATGATGTGGAGTGATATCCACATCCCATTTTTCGATATCGCTCCTGCTTTTTACACACTCTAAAAACAGGAGTTTTACCATGAGCACGCAAACTGAAAATATTGCATTACTTGATGACCAATTCATTGACATGAAATTTATCACCGCACTAACTGGGTTAACGGATAAGTGGTTCTATAAGTTGATCCAAAATGGAGAGTTCCCAAAACCCATCAAGTTTGGTCGCATGTCGCGCTGGTTAAAGAGCGAAGTCGTACAGTGGTTACAAGCACGCATTGATGAATCGAGAGGAACCAACTCAGCCCTTGGATCCTAAGGTACTAGCGCGAGTCGTCGTGCATTTTTCATAGCATACCCACCCCATTACCCACCAACTCACTTTCAACCACACCTGGTGCGATTGAACGCGTTCTAGGCAACGTTGCATCCTAAACATACGAACCTGACTCGATACGCATGCAGCCTATGCTCAGTGGTCTTCTAAGTTTCAAGGTGGGTTGCCGAGTGTGGATCCTGAATGTTGGGTACTCAGAACGTTTAGTTTAAATTTTACAGAAGGAGCACAACCATGCTTAAATTACATGAAGTCAAAATGTCGCTAGCCTTAACGCAGAACAATCGTTTCGCGGGAGCCAATCAGGAATCGAGTTATTCACGAGAAAACTATTACTGTGCTCACTGCGGTGAGCCCGTCACACTGCACAAGACGCCAACGGAGTCATGGTTTACCCATTCTGATCCTCAGACCGCAGAGCACTGTCCGCGGCTCATCAGTAAGATCAAGAGCTTAGAAGATAAGGCACGACTGAGCACACAGGTTCGATCAGTGTCCCCTATTTTAAAGATCACGGATTGGTTTTGCGTGCAGTGTCGTGAGTATTTTACAAGTAATCAAAAATGTTGCCCGAAGTGCCATGAGGGGATTTGGTGTATTCCTGCTTTGAATGTGACAGAAGAACATCAGCCTAAAACAAATAGGTAATTTCCATATAAGCGATTTAAATATTAATGGATTTTAATAATTATAATGCTATTCACTTTATAACCTAACTCCCTCCTATATTCTGTGTATAATTAAGCACTAATCCCAATTTCGTTAAGAGAGCTGCTATGGCTGGTGTGAATAAAATTCATCTGACTGAAACGGACATCATTACTAAGTATATCCTCCCTGCGGTTAAGGATGCAGGTTGGGATGCGATGTCGCAGATCCGCCAAGAAGTCAAACTTCGTGATGGCAAAGTGGTGGTACGCGGTAAGTTAGCAGCACGATTGACAGTGAAATCAGCCGACATAGTGCTCTACCGTCGTGTCCTGACTCGTTGGGAGAAGAAAGTCGAGAATTATGAGGCGATGCTGCATTTTGCCTGTGCTGTCATTGTCTGGAATAAAAACCTATTGGGATAGGTTCTTAATAGCTCAGCTCTCTCATCGGAATTCAAACTACTACCAGATCGCTCAGCGTCAAATTTTGCTTTCCAGTTATAAAGTCATTTATCGGTGCTCCCTAAAGAAGCTGCCGCTTTTGGTATGCTATAACCTTGCTCGGTGACTAATGCGATCGCCTCTTGCTTAAATTCAGCGGTATAAAACCTATTTTTTCGTTTTTTCATTTAACACCTCAATAATTGGATTATATTCCATTATTAAAGTGTCCTGATTTAGTTGCGCAGAATAATCAATATTCATCACGCATACTCAATCACCAATTTTTACCCTAATATCGAACGACAAAAACAACAGTAATGCGTAATATGTCAAATTTAGTTTCAGAATGCGTGTTAATATTTTAATCGCAATCTGGTAACTCACGTTATCATTTCCCAAGAAACTTAACATCTTATGAAAAATCTATTTAAAATCATAAAGTAATACACATAAAATCAAAAAGCATTGACGATAACGATCAATACAAATCAAACCAATAGTCATGAACTATCATAAACAACAAAATTGATCGTCTTAAACTATTTCCCTCTCCTCTTAATTTACCTTAGTCTTTAGCACCAATAGTTTTGATATTAACCATATTTTAATTTGGTAAAACGAGTGGTTCGCGTTAATGAGATACAATATATCAAGTGCAAGTGTTCGCATAGGTGCATTTTTTCGAAAAAACAGAAGATTACTAGGTATGTCGGGGAAAATATTAGGACAAAAATTAAATATCTCCCAACAACACATCTCTCGACTAGAACGAGGGCAAGCAACATTTTCAATCGAAATCATTCTGCAATTATTAAATGAGATTGATAAAACGTTACTTGATTTAATTGTCGAGGTATTTTATGAAGAGCCCTGTGAAGTTTTAATTGAATATCAACGTTTGCGTTAATTCAGTACTGCATTAACGCAAAAGAAAATAGCCTACATTTTCCATTAATCTGTTTTCTGGGATTATTTTAAGTTTTAAGATGAATTAGATTGGGTATTTGTGTTGATTTTTAATTAAAGTTTTATTTTTTATTATATAAAAAATTGGAATATGTATGCTTAAACGAATTCACTTTATTTTAACATTGTTATTAATGAGTATAACAATAACAGTATGTGCCTCACCTTCCATTGGTATTGGTAGTATGTATGATGTTTTTACGCCGGAAACACAAAGCCTGACCAAACGCGTATATAATACAGGAACATCTACCGCATTTGTCCGTGTTGAGGTATTGGAGATTGATGTTACACCGAAAATGAATCAACGCGAATCAACACAAAAAGAAGTTGACGCAGGCTCATTAACACAAGAACGACTCATTGTCTCACCACTAAGATTAATCATTCCTCCATCGGGCTTTCAGACTGTACGTATATTGTGGTCAGGAGCGCGAGATAAAGAACGTTATTTTAGGATCCGTTTTACCCCTGTACTCCCAGAAGAAAATGATGGTTTTGGTATGAGCAAGGATGAAATAACTCAATACAAGAAAAACGCACTGGAGGCCGGAATTAATGTATTGACTGGGTATGGTAGTGTTGTTGTGATGCAACCTGAAAAACCTTTATTTAATACCGTTATTGACGATAGGAACAAACAAATAGCAATAGTAAATAAAGGAAATGCTACCATTATATTAGATAATATCCGTTATTGTGAAAACGCAAAATCACATTGCGAGAACAAATCCCGAGAAATTATATTGCCTGGGAGGGAGTTTATTTTACAAAAAAAACAGAATAACAAAATCACCTTCACATTAATTGAAGGTGATAAATCAAAATCATTTAATTATTAACATTAACATCAATCTAGATAAATAATTAATTTTGATTTTAATTTTAATTTTAATTTTAATTTTAATTTTAATTTTAATTTTAATTTTAATTTTAATTTTGTTTTCTAGTTATAGAAAATAAATAAATAGGAAAACAGCGTTTTCCTTCTTTTTTTAATCATCATAAATGAGGTATTCACATGTTAAAAAAATCATTATCCGCGATTTTAATGTCTTGCGCGGCTTTAGGGTCAATGACTGTTCACGCTGCGGATGAACAACGCTACGCTATCGACTTAACGGCCACCATCCCAACAGATGATTTTCAAGTTATTCCTGTTGAGGGCGGCTGGGTTAATCAAACGCAAGAAATGGTTTATGATTTAGGAACTAAGAAGTTACAAGATTTCTCCAAGCAATTTCAATATAAAAATACATCCGGTGGTATTCAAGCAACCTTAACGAATACCGACTCAACTGGTACAGCTATCTTATCAAATGGAAAAGATACCATTCCGTTAACTGTTATCTTTAACGGTGTATCACTCAGCAATACGGCTAATACCGTAGTTGATGCCGCAGATGCCAAAGCAGGCGGTCGTGCTAATCTTCGCATTACACAAAAAACAGACACACCTCTAACTGTGACAGGCTCTTTTACTGGCCAAGTGGCAATGGTTTTTGAACCAGCGCTTGTCGCGCCTCCAGCTGGAGACAAATAAGTTACTCAAGTGATGAAGGCCTTTGAGGCCTTCATCCTTATTGCTTAGTCTAGTCGTTCGTTATTTCAATTGTGTTTGTGCATTTATCGAGTGACTAACTATTTTTTATAGTGTTTGTATTTTGTGATTTGGCTAAGAATGAATATGAAAGTATTATTTACTTTAATTCTAGCACCTGGAATAGCTTTGGGGGCAAATTTATTATCAGCAGGCAATACGATAAAAGTTCCTGATGAATTTAAGCAGTATTTTTATAATTCAGAAATTGTTTCTCAAGTGTATCTTAATGATTCTCCGCTTTTTGATGCTGTCTTTTCGCTTCATGAAAATGGACAAATTAATCTCCTACGAATTTTAGATGAAGAACCAGATATTAAACCTCAAGTTAAAAATGAGTGGGCTAATATTTTACAAAAAGGGATCTCATTAGGTGCATGTCACTCCTCCTGCCCTGCAGGACTAATCTCTGCTGAATATCGACTGGATAACTCCTCGTTAAAATTATTTACATCACACTACGAAACTGAGCAAGTAAACAATGACTATATCCATTTGCCTAGCACTCTGCCAAATGGTGTCATTATGCACAATAATTTATCTGCCGTTTCGGTAGCTTCAGCGAAGACATGGAACTTTACCTCATCTATCGTGTCCTCGCTTTTAGGATGGACACAAAAAATATCGCTGCAGACCTACGGCTCTAGCCAAGCCAATCAAACACAAGAAACCAATATTTATGCACTATACACACAAAAGGAATTAGCAGGTAACTTTGTTCGCTTAGGTTTTTTTTCCCCGGACAGTGATAAGGGAAATGTTGAAACCAATGGATTTAGTACAGGCTCTGTTGCTGGAGCCATGTGGGGAACCTCAAATGCATTATTGATAAATAACGAAAGTGTCAGTGCTTACCCTATCTATGTCACCGCTGCCAATCAAGCAACGGCAGAAGTTTGGCTGGATAATCGCCTCATCTACTCGCAACAACTGCAACCAGGAATACAAGCTATTGACACTCGGCGTTTACCCAGCGGCATTTATAACATCACGATTAATACCCTAGAGAACGGTAAGATTGTGGATACTCAAATAGCTCAAGTATACAAGCCATTAGGATGGCAAAATCCCAATCAAAAATGGCGCTTAAATTTCTGGGGTGGGCAAAAAAGAGATTTAGTGATTAGCCGTAAGAACACCACCGAGAATAATAACGCGTTCATCGGCGGCGGTGCCGTCGATTACTTATTGACCCCCCGTGTTATCTTGGGAAGCAGTTTTTTAATGACCGCAGAAAAATATCAGCTCAGCGCAAGATCAACGGTAACACTGTCTTCCAATGATAGTCTTTTTGCCCAATATACCTTGACGGATGACGATTCACGAAAAAATTCGAGCGCAGATTTACGTTATTATCGGACGCTTTCACCGGGAAACTCGTTGAATGTCTTTTGGCGTCGAACTTCCCAGGATAGTTATCGCTCGACAGACTCGTCTAAGCAAGTTGGGAACGCGTGGGGGGCGTCAATGTTCACCCAATTACCGTGGGCGAGTTCACTGACATTGAATGGTCAATACATGAAAAATCCATCAAGAGAAGGGTTTGGGATTGATGCAGCATTGACAACAAAAGCCATGTTGGCTAATCGCGATGTTAATTTTCGAGTAAGTGCGTATGACCGACCTGGATTTAATCAAAAGAATCGGGAGCAAGGTGTGATGTTCGGAGTAAGCATGTCATTAATGCCGACTGCACAGCATACGTTATCAGTTGATGCGGGTATCAATGACAGTAACAGCTATTCGAGTTTAAATTATCAATGGCAACCCCAGGATGAAGGGGCACTACGTTGGCTAGGCGCTGGAATATCGCAAAGTGGTGGAAGCACACTCATTAACGGTAATGGCGCCGTGGAAAGTCGAGCGCTCAGTGGGGATGCTTATGTCCAGCATTATGTACAAGACAAAAGCACCACCGCGGGCATTAACTTAAGTCAGACACTTTTGTTGGGTGAAGGAAGACTTGCGGCGAGTAGTGGCGAACGTGGTTTAGGCATGGATTCGGCATTTATCGTAGATTTAGAATCAGATGACCCCGATATGCAAATTGTCGCTTCAGACAGTGTTAGCGAAACAAAGTTATTTCAGGGTCGAAATGTTATTCCTGCGGATGTCTGGAAAAATGAGTCCATCCAGTTTTACAGCATGGGTGAACATAACGGAAAAGTTTTTCCTGAATATGAATCAATGCAAATGAATCGAGGTAGTGTGAAATATTTAAAATTAAAGGCCATCAAAACAACAGTGCTTGTGGGGATGCTGCAAGACAACCGAGGTCAAATGTTAAGACATCGTCAGGTGATTAGTGATATTAGTAGTGGCGTGATTAATGCTGAGGGCGTTTTAACATTAGATACGGGCATCAATAACCAAAAACTCACTGTCTTAGCCGATGGTCAATTACCCGCCTTATCGTGCCAGTTACCGGACGCCCTGTCATCGGAAAAAGCCGTACAGTTTTTTCCTGTTATTCGTTGTTCATCAATGGAGGGGTTATAATGCGTTATTTTCATTACATTCTTGGTATCGTCATGTTGGTACTCAGCGCATTTGCCCACAGTGTAACGATTGATTTAACTGCAGAGTATAACATGAATGGTAGCGGCAAGTTTATAAATACAACCCCAATAAGCGGATATTGCGCACAATATCCACGATATTGCGATGTTGATGAGGCAAGTGTTCATTTGCCGTTAACAACAACAATTTCCTACCCTATCGTTGCTTATAATGAACCTCGTAAAGGACCTTACTTTAACTTTCCTAAAACTCCCAGAACACTCACAGTAAGGAATCAGGATACTGGAGAAGCATTTGACGTTATATTTAGGGTAACCAGCTATTCTTCACAATTCACAACAAATTATGCTTCAAATAATTGGGATGAAGGTGACAAAGATTTTAGCGCACCTCGGGGAGGAGGATGTTCTTATTATACTACTGCATGGGGGGGGGGCTCAGGAACAGGAAGTTGGATTCAATTTATCTGGAGAACATTAAATAACACTCTCCCCTGTTATAAAATAAGCAGAATAGACAGAACCGAGCCATCCAAATTTTATGACATGAGCATTGGTTACTCATTAACTACTAAAGACAGTTTTGCAAGCATTCCTTCAGGTCGCTATTTGGGGAAATTATCATTGTCCGTAGGACCAGGAGGCGATTTTGATTTTGGTGATAACTACCAAGCCAGTGACAGCGTTGTTGATATCAATCTCACTCTTTCCGTTAATCATGATTTAATCGTCACTACAACGCCAGAAGGTCGTGCGTTATCATTGCAACCTTGTAGTGTAGGTAAAGTTTGTACGGAAGAACAGGGAAAACGAAACTGGGAACGTTGGATGATAACAAAAATCACTCCTCAGCTTACTGCTCGAAGTGACTTTTTAATTTCTTCAACGGGCTCATTTACAGCTTATTTGCAATGTGAATATATTCAAGGTGAACATTGTGCTATAAAAAGTGACAATAATGGACAACTGGTTCCTGTAAAAGCGTATTTGAGCTTACCAAATAATATTATTAATCAGAAAACCAATAGCACGGTTACACGTGCGCTAATGCCAATCCATAAGGATATAGTAAATAATACGTTTTCAACACGAGATATTGGAAGTAATCGTAAGGGAAGCATCGATTTTTTGGTCACTCAGCATGATGTTGATACTATGCTCTTGACAAGACCGGATACTTACCGAGGAACAGTGACCGTTATTTTTGACCCGAATATATATTAATTTGAAACGAAATGAGTGGATCTAGTAGATATGAAAGTCTGGAGATCGGTGAGTAACCCCCGTGTTAGCATCGTTGTCATCTAGATTTTTAAGGAGATAACTATGCTAGCTAATCCAGTTCCAATTGATGTGAAAACGAAAGGTCAAACTTGGTTGTTACTACCGTATAATGGGGCTCACCGAAGAATTGTTAAAGAATTAGATGTGAGTCCTTCCGTGGTCTAAGTGGAGAAATGAACTTGTTGAAAGCGGTCTATTGCCTACAGAATCGCCGTGAGAAAATGCTACTGCTGATTTTTCAGCGGAGCAGAGATTTTTCATCGTGATTGAAACTGCAACAATGTCTGAGCGCGAGTTAGCTGAATACTGTAGGTCTAAAGAGGTATTTGTCGATGACGTTAAAGCTTGTCGAGCACTATCTATCAAGGCTCAGAGCGCAACATCGACGAAACCGCTGCACTACTGGTTTTGCGGGAAAAGTTCAATGCCCTCAGGGAAACCAGCGAGGAAGACTGATCCCTATTCCAGAGCGGCTTAAATTAGTTACACTTGTTGATGAAGCTGTGCGCAAAGGGGCAACAAAGATAAAGGCTTGTGCCACTGTTGGGTTATCCATACGCACGTTTCAGCGTTGGACTCAGAACTCTGGTGAAGTCACAGGTGATATGCGTCAACAACCTCGGCAACATGAGCCTCATAATAAGCTCTCAGAAGCAGAAAAACAGCAGATATTAGATACCTGCAATACAACAAAGTATGCAGATTTACCGCCGAATATCATCGTTCCAATGTTGGCTGACGAAGGCATTTACATTGCCTCAGAGTCCACATTTTATCGGGTACTAAAAGCAAACAACCAGCTAGGCAAGCGGACGCGTATCAAAGCTGGCACAAGATCTTCTCGACCAAAGGTTCAAAAAGCCTGCAAACCGAACCAAGTATGGTGCTGGGATATCAGTTATCTGCCATCTAAAACAAGAGGAAAGCACTATTACCTCTATTTTATAATGGATATCTTCAGTAGAAAAGTAGTGGGTGCGGAAGGGTATGATCATGAGCTAGGCGAATATGCAACAGAGTTACTCCAAAGAACAGCATGGCGGGAAAAGTGTGTGCAGGGCGACATTACTTTGCACTCTGACAATGGCGCCTCAATGAGAAGTTACACTATGCTTGCAAAGATGCATGACCTTGGGGTAGTAAGCTCTTACTCCAAGCCTAGAGTAAGCAGTGACAACCCATACTCAGAGTCATTATTCAAAACAATAAAGTACTGTCCTTCATGGCCAATGGATGGGTTCTCTTCAATTGAAGATGCTTGATGTTGGGTGGGTAATTTTGTTGACTGGTATAACAATGAGCATAAACACAGTGGCATAAAGTATGTGACACCTCAACAGAGACACTGCGGCAAGGATAATGAAATTCTCCGACAGCGTATGCAAGTCTATCGTCGCGCTCAATTGAACCATCCAGACAGATGGAGTCGGCAGACAAGAGACTGGAGTTATATCGATGAAGTGTACTTGCCCCCTGAAAAGTGCGCAGCGTAACCATTAACGTTGCCAAATTGTAAAAAAGACGACAACTTGCCTGCTTTTTGTTCGGGCGGTAGCGTGAACTAATAAGGTAGCCGTGAATCCCGTCGCGTCCCAGTACAGAGGGCTTTTCTTCAAGGAGTTGCCAATCTTTTTGGGAGCGTTGCAAAAGTTGCTTTTGGCGAGCAACATAGTCATCAAAGGTTTCATCAGCGGGTTTGTTATCCCGAGAAATGTTAACCGCATTGCCAGTGGGGGAAATCAAGATGTTGACAGTTTGTTCTTTGTAGCCCTCAGGCAGGCTGATGCTTCCTTCTGTGAATAAACAACGTTGCTTCATGTACGTAATCCTTTGTTTTTTTATATGGTTTGTTGAAGGGTAAATATTAATGTAATAGTGAAAATTATTAGATTAAAACGAAATTTATAGGCTACTATGTTACATAAATTAAATTATCAACATTATTGAATGGTTGTAAATATAAAATAGTTGTGAGGCTTTATGATTAAGAGCCTACCTCAATAGGTGATACAAACAGTATTTTAAGCAGCTGGCATTAACGTTTAAAGACGATAGATACTGCGTCAGCAAACATCAGTTCTCTAAAGTTATTTATTTGTCAACTCCCTATTGAGATAGGTTCTTAGTAACCAACAATGAAACTTATTGGTTCAGACATAATGATAAATTATGAGAACAACACAGTAACTTTTATTTAACTGAGATAAATTAACAAATTATAAATGAAATTACGAGAAAGTTTATCGCTGGTGATAATAAATACCACTCCAATTGTGATAACTTTACAGGATCGAATAAAGATTAAGGAAATATATTCCGATATAATTCCCATTTTTACATACTTAAAAACGGAGATTAGAAATAAATACACTAACTATTACTTATAATTTTTGTCTGTCATAATACTCTATAATTTGTAATGCGACAGCCGCAATTTGAACTAGTTCATCACGGGAAGTGCCTGCGAACTTCCCTCCGTAATAATCATGTAGAATAGCTTGATTAAATTCACCGACCTCTTCACCTAGAATAGATGCCCATATAAACGGGCTAAGATCACGATCTGCACCCCACTTGATATCCTGACTATTCATTTCAGCTATGACATCTTTAATCGCGTTAGTACCTAAATGTTTGTCTTTCATCATATTATAAACTTTTTTCGTTAAATCATAATACTTAAGGTTTAGCATTAAAATTCTAGACAGTCTATACTTAACATGTATATTATTACTTCAATAGTTAAGAATTTTTTGCTATAAACTAAATAATCAATTTTTAATCAAAATTATACAAGTGATAAATTTTGCATATTTCCTTCCATAGCAAGCATTTAAGAAGTATTTGTGAAAGTGAGAGCTACGCAAAAGAAATCTTGGGAGTTCAATTATCCAAAAAATTATTACGTCGTATTTTTGATATTGATGCTACACAGAATATACTAAGTTTACCTGTTGGAAACCCAAAATCATCCTTTCAGGATGGGGAAGAATATATTATAGTATGCCTCGACTCTAGCACTGATATCGGTTTCACTTGTGGGCATACTACCCCTCCCAAAAATGCAGATGGTTCAGTTGACTGGAGTAATGTTAGTCGAATTAAGTTAATGTTCATAGGTGATGAAAAATGATTAGTAAACTTGGGTTTAGCCCTGACCGGGTGTCTCCTCCGGGCGATACAATCATAGATCTGATGGATGAACATGGTATTACAGATCAAGAATTCAGTAAAAAAATTGGCCTTTCCCTAAAAAAAGGACAGCAATTACTGAGTGGAGATATTTCACTTGATGAAAATCTAGCTTATAGACTACAAGATCTATTTGATGTTTCTAGCGATTTTTGGCTGAGACGTGAAAGCAGGTATAGAAAACACATTACACATTTGGATAATACCAATAAAGCATGGCTTAATACCCTCCCTGTACGAGATATGATCAAGTATGGTTGGATTCCTAAAACATCATCATTTGAATCAAAACTGAAAAACTGCCTAAACTTTTTTGGTATAAATTCGGTAAACGATTTTAACATAGAATTATCTCCTTTAGTTGCATTCAGAAAGTCCGTCAGTCTAAAAACTATGCCAATGTCTGATTTGGTCTGGATAACTAAAGCAAAAGAAATCAGTTCAAATCATCAATGCAGCACTTGGAATAAAGATAAACTAAAAAGTCTAATACCTGAGCTGCGTAAAATTACAAATGAATCTGATATAAAAATATTTATACCACGCATTCGTACTCTCCTGGCTACAGCGGGTGTTACTTTAGTTGCTCTTCCAACTCCTTCAGGATGTCGTGCAAGTGGCGCAACTTGCTTTTTTGAACCCCATAAGGCAACTCTAATTGTGAGTTTCCGGTATCTAACAGATGACCATTTTTGGTTCACTTTATTCCATGAGATTGGCCACCTTATCCTTCATGATGCTATAAGTATCCGATTAGAAGGAGAAACAAAATTGTCCTTAGATGAACAAGAAGAAAAAGAAGCTGATCTATTTGCAACTAATACTCTAATACCAGAACCTTTTCAGGAGAAAATCAAATACTTTAGCGCTAGAAACTGGAAGGAGATTGTACGAATTTCTAGACTGGTGGGAGTGTCAAAAGGAATTATTCTAGGTCATCTACAACATATAGGAAACATTCCATATTCTCACCTTAATAGGCTTAAGGTGAGGTATGAAAAGGATGATATCCTATAGTCTTTATCCTCCGAAATATCTATAACTATCGGGGGATTTTTGCCAATTACAAAGTGCATCTTCTAATACCTGCATTCTTAGATAATTAATTGGCAATATTGTTGCAAGTGAAGATAACTTTTTGTTTAATACCTCAATTGAATCGCCACTACCTATATTGTTACTGAATAAAAGCCGACACCCTTTTATTGGCCCTGTGGAGTTACGTAAAAAAAGATGATTAGGCTCGACGTCTAATAAGTTCGTCTTTTTTAACATTGTTAAATAATCGAACTTAGCCGTTCTTCCGAAGGAAATAACACTTCTCATATTTGAATATAATACTTCAAAAAGTAATTCTGGAGTCTGAGCAATCATTTTTGCTTCATCAAATCTTGCTTCATGACTTCTCGTTTGTCCTATAAAGTTAATGTAAGATTGAAATACTTTAGGAATTGAGCGTCTAGAATTATATTTTAAAGTTTCATACTTTCGATGATTACCATATTGCCTTTGCGTACTTCCTCTTATTAATTCTAAAGAATTATTTTCGTACCACATTTCAAAAGCTCCAAAATTCTCTGTTATCTTATCCCAAGTCCATATATCTGTACCTAATCCACTATATATATCACTACAAAGTTTCCACTTTGTTTTAATATTCTTACCAAAATGGGTAGCAAGAAAAATTAACCAACATGCTTCATCATAGTTACCTGATTCATAATGTAATCTAGCTGCTCGTATAGGATCAAATAGGTCAGAGTTTGGCTCGGTACGATAAGGACTTACTGGCTTACTACTGTTTGAAATAACTTTTACAAATTCTATACGACGAATACTATCAACTAATTGCATAGCAAGTGTCATATAATGCTCATCTGAAGAAAGTCCATTAAGAGAATATTCACTTCTATTAAAATTTTTTAGTGATAATACTAAATTATGTGCTAGATTATGCCTTCTCATTTTTTATTTTCCTTCAAAAAAAATTTCATATGAACTATTCACAAGCTTGCCTAGCTCAACTTTAGCCTCATTTGAATATAATGGATTATTCTCTTTTAAAAGAAAATGAATTTTTATGATTCGCATTAAATCTTTCCAGTAATCATTTAATTCGACACTATCAAGATCATAAAGCTTATTATCCCTTAATTCTTTTTCTATGTTTAATAACTTAAACCTATAATCAAGAGTATCTATTGCTGGCATTACATCCATTATAGACCGTGTACTCATAAAACCTTCTTTTTGCAAATTATTTATTTTTTCAAAATCCTTCTCATACAAATGCATACTAGATACAAAGTGATAATAATTACCTAACTCACATTGTAAAATTCTAGCAACAAACTCTTGTATCATTGTAAAAGCGAATATATCATGAGTTAGTCCCATAAATGCATCATTAGAACGCATATTAGAAAATAAATGTAATTTATTTTCTCTAATTAAAAACTGAAGAGATACAGTGCATGGAATATCTTTATATTCACTTAATCCATTATTATCCTTAGAAACCAAATCTGAAGAATCGAATAATTGTATTAAAGCTCTTCTACTCGTTTTTTTATTTTTTAATAATGATATTATATTTTCTATCTGATTATACATATTATGCATATTAAAAAGACGAGATCCATATCCTCCATGAACCTTTCCATCTTCTTCTGCGTAATCAATATATTTAGGTATATAGTGATGGATAAATGAAAGATCATTACTTCCTGTTAAATACCACAAAAACTCCCCTAAACAACTGATTATTTTACTTCTAGATTCCGTTCGACTAACACGCTTTGTAGGGTCAGTCAGAATTAAGCATGCTCCTAATATTTCAAGATTCTTACCTTTTGTTGGTGAGTTTTCGATGCCACCAGACATAATAGCCTTATGCACACCGTTCAGTAAATCATCAATACAATTAGCTTCTTCAAGAAATGCCATAGTCTCGGCTCTTACCAATTTCAACGTATTTCTTTATTAACACCTACATATTTTTCAGTCAATCCCTGTATAAAGTAAATGAGTAATAGAAGCATTAAATTAGTATTAATAGCTTTATAAGTAGACTTTAAAATATATTTTTATCCAAATACTGAGCGTGATTATACGTGTAACGGATCTAATACTTATCTATATACCCAGCTCAATCCATGTAGAGTTATATCCCTTCTCATACAAAATTGTACCCATCGTGTAAAGGGCTCCATCCCCTTACAGCTTTCCTTTATATCACAACAATTGATGATCTAATTTAAATTATCTTTAATGGATCATTGCCAAACTTAGCAAAACTAAAAGGCGAAATTTCTTTCTCCCTATTCGCATCCAGATAATCTGCCCACCATTGCACCATCAATCGCCGTTCCTCAATATGTTCCGCTTTATGAATATAAGCAGCCCTGACTGAGTTACGCTCTTGGTGGCTCATTTGTCGTTCTACCGCATCCTTCGACCACAGTCCTGACTCAATCAACGAGCTACATGCCATCGTTCTAAAACCATGTCCACAGACTTCCGTCTTAGTGTCATAGCCCATTACACGTAATGCATTGTTAACCGTGTTTTCACTCATTGGTTTTCTTGGATTATGATCACCGATAAAGATCAGTTCGTGGTTACCACTGAATTGATAGATCTGTTTCAATATCTCAATGGCTTGTCGGCTTAAAGGTACTAAATGGGGCGTGCGCATTTTTGATCCACGATGTGAGTGTTTAACCCCTTCTATCGCTTCGCGTTCAGCAGGGATCGTCCACATGGCATTTTCAAAATCGATTTCATCCCAACGGGCAAAACGCAGTTCACTGGAACGAATAAAGACTAATAAGGTGAGTTTTACTGCAAGTTTAGTTAAAGGCCTTCCTTTATAATCATCAATGCGTTTTAAGAACTCTGGTAGGCGTTTAAGCTCTAATGCAGCTCTATGAACTCGTTTACCAGTGGCAACTGCACCAGACATATCTTGCGCTGGATTATAGTCGATTAAACCACTTTGGACTGCATAACGCATTATGGCGGTTACACGTTGTTGCAAACGTGCCGCAACCTCAAGACGTCCAGACATCTCCACTGCTTTAATCGGTTCGAGTAGATCACGAGTTTTCAGTTCAGCAATATTGCGTTTACCAATAGCAGCAAAGATATTGTCCTCAAGGCTTTTGAGGACTCGATGACTATGCCCTTCTGACCACTTCTTATTGGTCGCATGCCAATCGCGAGCTACCTTCTCAAAGGTGTTAAATTCCTTTTTCTGTTCTTCCTTTAATTCTTTCTTGAGCTCGCGAGGATCGATGCCTAAAGCAACTTGCTTTCTAGCGGCATCCCTTCTTTCTCTTGCATCCGCTAAAGAAATTTCAGGGTATACACCAAAAGCCATCAAATGTTGTTTGCCGCCAAAGCGAAAACGAAAGCGCCAATATTTAGAACCATTGGGGTGAATATAAAGAAACAAGCCATCACTGTCTGTCAGTGTATAAGCTTTCTCGTCTGGTTTAGCTGCTCGAACTTTCGTATCGGTTAATGCCATATTCTTTGTCCTCTTCACCCCAGAGTGAGTATATAAACGAGATATCTCAGATTACTGTCGATGATTTCGAGCTGAATAACCAACTATGTGCCTACGCCACAGGCTGCGCCTGCATTGCTCTAACATCAGTAATTTGAGATAAAATGAGTATACATTCATTATCGAAGCGGTGTATATACTCAGATGTATACTCACTCGGAGGTTGATGTGGGTTGAGTTAAGTTGATATGCATTGACTGAAAACGCGGGAAAAGCCTTGCAAACACTGGATTTTAGATACAAAAAAAGACGTCGGTTGACGTCTCTTGATGTTCTTATGGTGCCGAAGGCCGGACTCGAACCGGCACACCCGAAGGCGGTTGATTTTGAATCAACTGCGTCTACCAATTCCGCCACTCCGGCACGAAGTGATGTGTTTCTTGGAAAACGGTGCCATTATACTTGCCTGATGCCGACTGGCAACATTTATCTTGAACAATCAGATTGTTCGATTAAAAAAAAAGCACCTGAAAAAATCTTTCCATAAAAAGCGCAATATCCCCTGTTATGTTCAACAACATTTGAATATCTATGCTAATTTTCCTAAAAGCATTTTCATTGTCTTAACCCTTGGGTGACTGGCGACAAAGCATAATTTTTGTTAGTTTATCCGCACTCTTATGTAAAATTATAAAGGCATATTTTATGGGCTTTGTTGGATGGATAGCCACTGGTCTGGTTATTGGCATCTTAATTGGTGTCGTCATGAAAATTTTCTCAAAGAAAAAATAAATATTGGCTGAAAAGCCTTTTATAAACAATCATATCGGCTGGCTTCAAACATGAAGAAAACGTTTCTTAAAATTTTGTCGGTATCCGCACTCTCTGCGGCATTGATGGCCTGTTCCTCAACGACAGAAAAAAACTCGCAAAGCTCACCAAATGGCATGCTTGCAGGTAACTCCGAGTGGCAAATATTCGAAGGTGATAGACGAACTTACGAACGAGTCACCAAAATTGTCGATATGTATGCGAACCGCATTTATAACGAAAGCGATGCCCGTGGCATGGCGATTATTGTTATTGATAATAACCAAACCTTATCCCGCTATTATGGGGAAACTGCGCCGGGTAGCAGACAAAAACCGGGCCCTAACTCCCTGATCCGTATCGCTTCTGTTAGCAAATTAATGACCAGCGAAATCTTAATTAAGCTGGAGCAAGATAAAAAACTAGCGATCACCGACCCGCTACAGCAATACAGTTACAACGGTGTTACCGTGCCTGATAACAATAGCGGGCAACCTATCCGACTGTATCATTTAGCGAGCCATACCAGTGGCTTACCTCGCGAACAGCCGGGTGGAAAATGGGGTCGCCCTGTCTTTATCTGGCCAACCCAAGAGAACCGTTGGACATGGCTGAAAACCGGTAAGCTCGATTTTACGCCGGGCACTGAAGCGGCTTATTCCAACCTCGCCTATGATTTACTCGCCGATGCGATGGTCAAAGCGACAGGGCAGTCATACCCGCAATTGTTCAGCAAATACGTGACATCTCCGGCAAAAATGACGGATACCACCTATACCCCAAGCAAAGGTCAGTGCGCCCGATTGATGGAAGGCACCAAACCAAGCCCTTGCCATAATACCCTTGCGGCAGCAGGAAGCGGCGGTGTGTATTCCACGCCGGCAGATATGCAAAAATGGATGCAGCAATTTTTATCCACGGATAATAACCTACGTAAAGCGACTGCAGCCCGCGAGCAGGGTATTTTCTTCCCGCGTGAAAAGCTGTTAGATGCCAAAGGGATGGACGTGGCAGGTTATGCTGATGGTCTAGGTCTTGGCTGGGTTTATATGAAGCCTAAAAACGGTATCCCGGGGATCTACCAGAAAACTGGCGGCGGCGGTGGATTTAATACCTATATGGCGATGATCCCACAGCAAAATATTGCGGTATTCGTGGTGATGACACGTAAAGATGGTAGTAAGTTCAGTAAGTTAACCGCCGGTGTGAATGATATGGTTGCTTCATTATCGTCTAACCATGCGTATGGGAAAAATTGAAAGGGTACCGCCGACGCGATTAATGCACTGGCGAGTTATACCCCTACCCTAAAACGCGGATTTGTGCGCCTACTGACATTTATCGTGACAACTGCCTGAGCCCTTCAGGCAGTTTGTTACTCGTCGCTATTTTTGATAGGCGGTTGCTTTTTATGCAATATTTTAGTATGACCTTTCGCTACTCTTAGGCCTTCTTACTCATAATTAGCGAAGGAACTAAGATGAAAATTATCCCGCTTTCCGCTCATAACATATTACGCCCCAGCTCCGTAAAATCAGGAACGAACACTGTTTCTGAATTAGTACAGCAACTCAGAAATGTATTTAATCATCAAAAAGCCTTTCCACAACCTAAAAAACCAGACTATGTCGAAATAGATCTTTCAAGGCTGGTTAATGAGAAAGCGGATGATCCGAACATTGAAGCAACCGCTGAGTATAAAAAACTATTAGCAGATACCAGGAATGAAGCAAAGCAATCATACATTCAAGCGACCTGGAAAAATGCTTACAGGATTAGAAAATCATACAGTGCAAATGGCGGTTCGTTCTCTTATGCACAACAGATTGCCAACAAAAGTGGAAAAAACGTGATAGGCATTATCGGTGAATATACCTCTCAGACGGAACAAAAAAGGATCCAGCAAGTATTATTTAAGCCACAAGGAAAAATTCAATCGATGCTGAGTAATTTCGGTAATTTTATCCTCAGCATAAAGTGAGTATGGTCTTGATATGAAGACTTGCCGTCGACAATAAAAAAGGCTGTAAAATCATTCGATTCTACAGCCTTTTTTCAATTTAAAGGGAATGGACTATTTTCGTTTAACTAACAAGAAGATACTCACACCCAAGAACAAGACACTCGGCAGCGCAGCCGCGAGCACTGGCGGAATGGAATAGACCAAACTCCAGTTACCAAAGCCTTGGTTTAAGATGTAGAACAAGAAGCCGCCCACAATCCCTGAAATCACACGCACGCCCATCGGCACCGTACGCAGAGGTCCGAAGATAAAGGAAACCGCCATCAACATCATGACTGCCGCAGAAAGTGGCGCTAGGATTTTTTGCCACATACTCAGCTGATAAACCGAAGCGACTTGCCCGCTCTCTTTCAAATAGGTGATGTACTGATACAGGCCACGAATTGAAAGTGAATCCGCATTCAGGGAAACAATGCCTAATTTCTCTGGGGTTAAATTGGTTTTCCAATCATAGGTTAAACGCTGTGAACCGGTAATTTTTTGCTGGCTACCCAAGATAGATTCTTGAACTTGAGATAACACCCACAGTTTTTTATCTGCATCATAAGTTCCGCGAGCGGCAAACATCACTGACTCTAATTTGCGATGATCATCGAAGCGATAAATAGAAACATCTTGGATGGTGCTCGCATCTTTAATACGTTGTATATAGATAAAGTCATGAGCATCTTTCGCCCACATACCTGAATCCGTCACCACCAAAGAGCTACCAACAATTTTTTCTGCACGGTAGTTACGCGCCCACTGCTCGCCCGCAGGTGCAATCCACTCTCCCATGATCATCGTCACGATAACCAATGGAATCGCTGTTTTCATCACCGACATCGCAATTTGCAAACGGGTAAAGCCCGACGCTTGCATTACCACCAGTTCACTGCGGGAAGCTAACGCGCCTAATCCCAGCAATGCACCCAATAATGCCGCCATTGGGAAGAAAATATCGATATCTTTGGGAACGGTTAATAAGGTGAAAACCCCTGCGCTCATCGCCGTATAATCACCGTCACCCACTTTGCGAAGCTGCTCGACAAATTTGATAATCCCTGAAAGGGAAACCAACAAAAACAGCGTCATCAAAATCGAATTGAGGATGGTTCGGCCGATATACCTATCTAAAACACCAAACATCAGGCAACCCCTCTGGTCAACTTAGCACGCATTTTGCGCATTGGTACGGTATCCCATAAATTCAGTATTACTGCTAACAACAAGTAACCGAAGTTAACCGCCCACATTGCATATTTAGGATCGATATCCCCCTTATCCGCGCTATTACGTAATGTACTTTGTAATAAGAAGAAAATCAGGTACAGCAGCATGGCTGGGATCATGCTGAGCACGCGCCCTTGACGAGGGTTCACTTCACTCAGCGGCACTACCATCAACGCCATCACGACCACAGAGAATACAATGGTTAGACGCCAGTGGAATTCAGCATTGACCTCAGGATTACTTTCATTCCACAGCTGCATCATGGTTTTTTGTTCCACTTTATCCGTACTGACATCCGTGGCTTTATGGTCAACAACGGCTTGGTAATTCACGAAGTCAGTGATGCGGAAATCTCGCAGCATTGCCGTGCCTTCGTAGCGAGTACCTTGGTCTAGCACCACCATCTGGCGGCCATATTCGTCTTCTTTCATATAACCGCTATCCGCAACCACAACGGAAGGACGCTGCTCATTGGCAGTACGCAGCTGAGCTAAGAAAACATTTTTAAAATCATTGCCTTTGACTTCGCCGATGTACAACACAAAGTTGCCATCTTTGGTGGTTTTAAACTGCCCTTCCACCATCGCCGCTAAACCGGGGTTGGCTTTTGCATCCGCCAACACTTGCTCTTGATACTGAGATGACCAAGGCAACATCCAAGTAATATTGGCAACAGCGACTAAGGCGGTTAATGCAGCAAGTACCAGCGCCGCTTTTACAAGCACACTTTTACCCAGACCGCAGGCATGCATCACAGTAATTTCGCTTTCTGTGTACAATTTGCTGTAAGTCATCAATAGCCCAAGAAATAGGCTTAAAGGTAAGATAAGTTGCGCCATCTCCGGCACACCTAATCCTAATAATGGAAGAACTAAATTTGAAGGAATATTCCCCTGAACAGCGGCACCTAAGATGTCGATGGACTTTTGACTAAAAAAGATAAGCAGCAGGACAAAAAGTATCGCCAGCTGGCTTTTCAGGGTTTCCCGAACCAAATATCGAATAATGATCACGCTTATTACGCCTGTGAAAACTTGTCTTTTGGGATGAAAATGGCTAAGTTCGTTCTATGACAGCCATTTACTAAAATATACTCTGGTTTATTGTTTGGCTAGAATGATATAAAAGCATTATCTATACTAAG
The DNA here is from genome assembly GCF_009706275.1 of Providencia sp. wls1943. NCBI lineage: Bacteria > Pseudomonadati > Pseudomonadota > Gammaproteobacteria > Enterobacterales > Morganellaceae > Providencia > Providencia sp. wls1943. The sequence goes on from NZ_WLTU01000026.1 coordinate 26,202, forward strand.
TGCTATATCGGAATATGCTTAATATAAGCGAAACTAGGTATTTGCTCAATTTAACACAAAGAGTTCATTCTCTATAAGCCAGATCATGCGAAAGGCTAATTTTAACTGGAGCATCGACCTTTGTCTTTAAGATTCAGGAGAACGCATGGAGTTTAGTGTAAAAAGTGGTAGCCCGGAAAAACAACGTAGTGCTTGTATCGTTGTCGGAGTCTTTGAACCACGCCGTCTGTCCCCTATCGCTGAACAGCTGGACAAAATTAGTGACGGATATATCAGCGCCCTGCTGCGCCGCGGTGAGCTTGAAGGTAAAGTAGGTCAATCCTTGCTGCTGCATCATGTGCCTAACGTTCTATCTGAGCGTATTTTACTGATCGGTTGCGGTAAAGAACGTGAACTCGATGAGCGTCAATTCAAACAAATCATTCAGAAAACCATCAGTACTCTGAATGAGACTGGCTCGATGGAAGCCGTTTGTTTCTTGACTGAGTTACATGTAAAAGGTCGCAATAACTACTGGAAAGTTCGCCAAGCAGTTGAAACAGCGAAAGAATCCCTGTATGTCTTCGACCAGCTGAAAAGCAACAAAACTGAACACCGCCGTCCACTGCGTAAACTGGTCTTCAATGTACCAACACGCCGTGAACTCACTAGCGGTGAACGTGCTATCGCCCACGGTTTAGCTATCGCCTCTGGCGTTAAAGCGGCTAAAGACTTGGGTAATATGCCGCCAAATATCTGTAACGCTGGCTATTTAGCGTCACAAGCTCGTCAACTGGCAGACATTTCTGACAGCAAACTGACCACTCGCGTAATCGGCGAAGAGCAAATGAAAGAGCTGGGCATGAATGCGTACTTAGCGGTGGGTCAAGGTTCTCAAAATGAATCTCTGATGTCCATCATGGAGTACAAAGGCAATCCAGATCCAGAGTGCAAGCCAATTGTCCTCGTCGGTAAAGGTTTAACCTTCGACTCAGGCGGTATTTCCATCAAACCCGCTGATGGCATGGATGAAATGAAATACGACATGTGCGGTGCGGCGACCGTTTACGGCGTCATGCGCTTTATTACTGAGCTGCAACTGCCAATTAACGTCGTCGGTGTACTGGCTGGCTGTGAAAACATGCCGGGTGGACACGCATATCGTCCAGGTGACGTCCTAACCACCATGTCTGGCCAAACTGTTGAAGTGCTGAATACGGATGCGGAAGGTCGTTTAGTCCTGTGTGATACCCTGACTTACGTTGAGCGTTTCGAGCCTGAACTGGTTATCGATATCGCCACATTAACAGGCGCATGTGTGATTGCCTTAGGTAGCCACTACACTGGTTTAATGTCCAACCACAACCCACTGGCTCACGAGCTGTTAAATGCTTCTGAACAAGCGGGCGACCGTGCTTGGCGCTTACCGTTAGCCGACGAATACTATGAGCAAATCAGCTCTAACTTTGCTGATTTAGCAAACACAGGTGGTCGTCCGGGTGGTGCAATTACCGCAGGCTGCTTCTTAGCACGCTTTACGGGTAAATATAACTGGGCACACTTGGATATCGCCGGTACTGCATGGCGTTCAGGCAAAGCTAAAGGAGCAACCGGTCGTCCGGTTTTTATGTTAGCTCAGTTCTTACTGAACCGCGCTGGTTTAAATGGTGACGAGTAATTTCGATTACGATTAAAAATCGCCATTGATTAAGTTGTAATTATAATATCCCGATGAGCAGGTTCTGCGATTCGGGATATTGTTTTTAAGCAACAAGCAGTTAGGTCACACTTACCACTCCATTTTGAGGCTGTGGTAAAAACGAGTATAATTCAGCGCAGATTTAATCTTGCTTTAGGTCAGCGAAAGAATACAACCAACACTCCTGCAAATTGATGGGTAGCAACTCGCGATATACCCTAGATAATTCAGTTTGTAGGTAGGCGGCAAGTAATTGAGACCTTGGGAGCATACAAAAGTATGTGACCGAGGCGAGAGAACGTAGCCAACACCCCTACAAATTGAAGTATGACGGGTAGACCCTAGATAATTCAGTTTGTAGGTAGGCGGCAAGTAATTGAGACCTTGGGAGCATACAAAAGTATGTGTCCAAGGCGAGAGAGCGCAGCCAACACCCCTACAAATTGAAGTATGACGGGTAGACCCTAGATAATTCAGTTTGTAGGTAGGCGGCAAGTAATTGAGACCTTGGGAGCATACAAAAGTATGTGTCCAAGGCGAGAGAGCGCAGCCAACACCCCTACAAATTGAAGTATGACGGGTAGACCCTAGATAATTCAGTTTGTAGGTAGGCGGCAAGTAATTGAGACCTTGGGAGCATACAAAAGTATGTGACCGAGGCGAGAGAGCGCAGCCAACACCCCTACAAATTGAAGTATGACGGGTACAGACGGGTATATGAAAAAAGGTACGTTTTACCAACTCCAACAGCCCTCCCCACAAGCGGAATACGAAGCCCACGAATGGCTCGCTTGTGAACTTGCTGCACAAGCGTGGCGCAACGGAAAACGCATTCTGATTGCCTGCGAGGATCAGTTGCAAGCTGAAAAAATGGATGAGGCGCTTTGGCAACGGGATCCTCACCAGTTTGTACCCCACAATTTGGCGGGGGAAGGCCCTCGTTATGGTTCGCCGATCGAAATTTGTTGGCCAAATAAACGCGGCAATACACCTCGCGATATCCTGATTAATTTACAAAGCCAATTCGCAGATTTTGCAACGGCTTTCCATGAAGTGATAGACTTCGTGCCTATCGATGAAACTTTAAAACAGTTGGCGCGTGACCGGTATAAAACTTACCGGAGCGTCGGCTTCAATTTGACCATGGCGACGCCGCCAACTTACTGAACACAAAGATAAAAATGGAAAAGAAACCAGACAACGCAATGATCGAGCCATCCCTCGACAAAACTTATAACCCAGCGGAAATCGAACAGTCCCTGTATACCCACTGGGAAAAAAACGGTTACTTCCGTCCGAACGGTGATACTTCAAAAGACAGTTTCTGCGTCGTGATCCCACCGCCGAACGTCACAGGTAGCCTGCACATGGGTCACGCCTTCCAACAAACCATTATGGATACCATGATCCGTTACCAGCGTATGCAAGGGAAAAACACCCTATGGCAGACGGGTACTGACCACGCGGGTATCGCAACTCAAATGGTGGTTGAGCGTAAAATTGCGGCTGAAGAAGGTAAAAACCGCCATGACTACGGTCGTGATGCGTTCATCGACAAAATCTGGGAATGGAAAGCGGAATCTGGCGGCACTATCTCTCAACAAATGCGCCGTTTAGGTGACTCTGTTGACTGGGATCGCGAGCGCTTCACCATGGACGAAGGCTTATCTAAAGCCGTTAAAGAAGCTTTCGTTCGTATGTACAAAGAAAACTTAATCTATCGCGGCAAGCGTCTGGTTAACTGGGATCCGAAACTGCACACCGCAATTTCTGATCTGGAAGTTGAAAACCGCGAAGTTAAAGGTTCTATGTGGCACCTGCGTTATCCGCTGGCTGACGGCGCGAAAACTGCTGAAGGGAAAGACTATTTAGTGGTTGCGACCACGCGCCCAGAAACCATGCTGGGTGATACCGGTGTGGCCGTTAACCCTGAAGATCCACGTTATAAGGATTTAATTGGCAAAGAAATTATCCTGCCAATCATCAATCGCCGCATTCCAATCGTAGGTGATGAACACGCCGATATGGAAAAAGGTACCGGCTGTGTGAAAATTACCCCAGCCCATGACTTCAACGACTACGAAGTGGGTAAACGTCACCAACTGACCATGATCAACATGATGGACTTAGATGGTAACGTTCGTAACGAAGCGGAAGTGTTCGACACTAACGGCAACCCTTGCACCGATTACAGCAGCGAAATTCCAGAAGCCTACCGTGGCATGGAGCGTTTCGCAGCACGTAAAGCTATCGTCGCTGAATTTGAACAATTAGGTTTACTGGTTGAAGTCAAACCTCACGATTTAACCGTACCTTACGGTGACCGTGGCGGTGTAGTTATCGAGCCAATGCTGACTGACCAATGGTACGTGCGTACCGCGCCTTTAGCGAAAGACGCTATCAAAGCCGTTGAAGATGGTCGCATTCAATTCGTTCCGCGCCAATACGAAAACATGTATTTCTCTTGGATGCGTGATATCCAAGACTGGTGTATTTCTCGTCAATTATGGTGGGGTCACCGTATTCCAGCTTGGTATGACGACAAAGGCAATGTTTACGTGGGTCGTGATGAAGACGAAGTTCGCCGCGAAAACAACTTAGGTGCCGATGTAGCACTGCGCCAAGATGACGACGTACTGGATACTTGGTTCTCTTCCGGTCTGTGGACATTCTCAACCTTAGGCTGGCCAGAAAATACCGATGCACTGAAAACTTTCCATCCAACGGATGTATTAGTCAGTGGCTTCGATATTATTTTCTTCTGGATTGCCCGTATGATCATGATGACCATGCATTTCATCAAAGATGAAAATGGCGAACCTCAAGTTCCGTTTAAAACCGTGTACATGACAGGTCTGATCCGCGATGAAGAAGGTCAGAAAATGTCTAAATCCAAAGGGAACGTTATCGACCCACTGGATATGATCGACGGTATTTCATTGGAAGCCTTACTGGAAAAACGTACTGGCAACATGATGCAGCCACAACTGGCTGAGAAAATTGCTAAGCGTACTCGTAAAGAGTATCCAGACGGCATTGAAGCACACGGTACTGATGCACTGCGCTTTACCTTAGCGGCACTGGCATCAACGGGTCGCGATATCAACTGGGATATGAAGCGTCTGTCCGGTTACCGTAACTTCTGTAATAAATTATGGAATGCGAGCCGCTTCGTTCTGATGAACACCGAAGGTCAAGATTGCGGTCAAAACGGCGGCGAAATGAGCTTCTCATTGGCTGATCGCTGGATCATGGCGCAGTTCAACCAAACCGTGAAAGCGTACCGTGAAGCGTTAGATACTCACCGTTACGATATCGCAGCGGGTATTCTGTATGATTTCACCTGGAATGAATTCTGTGACTGGTACTTAGAGCTGTCTAAACCTGCGGTTCATAAAGGTAATGAAGCCCAAGTTCGTGCGGCGCGTTTCACCCTGATTGAAGTACTAGAAGGCTTACTGCGTCTGGCTCACCCAATCATTCCATTTATTACCGAAACCATCTGGCAGCGCGTGAAAGTGGTGAAAGGGATTGAAGCTGACACCATCATGCTGCAAGCGTTCCCAGAGTTCGATGCCGCGAAAGTGGATGAGCTGGCACTGAGCGATTTAGAGTGGATCAAAGAGACCATTGTTGCTGTCCGTAATATTCGTGCAGAAATGAATATCGCTCCGGGTAAACCATTGGATGTGATGCTGCGTAGCACCTCTGCGGATGTGGCTCGCCGTGTGACTGAGAACGAAAACTTCCTTCGTTCAATGGCGCGCTTAGCAAGCATTCGCGTGCTGGCTGAAGGCGAAGAAGCCCCAGTTTCTGTGACTAAATTAGTCGCAGGTGCTGAAGTGCTGATCCCAATGGCAGGTCTGGTTGATAAAGACGCTGAGCTGGCTCGTTTAGATAAAGAGCTGGAAAAAGTGGTAAAAGAAATTGATACCATTGAAAGCAAGCTGGCAAACGAAGGCTTTGTAAGCCGTGCCCCTGCTGCCGTGGTTGAGAAAGAGCGCGCGCGTTTAGCGGAAAATATCGAAGCGAAAGCGAAGATTGAAGCGCAAAAAGTGACTATCGCCTCTTTATAATCATTACGCTTTAAATCTCTAGCCCTGACTCGTCGCCGATGAGTTAGGGCTTTTTTGTATTCTGAGTATTGAAAAGCCTAGGAAGATACTCAATATCATAAATATTGCAATTAAAAATATAAATAATACAAATAGAAAGAGATATTCTTATGACAACAAACACAACCTCAACCGTTCAAGTTCGTTTAATTCAACCTCAAGATAACCCAGGGATCGCCGCTGTTATTCGTGAGGTTTCCGCTGAACATGGGCTAACCGCAGATAAAGGTTTCGCAGTTGCGGATCCTATTTTAGACACGCTGTATGACGTGTATAGCAAGCCACGCAGCGCATATTGGGTGGTGGAAATGGACGGTAAAGTGGTTGGCGGTGGCGGCATTTCACAAGTCGCCGGTGGTGATGAACACACCGCTGAATTACAGAAAATGTATCTCTCTTCTGTGCTGCGTGGAAAAGGTTTAGCCAAGCAAATCGTCTTAATGTCCTTGGAATTCGCTAAGCAGCAAGGCTACACCCGCTGTTACTTAGAAACCACCAAAGAGCTACAAGCCGCTATTAAATTGTATGAAAAGCTGGGTTTCGATTTTATCGACGAGCCATTAGGCAATACAGGTCATAGTGACTGCGAAATTCGCATGCTAAAAGCCCTGTAATGCTCATTAATTATGTGATGCAAGAGCTAGCAGACTGATATAAAAACAAAAAAGCACTGACGATATTCTCAATCAGTGCTTTCTTATCTTTCAATCCAGCGGTATTACCGTGTATTGAAATTTGAAGGATCAATTAGTGAACGCGATTTTCGGACTCATCGTCCCCTTCGTCATCACCGTCTTCATCATCGTATTCTGCGTCTGGATCTTCAAAATAGGTGCCCCAACCATCGTAGTTCACACCGATTTTTTCTGCTAATTTCATTAACTGCTCAACTTGCGCGTCGATCAGTTCTGCATTTAAGGCACTTTCGCTGATCACATCACAACACATCAGGGTTTCACCGGTTTCAATTTCCAGTTCTTCCGCATCAGTCACTTCATAACCCAGTTTGAATGCTTCAACAGCCGCTTTTTCTAACAATTCAAAATTGTCCGCAGAGAAGTGATGCTCAATCGCGTACAGTGCATCAGGATCACTTCCATCTTCCAGTAACTCTTCAATGATCAGGCGAGTTTCTTCGTACTGCGCATCAAATTCAGCTTTATCTACCATCTCCACACCCCTTGTTCCGTGGTATTAGTCTCCGGCTCATTCTCCCATAGGGTCGAAGGTGAAACCATACCTAATAAGATAATTTCTTTTGCATGAGGGGTTGATTTTGAATTTTTATGGATATAAATTGAATATTAATTCAATTATAAAAGGCTGTAATTTATGAATCCCCTATATGGAAAGCATTTTTTAAGATTACTAGATTTTACCTCTAACGATATTCATGCATTATTAAAACTCTCCACTTGGCTAAAATCAGCCAAAAAATCTGGTACTGAGCCACCTTTATTAGCGGGTAAGAATTTTGCGCTGATCTTCGAGAAAGATTCCACACGGACGCGCTGCGCATTTGAAGTCGGCGCTTTCGACCAAGGGGCAAGAGTTACCTATCTTGGGCCATCCGGTAGCCAAATCGGGCACAAGGAGACCATGAAAGACACCGCCAGAGTATTGGGTCGGATGTACGATGGCGTGCAATATCGGGGTTATGCACAAAGCACCGTCGAAACATTAGCTCAGCATGCGGGAGTGCCTGTCTGGAATGGATTAACTAACGAATTCCATCCCACACAGTTATTAGCCGACCTACTCACCATCCAAGAACATAAACCGAATACACCGCTTTCTGACATCAAGTTCGCCTACCTCGGGGATGCACGCAATAACATGGGAAACTCAATGTTAGAAGCAGCGGCATTAACAGGCATGGAGCTGCGTTTAGTGGCACCAAAAAGCTGCTGGCCAGAGGCTGAATTAGTTACAGAGTGCCAGAAAATCGCTAAAACCACTGGCGGAAAAATCATTCTGACGGAAAACGTGGCAGAAGGCGTTAAAGACGCAGATTTTCTGTATACCGATGTGTGGGTTTCGATGGGAGAACCTAAAGAAGTCTGGGCGCAACGCATTGCTTTAATGAAACCGTACCAAGTGAATATGGACGTGATCAAACTGACGGGTAACCCAGACGTGAAATTCTTACACTGCCTGCCGGCATTTCATAATGAAGACACGACATTAGGCGCTCAGCTTGCCAAAGAGTTTAATCTTTATGGTGGACTGGAAGTGACGGAAGAGGTGTTTGAATCCCCTTACAGCATTGTGTTTGACCAAGCAGAAAACCGCCTGCACACCATTAAAGCGGTGATGGTAGCGACAATTGCGCCCGAATTACCGATAAATATTTTCTAAATCTACCGACCAAGTAGGCAGGCGCCCCTACTTGATCAGTTTGAATATTGATGTCTAGCTACGGCGTTTCGCCTTTTGCCAATTTTGCGTTGATTTTGTCAATCACACGAGGAAGATCCGCTAGCGTATCAATCACATAATGGGCGCCCGCCGCATACAGTTTGTTCGCAGCTTGCTGACGTAATGGCGCAATTTCTTCTTGGCTCATGCCTTGATATTCATCCCATGTTTTACCGAATTCATTACCCGAAATAGCGAGCCCAATACTCCACATTCCCGCATTGCGCCCCTCTTCAATTCCCGGCACCGCATCATCCACCTTCACACAATGGGAGACGGAATTAACCGCCAATTTAATCACATTTTGCAGCGCCATCCACGGCCCTGGACGTCCGCCAGCCGCTAAATCATCGCTCGCAATCCAGTAATCGGGCTGATACCCCAATGTTGCCGCCGCTGGAACCAACTTTTCCATTACCGCCCTTGGGTAACCTGAACAAGAACCTATTTTAATCCCCTGCTCACGCAACGTTGCAATGGTGCTAACAACCCCATCAATCGGCGCTGCAAAATCAACCACTTTGGCAATCTGTAATGGCATAAACGTTTGGTAGATAGCATCGATATCTTCGCTGGTCATTGAGCGCTCAAACCTTGCCTGCCACATGGCATTAATCTCTGGTAATTTTCCTAATGCTTCAATATGTTGCCATTTTCCTAACCCCATAGGGATACGGGCTTGTGCCAGTGTAATATCAATCTCAAATGCGGCTTTAAATGCTTCGATAAAAATCTGTGTCGGTGCAAAAGAGCCAAAATCGACCGTCGTTCCCGCCCAATCCAAAATAACAGCTTCAATACGGTTCATGATTAATCCTTATTTTTACAATACGTTATTTTGCTAATGCCTTGTTTTTCCAATACATCGCATTCTTAATTGCCACCAATAGCGCATCAATATTGTGTGGATACACTTCCCCAATATTGCCAATGCGGAAGCAATCGCTCTTTGAAACCTTACCCGGATAGATCACAAACCCTTGGGCTTTGAGCTGCTGATAAAATTGGTTGAACTGATAATCTTCGGTACCTGGCGAATAAAATGCCGTGATAATCGGCGATTGTTGGCTATCGTCTAATAATGTGCGAAATCCTAACTGACGCATACCGTCCACCAGCTTGCGCTGATTTTGCTGATAACGCTGGAAACGGGCGCTCACACCACCTTCTTGAGCTAGCTCTTTCAGTGCTTGAGCGAAAGCCAACACCGTGTGTGTTGGGGAGGTAAAGCGCCATTTTCCATGAAATTGTTCCATGCAGCGCCATTGTGCATACAGATCAAGGGACAACGAACTCGAGCGTCCCGCACATTTTTCCAGTTCGCTGGAACGAGCTATCACAAACCCAAACCCCGGCACTCCTTGGATACATTTGTTTGCAGAGCTGATCAGAAAATCAATATTCAGCGCCCCCACATCCAGAGGGATCCCCCCAAAACTGCTCATCGCATCCACGATATAGCGTTTCTGATAGCGCTTGGCTAATACCGCAACTTCCTCGATGGGGTTCAAAATCCCGGTGGTGGTTTCACAGTGCACCATCGCAATATGGCTGATTTGGCTATCTTGCTGTAGAAGCTGCTCAATCACTGCCACATCAGGCTTAGCCACTTCACCGCAATCATAAACATGGTGTGAAATGCCCATTAGCTGCGCCATTTCTGCCATTCGGGCGCCATAAGCGCCATTGCTGACAATCAGGATTTTATCTTGCGGTGCGAGTACCGAGCCCAGCGTCGCTTCTACGGCGTAGCTACCACTCCCTTGGAGTAACACACTGGTATACCCCGCTTGGGTTGTCGCCAATTCCACCAGCTGTTGGCGAATACGTTGCACTACCCCTAAGTTGTAATCATCGTCCCATGTGCAGCTATCAAACAGCATGGCCTCTTTCACGGTTTGTGACGTGGTCAAAGGTCCCGGTGTTAACAGCAGATATTGATTCATTGTCATTTAAATTCACCATTGGTCTATACCAGATTGATATTATAATGACGGCAGATGAACAAGAAGGTCAAAGGAAAAGACGCCCTGCAACAAAAAATTCATATTGACGTGTATAATGGATAAAAAATTTTGCGACGAAAAACGGATACATTATCGATGGATGAACAGCCACAGTACCTTCTTATCAAAGCGCAATTACAAGCAAGAATTCAGAACGGCGCGCTGAAAAGTGGCGATAAACTGCCCTCTGAACGCGAACTGTGTGCCATCTTCAATACCACGCGCGTCACTATTCGAGAAAGCTTGGCACAGCTAGAATCTAGCGGCGCAATTTACCGTTCTGAGCGCCGAGGCTGGTTTGTGACGCCCGAGCGTTTATGGCTCGACCCAACGCAAAATACCAACTTCCATAAGCTGTGTTTAGAGCAAGGCCGCCAGCCCAAAACCAAGTTGTTAGAAGGGAAGGTCGTCACCGTGCCTATCGAAGCCATGACGCCACTGCAATTGCAGCCTTTCGAACAAATTTACCTACTCACTCGTCTGCGTTATGCGGACGACCGCGCCGTTTGCTACAGCGAAAACCACTGTCTTCCCGCTCGCGTACCGGAGCTATTAAGCCATGATTTGAATGGCAGCCTCACCGAAGTGTATGAGCAGCAATATGATTTGATTTATACCAGTATGCATTTATCGTTTTATCCCACCGCCATGCCACCACAGGCGGCCAGCGCATTAGGGGTTACAGTCGGTCGCCCAGCCCTGCTGTTGCAACGTTTAAACTACGATCAGCACGGGCGAATTTTGGATTATGATGTGGAATATTGGCGTCATGACAGCCTGCGCATTGAGGTCGATACCCTCTAACTTTCACTTCAAAAATAAATTTTTGCTTTCTCGGTAGATTTCATTTTTCTGTCACATAAACCCGTTAGCGTAAAAACACTGGTATATACCAGATAACTTTAACGACTCACTAGAGATCTGGAGATGAAACGTAAAATGAAGCCTACCCCTCTTGCCGTATTGCTCCTTGCCGCCCTAGGTTCGACCTCGGTTTTTGCCGCCCCTGTCGTCACGGTTTACTCCGCAGATGGTCTCCATGATGGCAATAACAGCTGGTATCAGGCTCAATTTGATGCCTTTACTCAGCAAACAGGGATTAAAGTACAGTACGTCGAAGGCGGCTCCGGTGCCATCGTTGAGCGTTTAGCCAAAGAGCGCACTAACCCACAAGCGGATGTACTCGTCACCGTTCCCCCGTTTATCCAACGTGCGGCCAAAACCGAATTACTGGCAAAATTCACACCGGATGCCGCGGTAAGTATTCCTAACTCAACGGAGTACTACACCCCCATCGTCAATAACTACCTGACCTTTATCTATAACGACAAACTGCTAAAAGCCCCTCCAGCAACGTGGAATGAACTCCTCGACGCCCGTTTTAAAAATAAACTGCAATACTCCACACCAGGGCAAGCGGGAGATGGCACTGCCGTCATGCTTCAAGTGTTCCATAGCTTCGGTGGCAAAGAGGCCGGTTTTGATTACCTCGGTAAATTACAAGCCAACAACGTCGGTCCATCCGCCTCAACAGGAAAACTCACCGCATTAGTCAATAAAGGTGAGCTGTACGTGGCAAACGGCGATTTACAGATGAACCTTTCCCAAATGGAACGCAATCCGAACGTGAAAATCTTTTGGCCAGCCGATGAAAAAGGCGAACGCAGCGCGCTGATTCTGCCTTATGTGGTTGGCTTAGTGAATAACGGCCCTGAAACTGAAAATGGCAAAAAACTGATTAATTTCCTGTTAGACAAACAAGCCCAAAGTCACGTTAGTGAACTGTCATGGGGGATGCCAGTACGCTCAGATTTGACGCCAAACGATCCGCAATTCCACAAAGCCACTGAAACCCTCAAAGGCGTCAAAACATGGCAACCGAATTGGGACGAGGTTGAAGTGTCTCTTTCGAACGATATTACCCGTTGGCACAAAGTGACTGAAAGCGAGTAAGTGAGTTATGTTGATGAAAAGAAAGACAGAAACACCAAGCCAGCGCACTGATCACTCAGGCATTGTGCTGGAATCTTTGCGGGTTTCTTACCATAACAATGTGGTGCTTAAGCCGTTATCCCTGACCATTGAGCCCGGTGAAATACTGGTGCTCATTGGGCCTTCCGGTTCAGGGAAAACCACCGTGTTACGGTCAATTGCAGGCTTTGCACAACCAGACAGCGGACGCATTTTAATGGGTGATACGGATATCACCCACCTCCCCCCGTATCAGCGGGGGCTGGGCATGGTCGTACAGAACTACGCCCTCTTCCCGCATATGAAAGTGGAAGATAATGTCGCCTTTGGCTTACGCGCCCAAAAACAGCCTAAAGCGCTGATCAAAGAGCGCGTGGCAGAGGCATTACACATCGTAGGAATGAGCGACTATGCCGCCCGTTACCCGCATCAATTATCCGGCGGTCAACAGCAGCGCGTCGCCATCGCCCGCGCCATAGCCGTTCGCCCACGAGTACTTTTGCTCGATGAGCCGCTATCAGCCCTCGATGCCCAAATTCGTCATAATATGGTGGAAGAGATTGCAAGGCTACACCGCGAATTGCCTGAGCTAACCATTTTATACGTCACCCATGACCAAACTGAAGCCCTCGCTCTGGGGGATAAAATTGGTATCATGAAAGATGGCTATTTGGTGGCCCACGGAGAGAAAAACGCCCTTTACCATCGCCCGCCTAACCGCTTTGCCGCCGAGTTTTTAGGGCGCGCCAATATTCTGTCGGCAACCGCCTTGGGCTTTTCCTCCGTACCTGCCCAAGTCAGTGTGAGCTGTGGCGGAACGCTAATTGAAGCGCAAACCCAAGGAATGCAGCACAATAGCCACAAATTAATCTGTATTCGCCCGCAGCATATTAGCCTCACCCCACGTACAGATACCTCAAACCAATTACACGCTACCTTACAGTCCATCCGTTGGCAGGGGGATATTACCCACTTATTGTGTGATGTGGCAGGGGAAAAGGTGACGGTCGCTGTCACCCATTTATCCCCGTTACCGCAAGCTGGCGATAAACTCACGCTGTGGTTTTCTCCCACTGATACTGTGTTGATTGAGGAATAATATGTCGGCTATCAACCTGTCTAAGCCATCATCCATAAACCTAAAACCGTTTTATTGGATAGCGCCACCGCTGCTCGTTCTAGCGACGTTATTTTTTTACCCGCTGATGCTGATTAGCGAGCAAGCCATTCAAAGCCCCACGGGTGGCGTAAGCTTAGAAACGTTCTGGCAAGTCGTTGAGTCAAAAAGGTTTATTAGTGGTTTATTCAATACACTACACATCGCCTTTTTTGCCACTCTCGGCTGCTTAGTGCTTGGTTCGGTTCTATCCCTGATTCTGGTGTTTATTCCTTTTCCCGGAAGCCGTTTTATTACCCAAGTCATTGATACCTTTATCGCGCTGCCGACGTTTCTGATCACGCTCGCGTTTACCTTTATTTATGGTTCGGCGGGGTTACTTAATGGCACCTTAATGGCGCTGTTTGATTTTGAGCTGCCCCCTGTGGACTTTTTGTACTCGATTAATGGCGTGATTTTGGCAGAGATCACCGTGTTTACTCCACTTATTATGCGCCCACTCATGGCTGCACTACGCCAAATCGATAAGAGCCAGTTAGAAGCCGCCAGTATTTTAGGGGCACACCCTGCCCGCGTTATCAGCCAAGTCATTTTTCCTGCCGCGCTCCCCGCATTGCTCGCAGGTGGCAGCTTGTGTTTGCTTCTGACCACCAACGAATTTGGCATCGTGCTGTTTATCGGAGCAAAAGGGGTAAATACCTTGCCGATGATGGTTTACAGCAAAGCGATTCTAGAATCTGATTACAGCGTCGCGTGCATGATAGCGCTGATTAATATACTGCTGTCTGTGGGGCTATTTAGCCTGTATCGCATGGCAACAACCCGTTTTGGAGTGAAAAAATAACCATGTTAATCTGGTCTAAAACTGGGCGGGCCATTTCAACCGCTATCGCCATCACGCTGTTTTCTTGCCTGTTCTTGCTGCCATTAGTAATGATTTTAATGTCTAGCTTTAGCCGACAATGGAACGGTATTTTACCCTCCGGCTTTACCTTCGAACATTTTGTAAATGCGTTTCAAGGACCTGCATGGGAAGCGATTTTGTCCAGCCTGATTATCGGCTTTTGCGCCAGTCTATTCGCACTGTTTTGCGGCCTGTGGGCAGCCCTTGCCTTACGTCGCCATAGTGCGAGAGTGCAAAAATATCTGGGTATCGCATTCTACTTACCTAGCGCCATTCCGTCTGTTTCTATCGGTTTAGGGATCTTAGTAGCATTTAGCCAAGGCTATTTACAGATGAACGGCACCTTTTGGATTGTGTTTTCTGCTCATTTTGTTCTGATTTCCGCATTCACGTTTAGCAATGTATCCACTGGATTAACCCGTATTTCCGCAGATGTTGAAAATGTGGCATTCAGTTTAGGGGCTTCTCCGTGGTATCGCTTGTGCCATGTCACCCTACCGCTGTTGATGCCATGGATGATTTCAGCGCTAGCACTGAGCCTGTCCTTATCTCTCGGCGAGTTGGGCGCCACAATGATGCTGTATCCCCCAGGTTGGGCGACATTGCCAGTGTCCATTTTCAGCCTGACCGACCGCGGAAATATCGCCGATGGCTCTGCCTTGACTATCGTCCTCGTCGCTATCACGCTGTTATTAATGATGAAGTTGGAGAGAGTGGCAAAGAGATTGGGGCAAAGGTAAGGTAAAGTGCTCTTAGTTGATGCAAAGGTGCATTAAATACCAGCAATTTCTCAATGTTAACAAAAAGCATGCGATAGCAGTCAATAAATGTTAACTTAACCGAAATTTATTAATTTAGCATTAGTTAATTATTTATTTCATGGAGTAGAAATCGCATGGATCAGCCCTCTAAATCAGAAGGATGCAATTTTTGTCAGCGTCGAGGATTGCCTATCTTACCTGTTCGTCCAGCCATTATGTCGCAACAAGATGTTCTCCCTGTTATGCCCAATCATATTCAGGCTCCCGTTCTTGCTCAAGGTGAAACTGCTTATACATTAAGGTTATTACGCCCAGGATATCTCAATATTTGGGATGAAAGGGGAAATTCATGGATTAACTATTTTGTCACCGAGAATGGATTTTATTATCCCTTACCAGAGAGTGGTGAAGTGCCGGAAATGGTACAAAATGGGACCATCAAGCCTTGTATCACTGAACCATTAGAATTAGCTCGAGCGTCATTAGTGACATTACCCGTATTTCCCCCACCAATGAAAAATGGGTTATTTTGGTTCTCTTGATCCGAAGTCGAATGGACTGAAGCCGTGCGCAAGAAACATGAAGATAAAGCCTATCGTGAACGATATATGCAATGTTTTGATTTAGACAAATGGATAATGAATGGGCAGGAAAATCAAACATTATCCATTAATCTACTTCAGGATGTGGTGGCTGAATATAGTTATCAATCCCAAAATAATGACATTAAAAAATGGTCGCCTTTAATCTGGGAAAGTATGCACGCAATTAAAGGATTATCTTTAAAACAAGCAGCGAATGATTTGATGGCAGAAAAGGGAGCAATTATCGCATTGAATGATGCTCCTGCGGTTGTTCAAGATTTAGCCGCGCTAATGAACTACCGTCTTGAACATAATTTTGAGCGGCATCCAAAATATGAGCGTGGATTAGCGCTCTCGGCTTCTTTAGCGATAATGAAAGAGGCGATGTGCACCCAGTATGAGCGTGACAGAGTCGGTGAAGGGATATTATTCGAAAAAACAGCGAGAGACGGAATCGCAGTTAAAAATGGGACAATGTTGCCATCATTAGCCGCTCTTCAAGCTAACACCATACATAATGTTGTGGACCAATCACTAAAAATCCAAGTTGAACAGTATTGGGCTAAGTATGAAAAATATATTGATAGAGAAAAACAAGCCGCCTTTCTAGAGGATTATAATAAAGCGCTATCAATATACGACCAAGCTGTCCTTAGTCCTATGGTAACCCTATATTTGACTTACTTTACGGGTCAAAGCTTACTTGATTATTTCGACCATAATTTTGATCAGCAAAATATCCAGAGTGGAATGTTATTTACACAATCTATTTTAGACTGCATTGAAGGAATGCAAGATAAATTGGACGTTAAGCGCGTTTTCCAAGAGCAATTAACCCATTTTAAAATGTCGGAACAGAATCTGCTTCTGCGAGCTGCATTATTAAATCAACAGAGTTGGATTAAATGTATTGATGATGCAGTATCCTCTTCTGGTGGTGCTTATGATGACCTACCTTGGGATAAGGTCTGGGATGGATTTAAAGATATTAGTAACCATTATTTACTTCAAATTCAGTTAGTCTCTGAGAAATTTTTTAACGCATTAAGTAGTCAATTACTTGGTGTTTTGAATAAGGCTGTCAATAAAACCCCCTTACCAATACTGGTTGCTATATCTGCCATGAATGGCAAAAAACTCCTTCCTATCAATTATATTGGTGAGCGCAAGCATTTCCTCACAAATGCAGTAGAACAAATGGCATCCATGACGGATTTAGATAATAAAGCCTCTCATTCACGTCTCCGGCATTATTTAGAAATTGAAGAGCGCCGCGAACGAATCAGCGGATTACAGTTTGAAGGAAAACAAGAAGGTCGTTTTTTCGCAGCCATTGATATTAAAGAAGCCGAGCTATCAAAAAGTACACCGCCTCTTGAGCGCCCTCAGGTTGCGGTCAAGGCATTTCGCTCCGCCGAAGACGTCAAAAATATTGCATTTCCTAAAGAATGGCGAACAAAGTTAGCGCTAGCGAAAGGAAAAACAATCAATAAATTAGCCAATGATACCGCTCAATCTCTTCCTTTTGCGGGATGTATGTTTTCTGTGACGCTACAAGTTCACGTGTTATGGACAACCACGCAAGATGCAATGAAAGGGCAAGTGAACAATACGGAAGCGGTAACTAAATTTATTGCAAATATTATTTCAGCCGGAGGCGCGCTGTTAGATGCGGCTGAGCGAGTTATTTTTAAATTTCGCACATTGCGCATCAGTGCTCGGATACGGTTTAGTTATGGGGCAGTTCGGCTGAACAACATAAAGAATTCTCTTAAAAGCACAATACGATTCTGTGCCTGGTTTGGTGCTGTCGCCGTCGCATGGGATGTTTATCATGCATATGATGAGTTTGATAAAGAAAATTCTACTCTAGGATGGGCTTATACATTATCAGCGGTTGGTGGGGGAGCTTTATTTGGGCATCCTTATCTCCTGCCATATTAGCTTTTTTAGGTCCAATAGGCTTACTGATTGCGATTACCTTAGTCTTTGGGGCGGCAATTTTTATTGCTGCCTATAGCAAAGACGATATTCAAAAATGGTTATCAGCCAGCTTGTGGCGAAAAATCCCCGAGAGAGAACAAAATCAGGGGAAAATCCCCGTTATCTGGATGGACCGGCAGATGGAAATGAGCGAATTGATTAAGATTATCGGCTATACCGAGGATAATGCGTAATGGCAAAGAAAAATCGTGTGGGCTTATTAAGCCCCTTTACCGTTAACCGGCCTTTAAATCGTCGGGAAAAGCAACACCATTACCGTCAAGGGCAAATCAAAAAGCACGGTGGGGAAGCTGCAGTGCTGAATTTTGACACTGTCATCACCATGAATTCAACCTATTTGGAGGTGGTGGATAATGATTATGAGAAAATCGGGCAATTATCATCGTTGTTAATGGTGTTTTTCATAATATTTATGACTTTTTTGATTGCAATGATTATAGGAACAATTAGTCGAGATGGGTCATTAATATCTTTGTTTTTTCTCAGTGTTCTATGTATTTCATTTCTCTTTATATTAGGAAAATTTATTTTATTTGAATGGTTTCGTAAAACTCATTACCCCGTGCGCTTTAACCGTCAAAAACAGTTGGTGCATATCTATCAAACCAACAATCAAATCCTCACCCTTCCATGGAAAGATATCTATTTCACCACCTATGAGTGGCGAAATAATGTCAACTTAGTGGGGCATATTCTCGATAAGGATGGCGAAACGGTACTGAATACGTTCGGGTTCGGCTACTGGGGAGATAAATTAGAACTCGACCACTATTGGGAGTTTATTCGCTGTTATATGGAAGAGGATTGTCTTGAAGAGCTCGCAGACACAGTGACGCTATGCCCGCCTATTGCCGATAAAAAAGAGAGTTATATTTTTGGCTTGCAGTACATCATAAAAATGGAATCCCGCTTAGCGTGGATTTTCATCATTTTTATGTTACCCATCTATTTTATGGAAAGCCTTGCCCGCTTTATTGCCATGCAAACCAGTAAAATTCCTCAGTGGTCGCAAGAAGTACTCGATGATTGTATTGTCAGCCCAAATGACCCGATACAGGTAGATGCCCGCATCAATCCACCGCATTTATGGCGTTATGTGCTAGCAAATGAGCCACTGGATATCTATCAAGCCCGCTATGATAAGCAGCAATCAGCGAACCAGCGCATTAAGCATAAATTGGAAAAGCATAAAATAGACTAAACCAAAAATTTTTTCATTTTTCTGTTCGCAAACGCTTGCGTCATTGTGTCACACGCGTATAATGCGCCACAATTTGCCGGGAGAAACCATGAACACTGCTGCTCTATTTTTGAAAGAGAATACCGACACCGCACTGCCATCACGCGGTCAGGACAGCCTGTTTTTCCCCGCCGTATTGATAAAAAAGCCCCTCATTGAGGGGCTTTTTTTTGGCCTACTAGATAGCAAGTCTTGCTGATACAGGAGAATCACGATGCCGAATCCGTTATATCACCGCGACATAATCTCAATTAACGATTTAGATAAAACCGACCTTGAATTAGTTCTTAAAGTGGCCGCTTCATTAAAGCAGCAACCTCAACCCGAGTTTCTGAAGCATAAAGTTATCGCCAGCTGTTTCTTCGAAGCATCGACGCGTACCCGTCTGTCATTCGAAACCGCCATTCATCGTTTAGGGGCATCTGTCGTCGGCTTCTCCGATAGCGCCAATACCTCATTAGGTAAGAAAGGCGAGACTCTTGCAGACACCATTTCCGTTATCAGCCAGTATGTTGATGCGATTGTGATGCGCCACCCACAAGAAGGTGCCGCGCGTTTAGCTAGCCAGTTCTCAGGTTCTGTCCCAATTATCAACGCAGGCGATGGCTCTAACCAGCATCCTACCCAAACCCTGTTAGACCTGTTTACTATCCAAGAAACTCAAGGTCGCCTAGATAACCTGAAAATCGCTATGGTCGGTGACCTGAAATATGGCAGAACGGTGCATTCACTGACTCAAGCGCTCTCGAAGTTTGAAGGTAATCACTTCTACTTTATTTCCCCAGAAGTGTTATCGATGCCGGCTCATATCCTGAATATTCTGGATGAAAAAGGGGCGACTTACAGCCTGCATAACAATGTCGATGAAGTGATCCCTGAAGTGGATATTCTGTATATGACTCGCGTTCAAAAAGAGCGTTTAGACCCATCAGAATATGCCAACGTTAAAGCGCAATTTATTCTGCGCGCTCAAGACCTGCACAGCGCCAAAGATAATTTAAAAGTGCTGCACCCGCTTCCGCGTATCGATGAAATTACCGTGGATGTGGACAGCACCCCATATGCCTACTACTTCCAGCAAGCAGGGAATGGGATTTATGCGCGCCAAGCGCTGCTGTCTCTGGTATTAAATAAAGAACTGGCAATCTGAGGAGAAGACCATGACACACGACCATAAATTACAAGTTGAAGCCATCCGTTGCGGCACTGTCATCGACCATATCCCTGCTCAAATTGGGTTCAAATTACTGAAGCTGTTTAAGCTCACCAAAACCGATGAGCGCATCACTATTGGGCTGAATTTACCCTCCAGCAATATGGGCAAAAAAGACATTATCAAAATCGAAAATACCTTTTTAACCCCAGAGCAAGCCAACCAATTAGCAATGTATGCGCCGGAAGCCACCGTTAATCGTATTGAAGATTATCAAGTAGTCGAGAAATTAGACCTGAAATTACCGGAACAAATCGACAGCGTATTGGTGTGTCCAAACAGTAACTGTATTAGCCATAATGAACCAGTTTCTAGCAGTTTCCGCATTAAAAAACGCGCTAAACATGTGGCATTAACCTGCAAATTCTGTGAAAAAGAGTTCGATAGAGACGCCGTGATCAATAATCAGTAAGGTATTTAGGCGTAGACTGCGTCTTTGTGTGGATGCCGTTCCATGTCTATAATAGCGTCCAAACCCTTTTTTACGTGATAAACGGAGAAATTATGTCATACGAAATCAGCACCGAAAATGCACCAGCCGCTATTGGTCCTTACGTTCAAGGCGTCGATTTAGGCAGTATGGTTATGACTTCAGGTCAAATTCCTGTTGATCCAAAAACCGGTAATGTCCCTGAAGATATCGCTGCACAAACTCGTCAATCACTGGCGAACGTAAAAGCGATTTTAGAAAAAGCAGGTCTGGGCGTTGCCAACATCGTAAAAACGACCGTTTTTGTGAAAGATTTAAATGATTTTGGTACCGTAAACGCCACTTACGAAGAGTTTTTCAAACAACATAATGCGCCATTCCCTGCGCGTTCTTGCGTTGAAGTTGCTCGTCTGCCAAAAGATGTGAAAATCGAAATCGAAGCTATCGCAGTACGTAAATAGTTTTATTCAGTTTCAGATTGTCAATCTGATAGCCTGCTAACACATTGTCAGCAGGCTTTTTTTATTAGCTTCATTCTAAATATACTTATCAACTTTCAGGTTATTCACTGTATCTCAAGGCGATTTTCTTCTCTTCGTCACGTTTTGCCACGATAGCCCCTTGGATATATCCGCCACCTAACCTTATTGCTCACTAAATTATCGAACGCACAATTTAATTACTGCCTGCACTTTTGATATTCATACAAATTATTTTTTTCCTTGTTTTAAATCAAATTACCGTCAGCTAAAAAAAGGCAATATCCTACATATTGTGCTTTAATTAATTCAATAGACACTACATATAGTAAAAATTCACATTTCTTTCACAGGGATGCCCCATACTGATAAAAGATAATGGACGCTATCGCCAGTCCTGTGAGGGATTTAATAAGGAGTATGACAGTGAAAACGGTGGTTATAAAACGAGATGGTTGTCAGGTCAATTTTGATCTCCCGCGCATTCAAGAAGCGGTGCGACGTGCAGCCGCGGCGGTAGATGTCAAAGATGATGATTATTGTCTGCAAGTGGCTACGGTTGTTTCTGAACAACTGTGTCATCGAGAAAAAGTGGATATCGCCGAAATCCAAGATGCTGTCGAAAACCAGCTGATGTCTGGACCTTATAAAGATTTGGCACGTGCCTATATTGAGTATCGCCATGATAGAGATAGCGAACGCGAAAAGCGCAGCCAACTGACTCACGAAATCCGCGGCCTAATTGAGCAAAGTAACCTATCTTTACTCAATGAAAATGCGAATAAAGACAGTAAAGTCATCCCGACTCAACGAGACTTATTGGCAGGGATCGTCGCTAAACATTACGCTAAACAACACATTTTACCTCGCGATGTCGTTCTAGCTCATGAAAAGGGTGAAATTCACTATCATGACCTCGATTATGCCCCTTTCTTCCCGATGTTTAACTGTATGCTTATCGACCTTGATGGCATGTTAACCAACGGCTTTAAGATGGGAAATGCAGAAATCGAGCCACCAAAATCCATTTCGACTGCGACTGCCGTTACTGCACAAATTATTGCCCAAGTGGCTAGCCATATTTATGGCGGAACCACTATTAACCGCATTGATGAAATTTTGGCGCCTTATGTGGCTATCAGCCATGAAAAACATTTGAAAGTGGCCAAAGAATGGGGTATTACTAACGCCGAAGCTTATGCCCAAAGTCGCACTGAAAAAGAGTGTTATGATGCTTTCCAGTCCTTAGAGTACGAAGTGAATACACTGCATACCGCGAACGGGCAAACCCCCTTCGTCACCTTTGGCTTTGGGTTAGGCACATCCCAAGAAGCGCGACTTATCCAGCAATCTATTCTCAAAAACCGCATTGCGGGACTGGGCAAAAACCGCAAAACCGCCGTTTTCCCAAAACTCGTGTTTGCCATCAAAGATGGGCTGAACCACAAATATGGCGATCCTAACTACGATATCAAACAGTTAGCCTTAGAATGTGCCAGCAAACGTATGTATCCAGACATCCTCAATTACGATCGCGTGGTTGATGTCACTGGCTCCTTTAAAACACCGATGGGCTGCCGCAGTTTCTTGGGCGTCTATGAAGAAGATGGCAAACAAATTCACGATGGGCGAAATAACCTCGGCGTGATAAGCCTGAATTTACCGCGTATTGCGCTGGAAGCTCAAGGTAGCGAAGAGGCATTTTGGGCGCTTCTCGACGAGCGTTTAGCCATCGCCAAAAAAGCATTAATGACCCGCATTGCACGCTTAGAAAATGTCAAAGCTCGTGTCGCCCCTATCTTATATATGGAAGGTGCCTGCGGCGTTCGCTTAAAAGCCAATGACAGCGTAGCTGAAATCTTCAAACATGGACGCGCTTCCATTTCATTGGGTTACATTGGGTTACACGAAACCATCAATGCCCTATTTGGCACGCAGACTCATGTGTATGACAGCGAGCAATTACGCGAAAAAGCGGTCGCTATCGTCAATCGTCTGCGCCAAGCCACTGACGAATGGAAATCCCAAACAGGCTACGGTTTCAGCTTATACAGCACGCCGAGCGAAAATCTGTGCGACCGTTTCTGTCGCTTAGATACCGCTGAATTTGGCGTTATTGAGGGTGTAACCGACAAAGGCTACTACACCAATAGCTTCCACTTAGATGTGGAAAAACAGGTTAATCCTTACGATAAAATCGATTTTGAACAGCCGTATCCAGCGCTCGCCAATGGCGGTTTTATCTGCTACGGCGAATACCCGAACTTACAGCACAACCTCAAAGCCCTCGAAGATGTCTGGGATTACAGCTATCAGCATGTGCCTTACTACGGCACTAATACGCCAATCGACGAATGCTATGACTGCGGTTTTTCGGGTGAATTTTCGTGTACCAGCAAAGGCTTTACCTGCCCAGCTTGCGGCAACCACGATACTAATCGCGTTTCAGTGATCCGCCGTGTCTGTGGCTATTTAGGCAGCCCAGATGCCCGACCGTTTAATGCGGGTAAGCAAGAGGAAGTGAAGCGCCGTATCAAGCACTTGGGAAATGGGCAGCTTGGTTAATAAATCGATAAGTTAACGGCGTATAAATACCATGAATTATCACCAATATTATCCTGTGGATGTGGTAAATGGACCCGGTACCCGCTGCACATTGTTCGTCTCGGGCTGCGTTCATCAGTGCCGAGGCTGTTATAACCAAAGCACATGGCGCGTGGATTCCGGTATTCCCTTTACCCAAGAGATGGAAGACCAAATTATCCAAGATTTGCAGGATACGCGTATTCGCCGCCAAGGGCTTTCCCTCTCAGGGGGAGATCCTTTGCATCCTGCCAACTTGCCCGCCATTTTAGCGCTAGTGAAGCGAGTGAAAGCCGTCTGCCCAGATAAGGATATTTGGGTGTGGACGGGCTATAAACTTGATGAGTTAACACTAGAACAGCAAAAAGTGGTGAGTTTGATCAATACGTTGATTGATGGAAAGTTCGAGCAAGAACGGTATGATCCCGCGCTGCTATGGCGCGGTAGCAGTAACCAGATTATTCATCGGCTACGTTAAGCTTCACGTAACCAATGTAACTTGGTGCCAAAACCCAGCGTGTTATCCACCATTTTCACCGTCTGTAATTGGAGCTGCCAAATCGGCAGCTTCGCCTCTAGAGCGACAGGGAATCGCTGGCAATAAAATGCTTTCTGCACATCCACCTCTTCACCAGCAAATTGGCGAATTTCTCCCACAAATTGAATACCTTGAATTTTACCCACTTGCTTAGTTTGTGCAGAGATTGTTCCAGCCACTCGAGGATTTTCCTGCATTAATTGGCCGTGCTGCGAATCGGGGGATGTTATGAAAATTAAACGCATATTTTGGCGGTCAAAGGTGTAGTAGCAACTGGCAGCCCAAATATCATCTTGGTGAGAGGTAAACAGAGAAAAAACGTGTTGGCGAGCAATATAGCGCTGGATATGTTGTAAGGTGTTTTCGGGTGTCATTGCGAATGTCCATGTTAGACCGTTCAGAACACGCCCATAAAAATGGCAGGGCGTGCTTAAGCTGTTCTGAACGTTATCTGTACTTAGTTCGCACTACTATAACTTACTCATTCGAGTTGCACCTAACATAAGGTTTTATATCAGCAATGCTAGCACTCGAAGCTACTGCTCAAAATCGACCATACTTCCCTTCTAGTTCCCCCCTCTCCTCCTCGCTTTTACTCTAAATAATTCGAGTTGCAGCTAGGCGGCAAGCGAACGAGTCGCTAGGAGCATACACTAGTATGTGACTAGTGGGAGTGAACGCAGCCAACAACGCTGCGGCTCGAAGTATGACGAGTAAATCTGACGAGTAGAATTATTTGTAGATTGCTGCTGTACCATTCATCTCATTCTCACCGCTTGCAGAAATCACACGGAAAGATTTTGCGCCAGCTTCATCAGCTTTTTTGGCTAATTGTGCAGTCAGGTCATTTACACTTGCAGCACCACTTACAGACACATAACCAACTGCTGGCTCACTAGCTTGTCTAACTTCTTCAGCCGCCATTGAACCAAATGATACAGCACCTAAAGCTAAAGCAGCAGCAAATAATGTTGTTTTTTTCATGGTAAACTTCCTCATTGTATGTTTGATATTTACAGGGTTTTTTCGTGTTCCCCTGTGATATGGATCATACTATGCGCTTTATTCTGAGATGAAAATTAGCTAATTTTGCTATAGTTATTCAAATTAATTGAACGATAACCTATGTTGAGGTTACAAATTTGTGACGGGTTTATATCATTTTTTATTTATAATTTAGTATGTTATAAACTTTATGATCCGCAAGAAAATTCGCTGCAAGCCAACTAAATTCTCCTTATAAATCAGCACAGAATGCTAAATTAAATAACAAGAAAAACAAAATGACACAGCAAAATTGGTCTCTTTACTTAATTCGGCAGAAAAATAACGCGCTATATTGTGGGATCACCACCGATGTTCAGCGACGTTTTCAACAGCATGAAGCGGGAACAGGTGCCAAGGCACTAAAAGGTAAAGCGCCTTTGACCCTCGTTTTTCATTGTACTGCAGGGGATCGTTCTGAAGCATCTCAATTAGAGTATCGAGTTAAGCAATTGAGTAAGCAGGCAAAAGAAAGGCTGGTCACTGACCAGCCTGATGATTTACAGCATTATTTAGCGGCTTACACATTGTCAAAATGCGATGAGTAAGTGACTTCGCCTTTATGCTGGTCAATTGCGCCATTTTCGAGTCCGTAGACAAGAAAATGTTTTTGTAAACTTGGCCATTGGCAACGTAATTCATGGTTGGAAGCGGGTTCGAAACCCAAACGCCCGTAGTAACCCTCATCACCGAGAACGACGACAGCCCCATAACCAAATTCATTTAAGCTATCTAACCCTTCATAAACCAATTGTTCCGCGATACCTTGACCTTGATAGGCTTTTTTAACGGCTAATGGGGCGAGTCCTACCCATTGAACATCTTCACCATTCACATCAACCGGAGTAAACCCGACATAGCCAATAACTTCGCCGTCATCGTTGGTCGCCACCACACCAAGGGTCAGTAACCCATCTTCACGCAGGTGCTGAACAAGATCTGCCTCACCCTCAGTTGGGAAGGTTTCACGTAATAGCGTGTCGATACCCATGGCATCAACCGGGATTTCTACACGTATCAGCATGAGGTTAACACAGGCGTTTTATGCTCTGCGTCCTCACTGTCTTGTACCGTTTTAATCACATCAGCGAGCTGTAATAGACCAAAACGTAAAGGCGCGGGCATATTTTCAATTTCGAAGGCATCCATCAAGTTTTTAACATACAAACCTAATTCAGTATCCCCTTCAATCACCAAACGACGTTGGAAAAAGAGCGTATCGGGATCTTCTTTGCGGGCTGCGATCAATACCAGATCATTGGCATTGCCGCTGACACTGACATCCGGTTCAGCCTGCTTTTGTACCACCAGCTGACTCTCTTGTAAGCTGATAAACCAAACAAGCTCTAAATCTCGGATCTCAACTTTCAGCCATTTCCCTTCCAGAAAATCGAGTTCGCCTTCTTTAACAGATTCACGAAACTGCCAACTTAATAGTTGTTCGAGTATTTGACGCTGTACGACAAATGGGGTCACTTTCAATGGAAACTTCAAAAATGAAGGGCCTTGAGTGATCAGTTGAGAACGAATTTTACCAAACACAGTACTAACTCCCGTATCAATTATCTGTCCACCACGCAGAACTACCGGTTAAAGCAGCCGCTTGGACAATTTTAATACCTATAATGACTAAGATTATAGATAACATTGATGTGTAGATGTAAAGATAGTCAGAGATATATCGTTATTTATCCGATATAAGGACATATTTTGCCAAAAAATAACCTGATGATACCGATCCTATATCAATCTTTATCCATCTCGCCAATATTTATTTTCAATAATCTCTACACTTTTATAATAGTCACGAAATAACTATCTCGCCTACAACATTCCAAGCTTCTCTGCGCTAAATCAAAACCTCTACTAGACCCCTTGTCTAGAATGATCAATTGCTAAATTTTTATACAGAGAAAAAGCTAATGGAATTACTCTGCCCTGCGGGGAATTTACCTGCCTTAAAAGCTGCTGTTGATAATGGTGCCGATGCGGTGTACATCGGACTCAAAAATGATACTAACGCGCGTCATTTTGCAGGTTTGAATTTTACGGAAAAAAATCTGCATGAAGCAGAGCGTTATATCCACCAGCGTAAACGTAAATTGCATATTGCGATAAATACCTTCGCTCACCCTGATGGTTATCAACGCTGGCAAAACTCTGTTGATTTGGCGGCTGACTTAGGAGCCGATGCTCTGATCCTCGCCGACATTGCTATGTTAGAGTACGCAGCCAATAAATACCCGCATATTGAACGCCATGTTTCTGTGCAAGCTTCCGCGACCAACACGGAAGCCATTCGTTTCTATCAGCGTAACTTTCAGGTACATCGCGTTGTGCTCCCTCGCGTGTTATCGATTCACCAAGTGAAACAGCTCGCCAAAACCAGTCCGGTACCGCTGGAAGTATTTGCTTTTGGTAGCTTGTGCATTATGGCTGAAGGCCGCTGCTATCTTTCTTCCTACTTAACGGGAGAATCCCCGAATACGGTCGGCGCTTGTTCTCCTGCGCGTTTTGTTCGCTGGCAACAGACTGAAAATGGCATGGAATCACGACTGAATGATGTGCTGATCGACAGCTACCAAAAAAATGAAAATGCCGGCTATCCAACCCTGTGTAAAGGGCGCTATGTGGTCGATGAGCAGAAATATCATGTGCTTGAAGAGCCTACCAGCCTCAATACCATTGAGCTACTCCCAGAGCTAATGAGTGCCAATATCGCTTCAGTAAAAATTGAAGGTCGTCAACGCAGCCCTGCCTATGTCACCCAAGTGACCAAGATTTGGCGTCAGGCCATCAATCGCTATAAATCCAATCCAGACGGTTTTGTGACAGATCCTAGGTGGCTCAAAGCCCTTGGTGACCTTTCTGAAGGTAGCCAAACCACCCTTGGTGCGTATCACCGTAAGTGGCAATAACTGGCGCACATCATTCATCAGCATGGATTAATGGGTAACATAATGAAATATGCATTAGGCTCAGTACTGTACTACTGGCCAACATCAACTTTACAGGATTTTTATCAGCAGGCAGCAGACAGCGACGCGGATATTATTTATCTCGGAGAAACAGTATGTAGCAAACGCCGCGATATGAAACCCAATGACTGGATTGATCTCGCGAAACAGCTAGCAGGAAGCGGTAAACAAATTATTCTCAGCACCCTTGCGCTGTTACAAGCGCCCTCTGAGCAAAAAGAAATCAGTAAGTTAGTCGATAATGGCGAGTTTTTGATTGAAGCGCACGATTTTGGTGTCGTCAACATGCTGGCAGAGCGCAAATTGCCTTTTGTGGCAGGCCATGGGCTTAACTGTTATAACGCCCCCTCACTGAATATTTTGCTGCGCCAAGGCATGATGCGCTGGTGTATGCCTGTTGAGCTTTCCCGTGATTGGCTGGTGAATTTGCTCAATCAATGTGAAGAGTTAGGCATTCGCGATCAGTTTGAAGTGGAAGTTTTCAGCTACGGTCATCTGCCTTTGGCCTATTCTGCCCGCTGCTTTACGGCGCGCTCGGAAAACCGCCAAAAAGATGAGTGCGAAACCTGCTGCATTAATTACCCGCAAGGACGTAAAGTGATGTCACAGGAGCAACAACAAGTTTTCACGCTTAATGGTATCCAAACTCTGAGCGGCTATTGCTATAACTTAGGCAACGATATTTCGTCCATGCAAGATTTGGTGGATATTGTGCGGGTTTCCCCTGAAAGCCTTGAGTCCCTCGATGTGATTTCGCAGTTTAAAGCCAACCAATACGGGCAGTCCCCACTCACTATTCCCGACCAAAGCTGTAATGGCTATTGGCGTAATATTGCAGGATTGACCCTAGAGGGGTGATGAATTTTTTCTATTTTGACTTGATGATCTGTAATTAGTCTTATTCTTTAAGTTAAATTTAAGTTCACCATTGAAAATTTAAGTTAAGTATAAAATAATCAGTCCTCCATTATGGATGAGGACTGATTATGGCAATAGGATATTTTTTACGGGTGGGTGACCGAACAACCTGCGGAGGTCAAATTCTTAGCGGTGATCCTACGCTCTCTTGGTACGGTGTAGCCGGTGCTAGAGAAGGGGATCTTGTTAGCTGCGGTAAACGTTCTGGGCACTTTTATATTATTGGCGGCTGCCAAAGTGTTTGGGATGAAGGACGGAAAGTCGCGGGAACACTTGAAAGCATCAGTTCATGCCCCTGTCGTGCTCGTTTCATTAATTCAATTCAAGACTGTTATAGTGATGAATATAGCGATAAAAGTAGCGCTATCTCCTCGGTATCTACATCAATTCCCCCTTCCATTGTTACCAAAAAATCTGTATTAGTTGCTTAATGAAAGCGGCCGAATCTGGGCAAATGCTTGTAGTTAGAGAAGGATGATGATTAATGAATAATCCGCATCCTATTTTTAATTATTCCAAACGTTATCCTACTACAAAACATTATTGTTTGATTTGCGGTTTACAGTATGAACGTTATTTTGATAAAGAAATTCAACATCATTATGGTGCAACAAGCCCGCTCTTTAAACAATCTTCCGAGGCTGAAATCGCGTGGGCAGGACCTTGGTTGATTGATGTGACTCATCGGCATGACTTGCTGGTAGATTTAATGAAATTAGAGACTAAGTTTCCTGCATTATCTTGGCTGGTCAGTGACTTATCGCTGGATAAATTAGCTTCCCACTTCTCTGACCAGCTTAATGTGAATTTACCTGATGGCAAAACGGCCTTATTCCGGTTTTATGACCCCCGCGTGACGCACAATATGCCCCAAGTTCTCACCCTTGAACAATTTAATGAGATAACGATGCCTCTCATTGCATGGTATTACCGCTTTGAAGGGCAATTTTATGCATTACAAGGAGGGCGATTGAATGCAGTTTAGCGAAGGACAATTGACCAAAATTCAAAACATCGAGCAAAGCGATTATATTGCCAAAGTTATTGCTGATTTTTATCAGCATCATTCTAATAAATTACAGGTGGTTGAAACATTAAATAGCCGCCTGCAATCTGCTTTTCGGTATTTGTTATCCCTAGGGTTTACCAAAGAGCCTTTAATTCGTTCTTTTTTGTTCTATGAAGCGTGCTCCCCTTACTTTTATTTGAAGACTGAAATAAGAGATATGCTAGAAGAAAACGGTCGAAATCCAGAGCAGCAATACCAAGATTTTTTACGGATAGCCATGAAATTGATTGAATGGAGAACTTAATATGCCAGTTCCTTTAATAGTTGCAGGGGCGGGATTAATGACACTGGGTGGACTCGCCGCAGTGACACAAGAAGCATCAAAAATCGGCTTTCCTTCTTCGTCAGGTAGTGACGATGATGAATGAGGAAATACCCGTTATGAAGATAAAATTCGGGAATATGAAAGTATTGCGATAGGTGGCGAGTTTGATGATGAAGAAAAGAAACGAGGCAATAATCAAGGTGCTGCTGTAGGTGCTACAGCCGGGGCATCTGTTGGTGTTGCTGCCATTGAAGCCAGTAAAGGCTGTCAGGATTGCCCTGCGATCCCTTATATTGTTCCTCACGAAAATGATATTACCAATACACGCACTCCCAATGCTTATGCGTATCAGGCAAGAATTTGTAATACGCAGATCAGAACAGTCGATACCCCCGCAGGTCAAATGAGATACATTGATGAATGGAAATGCACAATTCCTGTGCCAACCAGAACCAAAAATCCTTTAGTGGAGTTTGATGGCTGGAAGCCTGATGAATGCAACTATATTGAAACGAAAGATAATTATGAATTTTTCTTTAATAGTAAAGGTGAGCCAAATTTGTTCATGAATGAGCATAATAAAATACTTAAGCAAGCCGGAGAACAAAATTGGTTGTGTTACAGTCAATTTAAAAAGAGGTCATTTATTGATTGGCATTTTTCACATAAGAAAATGTATGACCTTTGCAAAAAAATATTAATAAAATTATCACAAGTGCAAACGCACTATTCACCATAGTCTTGAGGTGGTTATGAATTTATCAATTAGTTTAGATACTGAGTTACTCGAAGAAATGTCAATTCCATCTTTAATTGATATTTTTAGTCATATGATTTTAACATGTGAATCAATTACTCATGAAAAAGAAGGCGCATGGTATTTAACTGGCGATACTCTAGAAGAAGCATTACAGAAGAAAGCATTTAACCTATACACACCGACTGATTTATTAAAAAATATTCCTTATTTTGATTGGATGGAATCAATATGGGCTAATGAAAATAAAGCATTAGATATAAAGTATACTAGTTCAGGCCTAAAATATAGCCTAGAGTTTAAAATACGTAATTTAAGTGTATTAAACAAGGCAACTATAGTTAAAGCATTAAACTATTACATTGAAAATTATAAAATAATTTGTATTCAAGTTGATGTTAATGGCTATTGGTATAATGATAAAAATGTTTTTCCAGACAGACTTCCCGTTGGCTGGATGCTTTATTTAAATAAAAAAATAACGCAACAACAGCTCCCCATAGCAGCTCAGCTTATCCATATTGATAATGAAAAAAATCACGGAACATTAATTATCAGTACTGACCATGTTTTTGATGGTGAAAATAAAGATGATATTAAAAAAGCCAATGAAATCGAAATTCAGCTTGCTGGGTTGGGGTTATTGCCGTTAATTCGAGAAATATATCGTTAGATTTTTAAGCCGTGTAGAAAGAGTACGACGATGGCAAATAATTTTCTTATCCCTCGACCAAAGCTATAATGGCTATCGGCGTAATATTGCAGGATTTACCCTAGAGGCGTGATGGGCTTTTTCTATTTATGAGAGGCTCTTTATTGAGCCTTTTCATTCAATTAGCCAAATAGTTCACTATGTGAGCCTATATCAATGAAAGTCACTAAGCGCCCATCATCAGAAAGTCAATATACGAGCAGGAAATAATCACCACCAATATGTAATTCCCCTGCACCACCCCACATTGGGCGCGTTTATGGCTTGTTTTTTGACTCACTCTTCGTTAGCTCCAACATCATCTCATCCAATGAAGAATACTGTTGCTCAATAAGCGCGGCTTCTTTTAAAGCCTGAGCAGTTTTCGCAGAAGGCTGTTTGCGTTTAATTTCAAAAGGAACCCCCTGTTCCTGAACAACCTGCTCAAGAAACAATCGGATCGCGGCACTAATGGTCAGTCCACAATCTTGCAACACACTGGTTGCCTCAGCTTTTAGTTGCTCATCAATGCGACTACGAACATCCGTCGTTTTTAATAAAGCAGTCATAAAATACCTCACCGTCATAATGTAGCTACATTGTAGCCACCTTTATGTTTAAATATACCATTGCGTGACAACCTGTGTAATTCTTCATCAATAACCTGTCTATACCCAGAATATCCCCCAAACAGATACGCAGTTACTCCTTTTGAATTCAGTTGACGTGCTGTAGATTAGATAAACAAACTCACAGACTAATAAGGAAATACCCGTGATAAAACGTCCCCTGATCGTCATGACACTTTTTTTAGCGGGATGCTCAACATCCCTTGAGTACACCAAAGCGGATCTCGAAAAAAACCAAGAAGTGAGTTACTCCGATTCTGGGTACTATCGCGTGGTATTTAAAGGGAAAAAAATTCTTTCAGTACCTGAAAATGCCCATATTGTGGCAGGCACTGAAGATAATGCGGTTGGAAAACTTAACCAAGATGGCAAAACAGGTGAGTTTGTGATTGTAGGCCTTGCAGCCAAAAGCAATGGCAACATTAGCTCCCAAGTGGGTGGTCACGATTATAATTTGAATTTCCTATTAACCGATGAAAATGATTTACCACTTTCATCAGTCAATTACATCATTATCAATGACTGTAATGGGGAAACTTATTCGGGTAAAACCAATGCTAACGGACGTACATTCTCAGTTTCAACGCCCGAAGAGTGCAACTTAAGCCTCAGCGTTGTAGAGTAAAATGCAGTGGAATAAAAGATTGTAGCGTAATTGTTCAAAATGAGAGGTTGGAAACCAACCTCTCAGACCATTGACAAACCCATCAGGTTTGGAAATGGCTCTTTTGGGTTGTAAAATTAACAAGGAAAATCAATTTATTGATTTTCGGCTGATAACACAAAGCAGGAAAAACGACGCTTTTATCCTGCTTTGTCATCAACCTCAGAGGTTGGAAACCAACCTCTCTGACGATTATTTATGGCTATTTATGAAAATGTTTGCGCCAGCGATGCAGCGCATGGCTAATTTGGCGTAACTCCCCATCTCGCAGCATGCCAATAAACACACCGATAAACGAGTAAATCACCCCAAGCACCAGCATCATCACAATATCCATCAAGATATCCCTAAATGGCAGCCCCATTTGGTTGATCCCCGCCATGGCGTTAGTCGCCCATGTGGATGGCAACGCAGAGGCAATCATCCGTACCCAGTCCGGCATGGCTTGCAATGGCCAAATCGTACCGGACATATAGAACACCGGCGTGGTGATAAACGCCAATGTCAGGTAGATCATTTCCACACTACGCAAACATTCCGTGACCAGCTTCCCTAACCCAATAACGGCGAGTAAGAATGGGAACGTCAACATCCAAATCTGGTACAGCGGCGCTTCTTGCCGATAGCCCAAAATCCATGGCCATAAGGCAAAAAACACGGTCGAAAGAAATAACCAAATAGGCACCAGTGCCGACAACGCACCAAGGTAAACCGCTAATGGGGGTTTGCCTTTTGGTGTAGAGCGAATGGCAATACTGACCCGCACGCACGCAATTAATAAGGAGTGCTGCAATAACATCACCAGCAGGCCAGGAAAAATAATGGCCGCAAAGCTAATACCGGGGTTATACAGTGGCTCTGTCTCACTGCGAACAGGGGCAATAATCACTTTCGCTTGTTCAGGGCTAAAGCCTGCTTTTTCCAGTAACTGGGTGTTATAGGCGCTCAATAGCGTTTGATACGCTTTTGATAACTCTTGCTGGATTTGCCCACTGGCTAAACGGTTTGTGGCATCCCCATAAACCGGTACTGTGATATTTTTGCCACTAAGCAGATGCTTTTCAAAATCTGTTGGAATGATCACGATAGCGAATAGCTGCCTCGCAATCATATCCTGCCGCGCTTGGGCTAAATTATCGTAACTGTGTAGCTGAACTTTGGGCGTGGCGTCTAAATCGCGGATCAATTCACGACTTGCGCCTGAATGATCCATATCGATAACCGCCACAGGTAGATCCCACAATACCGGGCGCGCATAGACCAAACTCATAATACAGAGAGAAACGAGCAGCAGCAGCCACATCGGTTTCTCCAGCATGCCCAGCAGTACCTTTTTAAACGTCGCAAAATAGACCGTCATCATACGATACTTCCTTGGGTTTCTAGCCGTTTCACTAAGCGCTTACGGATCAAAAATGCCGTCAGTAACGGATAAATCAGCAAGAATAGGCACACTTGCACAATGCGCTCAAACGAGATTTCCCGTAAGAAAATATCAAACATGGCATTTAAGGTGTGAGTAAGCGGCTCCACGTTCGAAATAATCCGTGCGGGCAAAATCATCGAGAGTTCCGGTACTGCCATACCTGAAAACGCTAAGGCAATACTCACCAGCATCCCGATTAAGCTGTACGCCATTATCGCGCTGGACGTGAAGCTAAACAGCAGTAACCCGATACTTTGCGCCGCTATCACATAGAAGAAGCCCACCAGCATCATATACAGCGGGTTCCCTACCACTTTTGCATCGAAGATAGTGACTAGGGCCGCCAGTTCCACAATCAGTAACGTCGTGAAAAATAACGTATATGGCGCCATTTTGCCTAGCAGTGCCATTGAAAATGGCTTCACGCTTTGAAGAATGGTGCCGCGAGACATGGTGTAAATAGTGGCAGTGACCACAAACAGTTGCAGCATATGGATGGTCGCCGCAAATTGTTGGTAATAAATATAGCTGCCACTTGGGTTAAAGAGGCTATCGTAAGAGAGCGTAACTTGCGCCAATGCCGGTAGAGATTGCCCCATCGATTTTGCCATTTCTTGACGGTATTTGGCGTTAAGTTCCGCGACTAAGCCACTAAAATCTTGAATGGCATAACTGCCGGATGCGTAAAATAGCGCATTGTAGTACATGCGTAATTCAGGCTGGCGTCCTCGCAATATATCCTCTTCAAAATTTTGGGGGATATACAGCAAGGCATAATCTTTGGCGCTGCCCAGCTGCTTGATGGATGTCACTAAGTTGCCATCAATCGCTTTCACTTCCGCATGAGGACCCGCGTCAAGATCGCGAATAATTTGCCTTGAAATGGGGCTATTGTTGTTATCTACCACCGAAACTGGCACATCCATCAGCGTTCCCTCTGAGAAGTTAGCACTGACTAACGTAAACAGCATCAAAGGGAATAGCCAACTCAGCCAGTGAAAGACTGGGCTGCGGATCGCCATTTGGGTTTCGCGGCTAAAGGCATGTTCAAAACCATGCCAAGCGAATTTGAGTTTCATGGCGTCACCTGTTATTTATCCCAGTGCCACAAAACGCTCATCCCCGGTCGTAATCCTTCAATCGGCTGTTGTGGATACAAGCGAACTTCAAAGGTTTTCAGGTCGAAATCCCCTGTCGCACGGGTGGCTCGTTTAGTCGCGTAATCCCCTTTCGGTGCAATATAGCGAACTTCGGCTTCTACGGTTTTATCCCCTAAGGCTGGCACCGTCAGCTCAATTTTGTCCCCTTTTTTCACCCCCACTAAAATATCTTCACGTAGGTTATACACAAAATAGGCTTGAGGAAGACTGATCAATGAGATTAAAGGACTACCAGCATTGAGCAATTCACCAATTTCCGCTGGGATTGGACCGATTTCACCATCCACAGGGGCTTTCACTTGCAAGTCATCCAGTTGAACTTGGAGTTCAGCCAGTTTTTGCTCTGCTTGCTTCACTGCGGCTTCATATTGTTGACGCTGCTCGATACGATCGCCGTTTTTCCCTTCTTCCAAACGCGCCTTAGCACTTTGGACTTGTTGGTACGCAACATCTTTTGCTTTACGGGCGGTATCTAACTCATTCGCGGAGACATACCCTTTGCCTGAAAGATTATTTAAACGGGTAAATTCACGAGAAGCATTTTGGTATTGAGAATTTGCTTGAGCTACCGCAGCTTGCAGATCACGCAGCGTCTCTTCACGAGTCCCATTTAAGGATTGGTCGAGTTGGGCTTGAGCTTGGTCCTTAGCCGCTTTTAATGCCGCATATTGGGCTTGTAACTCAGGGCTTTCTAAGGTGATCAGTAACTGCCCTTTTTTCACATCATCCCCGCGTTCTACATGGCGTTCAATGACTCTGCCTTTGGCTTTTGAAGTCACGATGACTTCCGGTGCGTCCACTTCCCCTTGCAATAATAAAAATTGGTTATGGGAATGAAAAAGCGCCGCAGCAGCAATTAAGATCAGCATAAGCAAGATCAGTATGATGGTTCTTTTTTTCATTATGTATGTGGGCCTTGAATAATAACGGAGGAAACTACTTTTTTATTATGACAACAAATTAACACTAACGTTAAGAAATTTGTGCGCAAAATCACGTTTTAGTGGTCTTTTTTAGTCTGAGGGGCTTTGGCGCTTATGTCAAATAATGATGTTTTGCTAATTATTAAATGACGATTACTTAACCAGCCCAATAAGATACAATATCCCCCAAAAGTATATGGCTAAACCCACTGAACGTAGTCAACACCCCCATAATGTGAAATATGACGAGCATGTACGAATTTGACTTAATTTTATTACTACTACAACAAATGTGCGTTTACCTTGTTATCGCTTGGGCACTCAGCCGCACTCCATTGGTCACCCCACTTCTTAAGGTTACTATCCGCTTACCTCATAAAGTGATGTGCTACCTGATTTTCTCAGTATTTTGCATCATCGGTACTTATTTTGGTTTACATATCAATGATTCCATAGCTAACACTCGTGCTATTGGCGCTGTACTTGGCGGATTATTAGGCGGCCCTGCGGTGGGTTTTGCTGTTGGGTTTACGGGTGGGATCCACCGATACTCTTTGGGTGGAATGAGCGCTTTCGCTTGTATGATCTCGACCATTGTCGAAGGCTTAATTGGTGGTCTGGTCCATCGCTACTATATGAAGCGCGGGGAAATTAATAAAATTTTTAACCCTGTTACCGCCAGCTGCGTGACCTTTTTCGCTGAAATCATCCAGATGCTGATTATTTTACTCATCGCTCGTCCATTCGATGAATCCTATGAATTAGTGAAAAATATTGCCGCACCGATGATCATTGCCAATACCATCGGGGCAGCCATGTTTATCCGTATATTGCTGGATAGACGCGCCATCGTCGAGAAATACACCACAGCATTCTCCGCTCAAGCCTTGAAAATCGCCCTATGTACTGAAGGTATTTTGCGTAAAGGCTTCAATACGGATAACAGCATGAAAGT
The DNA here is from genome assembly GCF_009706275.1 of Providencia sp. wls1943. Lineage (NCBI taxonomy): Bacteria > Pseudomonadati > Pseudomonadota > Gammaproteobacteria > Enterobacterales > Morganellaceae > Providencia > Providencia sp. wls1943. The sequence goes on from NZ_WLTU01000026.1 coordinate 63,722, forward strand.
GGCGAAAATTATTTATCAAGAGTTGGATATTGGTGCGGTGGCCATTACGGATCGAGAAAAAATTCTCGCCTTTATCGGACTAGGCTCCGATCACCACATTCCGGGGACACCTATCTCATCCATTCAATCCAGGCAGGCCATTGATAATAATGAAGTGGTCTATGCCGATGGTAACGAAACTCCCTATAAATGCTCATTAAGCTCTTCATGCAAACTGGGCTCAACCCTTGTGATCCCACTTAGAGGTGAAAACCAGCGAGTCATTGGAACCATCAAATTATACCAAGCCAAAAATAGCCTCTTTAGCTCCATCAACCGTACGCTAGGGGAAGGAATTGCCAGCCTGTTTTCTGCCCAAATTTTGGCAGGGCAATATGAGCGTAATAAACAATCCTTACTGCAATCGGAAGTCAAACTGCTTCACGCACAAGTGAACCCGCATTTTCTCTTTAATGTGCTCAACACATTACAGGCTGTGATCCGCAAAGATAGCCAGCAAGCGGGACAGCTTGTGCAATATATCTCCACCTTCTTTCGTAATAACTTAAAACGTCCAGAGCAGAATGCGACACTAGGGGAAGAAATTGAGCACATCAATTCATACCTACAAATTGAAAAGGCGCGATTCCAAGAGAGTTTGCAGATCCATTTAGATATCCCCGATGAAGTTAAACAGGTGGAATTACCCGCGTTCACACTGCAACCGATTGTCGAAAACGCAATAAAACATGGCACTTCACAGTTATTAAATACCGGATACATTACAATACGTAGCTATATTCGCTGTGAACATGTCTATATTGAAATCGAAGATAATGCCGGTTTATACCAGCCAAGTGGACAGTCTGACGGCTTAGGGATGGGCTTAGTCGATAAACGCTTGCGCCTGAAATACGGTGAAAAATATGGAATAGGCGTGGAGTATGAACCTGAAAAATTCACCCGCGTGAAAATTCGCTTGCCCTACATGTCCACTTAATCACATTGCACATAATAAATGATAATAACGCTATGAATGTATTGATCGTTGATGACGAACCCCTAGCACGTGAAAACGTGCGCTGCTTACTTGAGGAGCATGACGATATCGAAATTATTGGCGAGTGCGCCAATGCCATTGAAGCCATCGGTTTGATCCACAAAAAAAAGCCTGATGTGGTGTTTTTAGATATTCAAATGCCCCGAGTTACGGGATTAGAAATGGTGCGTATGCTCGATCCTGAAGAGCGCCCACATATTGTTTTTCTGACGGCATTTAATGAGTTTGCTATCCAAGCTTTCGAAGAGCATGCTTTCGACTATCTACTTAAACCCCTTGAACCAGAAAGATTGGCAAAGACTTTAGCTCGTTTACGTCAAAATAAACAGAAACAGAATCTCGAGCTTCTCGATAACAACGAACCGCTCAAATTTATTCCTTGTACCGGACACAGCCGCATTTATTTGATGAAATTAGATGATGTCCAATATGTCACTTCACGTATGAGCGGCGTGTATGTGATGAGTACCCAAGGACAAGAAGGCTTTACCGAATTAACCTTGCGCACATTAGAAATGCGTACGTCGTTAGTGCGTTGCCATCGTCAATATTTAGTGAATATGGCCCAGCTCAGAGAGATTTTATTTGGGGATAATGGACAAGCCGAATTGGTGCTATGCTCAGGTGGGCATATTCCCGTTAGCCGCCGCTATTTAAAACCATTGAAAGAAGCGCTAGGGCTAATTTAACGAGTGACTCAGGAGAAAAGGTTATGGCTGATTTTTACCTGCAAATTCGGACTAATTCGATGACATTGAAAAATCTCGACACCCATGAAGAACGCAGTGCAACGGGTGAGTTTTCAGTCCAAAGGATGGTTATCGGGGATTTTTTTAAAGCCGAGTTTGTGCTGTATCAGTTGGTCTGCGATATGGGTCTAAAAGTCCGTCGCCCTTTTGCGTCGAAACATCGTGTTTTGGTTCAAGCCCTCGAAATTATTGAAGGGGGCGTGAATATGGTGGAAGAGCGCCTATTTAGCGAAATTGTTTACGGGGCATTTAATCAGCGAGTAAAAAAAGTGGTGGTGAGCCGAGCATCACTGCCTATGCCTCAGCGAGAAGCGAAAGCCTTATTAACTGCATAAAAAAACCCGCATTTTAGAATGCGGGTTTTTTGTATTTATCTCAGCCACATTAACGTGGCTGGATAGCGCTATTATGCGTTGTGGCTGCTGCTACGACGACGTGGCGCTGCATTGTTGCCATCTTGGCGCGGTGCAGAGTTACCACGGTCACGGTTGCCACCATCGCGATTTCCACCACGACGGTTGCCGCTGAAGCCTTCGCGATCACCACCGCTACGACGACCATCACGATCACCACTACGGTCATTACGACGACCTGCACCGAAACCACCTTCGCTGCCGCCTTCACGACGTGGGCCACCACGACGTTCGCCACCGCCACGACGCTCAAATGGTTGAGCATCACCAATCAGTTGCATTTGCATTGGTTTGTTCAGTACACGCGCACGGCTTAAGTGAGTTAACACTTCGCTTGGCATACCTTTTGGTAACTCGATAGTTGAGTGAGTACCAAACAGTTTGATGTTACCAATGTAGCGGCTGCTGATGTCTGCTTCGTTCGCAATCGCACCAACGATATGACGAACTTCAACACCGTCATCACGACCCACTTCGATACGGTACATTTCCATATCGCCAACATCACGACGCTCACGACGAGCACCACGGTCGCCGCGCTCTGCACGGTCAAAACCGTTGCCGTTGCTGTTGCGGTCACGACGATCATTACCACGACGGTCATCACGGTCGTTGAATTCACGACGTGGACGACGTGGTGCATCTGGTGGCAGGATCAGAGCGCGTTCGCCTTGAGCCATTTTCAGTAATGCCGCTGCTAAGGTTTCCATATCCACATCTTCAGATGGAGACATTTTCGCTAGCAGTGAACGGTACTGATCTAAGTCGCTGCTTTCTAATTGCTGTTGGATTTGTTCAGCAAATTTCGCCTGACGACGTTGGCTTAATACGTCAGCATCTGGCAATTCCACTTCAGGAATAGTCAGTTTCATTGTACGTTCAACGTTGCGCAGTAAACGACGCTCACGGTTCTCAACGAACAGTAATGCACGACCCGCACGACCCGCACGACCAGTACGACCGATACGGTGAACGTAAGATTCCGCATCCATTGGGATGTCGTAGTTAACGACTAAGCTGATACGCTCAACATCCAGACCACGTGCTGCAACGTCAGTTGCGATCAGGATATCTAAACGACCATCTTTTAAGCGCTCTAATGTTTGCTCACGCAGTGCTTGGTTCATGTCACCATTCAGTGCCGCACTGTTGTAGCCATTACGCTCAAGCGCTTCTGCAACTTCTAAGGTTGCGTTTTTGGTACGAACGAAAATAATCGCCGCATCGAAATCTTCAGCTTCTAAGAAACGTACCAGCGCTTCATTTTTACGCATGCCGTAAACAGTCCAGTAGCTTTGAGCGATATCTGGACGTGTAGTAATGCTCGACTGAATGCGGATCTCTTTAGGATCTTTCATAAAGCGACGAGTAATACGACGGATTGGTTCTGGCATTGTTGCCGAGAACAGCGCAGTTTGGTGTTCTGCTGGAATCTGGCCCATGATGTTTTCAACATCATCGATGAAGCCCATACGCAGCATTTCATCAGCTTCGTCTAATACTAAGCCTTTCAATTTAGAAAGATCTAAAGTACCGCGCTTCAGGTGGTCTAACAGACGACCTGGAGTACCAACAACCACTTGTGGTCCTTGGCGTAATGCACGAAGTTGAACGTCATAACGTTGACCGCCATATAAGGCAACCACGTTGACACGGTTCATGTGTTTAGAGAAATCGCTCAGTGCTTCAGCAACTTGCACCGCTAACTCACGTGTCGGTGCCAGTACTAAAATTTGTGGCGCTTTTAAATCAGGGTCGATGTTATGCAGTAATGGCAAACCAAATGCAGCGGTTTTACCACTACCTGTTTGTGCCATACCTAATACATCATTCCCATCCAGTAACAATGGAATACATTGTTGCTGGATTGGAGATGGTTTTTCGTATCCCAGGTCGCTTAGTGCGTTCAAAATAGATGCTGATAAACCTAGATCAGCAAAAGACATATCGGTCTCAGTCGTCATGTAAAGGTGCCTCATACTTAGTGGCGGCCAGTTTACATAACGGAGCGAAAATCATTTCGGTCATTATCATTTAAAATGTGAACTGGCTCAAATTGTGTTATTAAACGAACAAATAAACCCTCACCCGGGTGGATGATGGCTTAAAAATGAATAGAGAAATGTTCGTCAGCTATTGCTGGCCCGATTCTAATAGGTCGTCTTGTTCTTGGCCTAACAGCGCCAATTCCAACAATGCGTAGCGGTGCTCAACAAAGCTGTGTGCGTTGTTAGCTACCGTCAGTTTGAATAACGCAGTTGCGCTATCCTTATCCCCCAGACTTAGGTAATGCTTACCTAAATAGAAGTTAGTTTCACTGAGATGCTCAGCGAGCGAAGTGTTATCCGTAGATGTCTCTTTCAAACGCTCCATCAATGTCGTTTCATTGATATTGCCAAGATAGAATTCTACGATATTCCAGCCCCATTGCCCTTTCTCCGCTTGGTTGTAGCGGGCAGCAAGATTGTCTTGTGCCATACGCGGGTCTATGTCTTTCTCTACGAGATAAAGCCACAGAGTACGAAAAGGATCATTTGGATCTATCTGATAATACGCCAGCAGATCATCCTGCGCTAATTTGTATCGTCCACCGTAATATAATGCGATGCCACGATTCATTCGCGCGAAATTGTAAGTTGGATCAAGCTCTAAAACAGAATCAAACGCTTCATAGGCGGCATCATAGTTGCCAGCCTGCGTAAAATATATTCCTAAAAAGTTAAAGATTTCAGGAATATCCGGACGGATTGACAACGCAGTTGAAAAATCATTACGTGCCAGCGCCCTTAAACCGAGACTATCATACAGTACTCCGCGCTCATATAAAAGCTGCGCGTACTCATCATCGGTTAAAGATCGGCTCGCAAGGATTTGTTCCATACGAGCCAAAATCACTTCTTGTTGTAATGAAGGCTGTAATGGAACTGCAAAAACCTCGTTTTTACGCCAATCTTTATTACTACATCCAATAATAATAAAAAAGATGAACGCAGATAGCACACGAACTAAGGTGCGGCTATCGATAAAACGAAAGTTAATACAGTTCTGCATACTACGCCCTTACATTACCACTAGTCAGCAAATTTAGGCTGATAGCGCCTAAGTTTATCAGGCGCTACACTTTCGGTCAGCTTATTCTGCTGATTCCTGCTGTGCTGGAGCTTCTTCGCCAGCAACCGCTTCTTTCATGCTCAGGCGAATACGGCCTTGACGGTCGATTTCTAACACCTTAACAGGAACTTCTTGACCCATTTGCAGGTAGTCAGTCACTTTCTCTACACGCTTGTCTGCGATTTGAGAAATGTGAACCAGACCTTCTTTACCACCACCGATAGCAACGAATGCACCGAAGTCAACGATACGAGTCACTTTACCTTGGTAAATACGACCCACTTCAACTTCTGCTGTGATGTCTTCGATGCGACGAATTGCTTCTTTCGCTTTCAGGCCATCAGTTGCTGCGATCTTCACAGTACCGTCATCTTCGATTTCGATAGTTGTACCTGTTTCTTCCGTTAATGCGCGGATAACAGAACCACCTTTACCGATGACATCTTTGATCTTGTCTGGGTTGATACGAATGGTGTAAATGCGTGGAGCGAACTCGGAGATCTCTTCACGTGGACCATTGATAGCTTGTTCCATTGTGCCAAGGATATGCAGACGCGCACCTTTAGCTTGGTTCAGAGCCACTTGCATGATTTCGCGAGTGATACCTTCGATTTTGATATCCATTTGCAGTGCGCTGATACCGTCACGGCTACCCGCTACTTTAAAGTCCATATCACCTAAGTGGTCTTCGTCACCTAAGATGTCAGACAGGACAACGAAATCGTCGCCTTCTTTCACCAGACCCATCGCGATACCCGCAACAGCAGCTTTAATTGGTACACCAGCATCCATCAGAGCCAGAGACGCACCACATACAGATGCCATTGAAGAAGAACCGTTAGATTCCGTGATTTCAGAAACCACACGTACTGTGTACGGGAATTCTGCTTGTGAAGGCATAACTGCCAGCACACCACGTTTCGCTAAGCGACCGTGACCAATTTCACGACGTTTAGGTGAACCAACCATACCAGTCTCACCAACAGAGTATGGAGGGAAGTTGTAGTGGAATAAGAAGCGGTCAGTGTATTCGCCCATTAATTGGTCGATAACCTGTGCATCACGCTCAGTACCTAATGTTGCAGTAACCAGCGCCTGAGTTTCACCACGGGTGAACAGTGCAGAACCGTGAGTACGTGGCAGAACACCAGTACGAACGTCCAGCGCACGAACCATGTCTTTCTCACGACCATCGATACGTGGCTCACCACGGATAACGCGGCTACGAACAACTTGTTTTTCTAAGTGAGCAAGAATGTCTGACACTTCAGAAACATCGACGTTTTCATCTTCAGCAACCAGAGTTGCAATCACTTCGTCTTTGATTAAGTCAACTTGAGCATAACGCTCTTGTTTCTCAGTGATACGGTAAGCATCGCCCATGCGGCTTTCAGCCAGTGCAGCAACGCGATCGTGCAGAGCTTGGTTAACTGGCTCTGGCTGCCAATCCCATTTCTCTTTGCCCGCTTCTTTGACTAATTCATTGATGTTCTGAATAACAACTTGTTGTTGATCGTGACCGAACACCACTGCACCCAGCATTTGCTCTTCGCTTAACAGTTCAGCTTCTGATTCAACCATTAATACTGCGCTGTCAGTACCTGCAACGACTAAATCCAGACGGCTTGATTTTAATTCATCAGCAGTTGGGTTCAGAACATATTGGTCATTGATAAAACCAACACGTGCAGCACCGATAGGACCATTGAATGGAACACCAGACAGTGCCAGTGCAGCAGATGCACCGATCATCGCAACGATATCTGGGTTAACTTGTGGGTTAACAGAAACAACGGTAGCGATGATTTGGATTTCGTTCAGGAAGCCTTCTGGGAACAGAGGACGTAATGGACGGTCAATCAGACGTGCAACTAAAGTTTCGCCTTCACCAGGACGGCCTTCACGACGGAAGAAGCTACCTGGGATACGACCTGCAGCGTAAGTACGCTCTTGGTAGTTAACCGTTAAAGGGAAGAAATCTTGCCCTTCTTTAACTTTTTTCTGTGCCACAGCAGTCACGAATACTGCAGTGTCATCCATGTTTACCATCACCGCCGCCGTTGCTTGGCGTGCGATCATGCCTGTTTCTAATGTTACGGTATGCTGGCCATACTGGAACTTACGAACAATAGGATTTAACAAAATATTACCCTTTTTGTAAGGCTACGAGAGATTCTCAAGTAGCATGGTTTATTTTCTGACTACAGCCTCGCGACTAATGAGAGGATTGATATTCCGATCATCAATTCTCTCATTAGTCGCGCGAATACGGATGTAGTTTTAAGTGGTTTTAATTAAAACAGTCAATTATCGATAATAGCTTAACATTTTAGTTAAGTATAATTCGAGTATTACTTCAACTTTCAACTAATTTTTAGAAGAAAAGGGGCCATTTGGCCCCTTTCCTCTGAAACTGACAAGATTAACGACGCAGACCCAGACGCTCGATCAGCGCTGTGTAACGTGCGATATCTTTACCTTTCAGGTAAGCTTGTAAACGACGACGCTGAGCAACCATACGCAGCAGACCACGACGGCTGTGGTGATCTTTTTTGTGCTCGGAGAAGTGACCTTGCAGATGGTTGATTTGTGCAGTTAACAGAGCGATTTGAACTTCGCTTGAACCCGTGTCGTTTTCACCGCGGCCGAATTCAGCAACGATTTTCGCTTTCGCTTCAGTACTTAGAGACATAATAAACTCCAAAATAATATAAATTTAAGTGATGAGAGCCAATCTCTAATTTAGCATCTCAAGATTTAGCGCCGTCATTCTACGCTGCTTAGGGCAGCAAAGCAATAAGCGCCATTATGCGGACGGTTCATTTTCAACGACCAAACGCTTCGGTGCAATACGTCCATCTTCACTAATCAAAGCAATACCGATAAACCGCTGCTCTGAACCACAAGTGACGCGGATCATGTCGCCTTCCACTAGGTCTTTTACATCACCACGTACAGGTTGACCCTGTTTAAAATACGCGGCTGTTTCCTCAGTAATATTCACTGCAGGAAAATGAACCACTGCGGTATCCATTGGCAATAATAGCGAATCGAGCAAGGATTCAAATGAACCTTCTCCCGCATCCACTTTTGCCCTCAAAGCAGCTAATTGTTCCAACGTGACCATGCGATCGTAAGGATAATTTGCCACTTGTACACGACGCAGATAAGTTACGTGCGCACCGCATCCTAACATTTCACCTAAATCGTCAATAATAGTCCGAATATAGGTGCCTTTAGAACAGTGAATTTCCAGTTCTAATTCGTTGTTATCCCAACGAAGAAACTGAAGTTCATACACTGTAATCGGGCGGGCTTCACGCTCTACCGTGATACCTTTACGTGCGTATTCATACAATGGGCGCCCTTGGTGTTTCAGCGCTGAATACATGGAAGGCACTTGCAGGGTATCCCCACGAAAATGTTCGAGGGCTTCTTCAAGTTGCTGTGCCGTAAAAGTGATATCGCGTTCGCTGATGATTTCACCATGGGAGTCGGAAGTATCTGTCCGTTGACCAAGGCGAGCAATCACCCGATAGCGCTTATCTGAATCGAGTAAAAACTGTGAAAATTTCGTCGCTTCGCCAAGGCAGACTGGCAGCATGCCTGTCGCTAATGGGTCAAGTGCCCCCGTGTGCCCAGCTTTATTCGCATTGAAAAAGCGCCGCACTTTTTGCAGCGCATCGTTTGAGGAAATATCGGTGGGCTTATCTAACAGCACAACGCCGTCAATATTGCGCCCGCTACGACGACGCCCCATTATTTTTCCTCTTTACTATCTGTACCTGCACGACGCTCTTCGTCATTACGAATCACGTTCGATACTAAGTTAGACATACGCATACCATCAACTAGTGAGTTGTCATATTCAAACGTTAACTCAGGAATAATACGTAAACGCATTGCTTTCCCCAGTAATGAACGAATGAAACCTGACGCTTCATTTAATGCTTTAATGCCGTCTGCAACCATCTCTTCTTCACTTTTTTCATTCGCAAAGTTGAAGAAAGTGACGAAGACTTTACCGTATGCCAGATCCCGTGACAGCTCTACGCCAGAAACGGTTGCCATGCCAATACGGGGATCTTTGATTTCGCGCTGCAAGATAATCGCAATTTCTTTTTGCATTTCTTGAGCTACGCGCTGAGAACGACTGAATTCTTTTGCCATCGTTAATCTCCTGACAATAAAGGGGGCAATAGCCCCCTCATTAATACTATTTTGTCACCACGATACTTCGTGGGTACTCACAAAATTAACCGTCGATTGAACGTTTAACTTCGATAACTTCAAAGACTTCGATCATATCGCCGACACGGACATCGTTGTAGTTCTTAACACCGATACCACATTCCATACCGTTACGAACTTCGCTAACGTCATCTTTAAAGCGACGCAGTGATTCCAGCTCACCTTCGTAGATAACCACGTTATCACGCAGAACACGGATTGGGTTATTACGCTTGATGGTACCTTCAGTAACCATACAACCAGCAACTGCACCGAACTTCGGTGATTTGAACACATCACGGACTTCTGCAAGACCCATGATTTGCTGTTTGTATTCAGGTGCCAGCATACCGCTCATCGCTTGTTTGATTTCATCAATCAGGCTATAGATGACGGAGTAGTAACGTAAATCAACACTTTCGCTTTCAACGACGCGACGAGCAGATGCATCGGCACGGACGTTAAAGCCAAGAATGATCGCATTAGAAGCTGCAGCCAGAGTTGCATCAGTTTCAGTGATACCACCCACGCCAGAACCGATGATTTTGATTTTAACTTCATCAGTTGACAGTTTCATCAGAGAGTCAGTGATAGCTTCACAGGTACCTTGAACGTCAGTTTTCAGTACGATATTCAGTTCAGAAACTTTACCTTCTTCCATGTTAGCAAACATGTTTTCCAGTTTAGATTTCTGCTGGCGAGCTAATTTCACATCGCGGAATTTACCTTGACGATACAGGGCAACTTCACGCGCTTTTTTCTCATCACGAACAACTGTCGCTTCATCACCTGCTGAAGGAACACTGGACAGACCCAGGATCTCAACTGGCATTGAAGGGCCGGCAGACAGAACTTCTTTACCTAATTCGTTGCGCATTGCACGAATACGGCCGTATTCAAATCCACACAGTACGATGTCGCCTTTGTTCAATGTACCTTCTTGAACTAAGATAGTTGCCACTGGGCCACGACCTTTGTCTAGGTAAGATTCAACAACCACACCGCTTGCCATGCCTGCATATACCGCTTTCAGTTCTAAAACTTCAGCTTGCAGCAAGATAGCATCTAACAGTTCATCGATGCCGGTACCCACTTTCGCAGATACACCGATAAACTGAGTGTCACCGCCCCACTCTTCAGAAATAACGCCGTACTGAGACAACTCATTTCTGACGCGATCTGGGTCAGCTTCTGGTTTATCCATTTTGTTGACCGCAACAACGATTGGCACACCTGCTGCTTTCGCATGCTGGATAGCTTCGATTGTTTGTGGCATAACACCATCATCCGCAGCAACAACCAGAACAACGATATCCGTTGCCTGAGCACCACGAGCACGCATTGATGTAAACGCGGCGTGACCTGGGGTGTCTAAGAAGGTGATCATACCTTTGTCAGTTTGAACATGGTATGCACCGATGTGCTGAGTAATACCACCTGCTTCGCCTGATGCTACTTTCGTTGAACGAATGTAGTCCAGTAAAGAGGTTTTACCGTGGTCAACGTGACCCATGATGGTAACAACTGGCGCGCGAGCTTCTTTAACTGCTGAGCCAGTGTCACGGTCGTTCATTACCGATTCTTCTAACTCATTCTCACGACGCAGAATAACTTTGTGACCCATTTCTTCTGCCACTAATTGTGCAGTTTCTTGGTCAATCACTTGGTTGATGGTTGCCATTGCACCCATTTTCATCATCGTTTTGATGACTTGGGAGCCTTTAACTGCCATCTTATTAGCTAATTCGCCAACAGTGATAGTTTCGCCGATAACGACGTCACGGTTTACCGCTGCAACTGGTTTGGTGAAGCTTTGTTGTAAAGAACTGCCTTTACGTTGCTTACCTTTAGTGCGGCCTGAACGACCTGCAGCGCGTTCTTCTTCGCGATCCGCTTTTTCAGAAAGTTTGTTTCCTTTCTTCTGGCGAGGTGCTTTAGCAGAACGGTTACGTGAACGACGACCTTCTTCTTTCTCATCACTTTCATCTTCCGCCGCACGAGCGTGGGTAGATGTTGTTGTGTGATAGTCGCTATCATCTTCAGATTTGCTATCTGAGTTCCAGTCTTCGCCTTTTTCTTCAGCCATTTTACGGGCTTCTTCAGCAACACGGCGCGCATCAGCTTCAACTTTACGTTGAGTTTCTTCTTCCGCTTTGCGTTTCAGTTCAGCAGCTTCGGCTTCAAGGCGCTGTTTGTCAGCGTTACTTTCAGTTGCCGCTTTGCTTGGTTTTTGATTTTCGCTTTGTTTCACTTTTTCTCTTTCCGCTACTTCGCGCGTAGCTTTATCAGCTGCTTCACGTTTTGCTTTCTCTTCGGCTTCACGTTTTGCGTTAGCTTCTGCGTCACGTTTTGCAGCATCTTCTGCTGCACGTTTCGCTTCTGCTTCACGTTTTGCCAGTTCCTCAGCTTCGCGCTGTGCTTGCTCTTCCGCTTCACGCTGCGCCTGCTCTTCCGCTTGCGCTTCTTCAGCGTCGCGGTTCACATAAGTGCGTTTTTTGCGGACTTCAACATTTACCGATTTGCTTTTGCCACCGGTGACTGGAACACTCAGCGTACTACGAGTTTTACGCTGCAATGTTAACTTACTTGGCTGCCCCGCTGCTCCGCCTTGTTCGCGGTTTAAGTGGTTCAGTAAAGTTTCTTTCTCAGTCTGGCTAACAGAGTCATTCGCACCTTTCGTGATCCCTGCTTCAGCAAATTGCTGTACCAGGCGCTCAACTGTGGTTTGAATTTCCGTTGCCAGTGATTTTACAGTTTCTGTCATGCCGTTCCTTCCTGCTACAGTGTTTACGCATCGTTTCCGAACCAGCAAATATTACGTGCTGCCATAATGAGTTCGCCTGCTTTCTCATTATTCAGACCTTCGATATCAATCAGGTCGTCGATGCCCTGCTCAGCAAGATCTTCCAGTGTACAGATACCGTGAGTAGCCAAATTATAGGCCAGAGTACGATCCATACCATCAAGATTCAACAAATCTTCTGCTGGCTGATTATCACCCAAGCTCTCTTTTTGAGCTAGTTCAATTGTGGTGAGGGCAGCTTTTGCTCTTTCACGTAGAACTTCAACGGTTTCTTCATCAAGACCGTCAATTTCCAGAAGTTCTTTAATAGGCACGTAAGCCAGTTCTTCTAATGTAGAGAAGCCTTCTTCAACAAGTGTTGTAGCAAACTCTTCATCAATATCTAGATGCTTAGTGAATGTTTCAATAGAAGCGTGTGCTTCTGCCTGATGTTTTGCATTCAGCTCTTCCGCAGTCATGACATTCAGTTCCCACTTGTCATCACCACGATGGATTTTCAGTAACTGAGCTGCTAAGCGAACGTTTTGTCCATTACGTCCAATTGCTTGCGCTAAGTTGCTGCTTTCAACGGCAACATCCATCGTACAGTTGTCTTCATCAACCACAATAGATGCCACATCAGCCGGAGCCATAGCATTAATAACGAATTGCGCTGGGTTATCATCCCATAACACAATGTCGATTCTCTCGCCGCCTAACTCACTAGAGACAGCTTGAACACGAGCACCGCGCATACCAACACAAGCACCAACTGGGTCGATACGTTTGTCGTTAGTTTTTACTGCGATTTTTGCACGAGAACCTGGATCGCGAGCTGCTGCTTTGATCTCAATGATCTCTTCGCCAATTTCTGGTACTTCGATGCGGAATAATTCAACCAGCATCTCTGGACGAGAACGAGTAACAAAAAGCTGTGCACCGCGTGCTTCAGGACGAACATCATACAGTACGCCGCGAATACGGTCACCTGGACGGAAGTTTTCGCGTGGTAGCATATCTTCGCGCAGGATCACAGCTTCTGCGTTATTACCTAAATCTAAGGTAATGTTTTCACGGTTAACTTTTTTAACCTGAGCAGTGATGATTTCACCTTGTTGCTCACGGAATTGGTCAACCACCATCGCACGCTCAGCTTCACGTACTTTTTGTACGATAACTTGCTTCGCGGTTTGCGTGGTAATACGGTCAAATACAACAGATTCGATTTGGTCTTCGACGTATTCACCTAGCTGCAATGCAGGATCTTCAAATTGCGCAGCTTCCAGTGTAATTTCACGCGTTGGCATTGTGACTTCGTCGACAATTACCCAACGACGAAACGTATCGAAATCACCCGATTTACGGTCGATTTCTACGCGAACATCAATCTCTTGCTCATATTTCTTTTTAGTTGCTGTCGCCAGCGCAGTTTCCAGAGCCTCGAAGATTTTTTCACGAGGGAGGGATTTTTCGTTAGAAACCGCTTCAACAACAGCCAGAATTTCTTTGTTCATCCTAGTTGCCTCATTGAACTTAATTAAAAGTGTGGTACCAAGTTAGCTTTCTGGATGTTGCCGAGGGCGAACACCTCATCCTTACCATCTACAGTAACCGTAATCATTTCACCATCAACGGCTTTGATAATACCTTGCCATCTACGACGGTTCTGCATCGCGATACGCAGTGACAGAGCCACCTCTTCACCCATGAAACGCTCATAATGAGCGATGGTGAACAGTGGACGTTCCATACCCGGTGACGATATTTCAAGGTTATAAATCACAGAAATTGGATCTTCGACATCCAATACTGCACTTACTTGATGGCTGACATCAGCACAGTCATCAACAGTGATGCCTTCTTCACTATCAATGAAAATACGCAGTGTCGACGTGCGCCCGCGAACAAATTCTAAGCCTACAAATTCAAAGCCTAGTGCTTCCACTGGTGCAGAAACCATCTCTGTTAATTTTTGCTCTAATGTGGACAAGCCCACCCCCAGACATAAAAAAAGGGCATAAAGCCCAGTTAATTCGATTGTCAAATAACAAAAAACCCCGAAATTCGGGGCTTTTGTAACTGGACCCATAGTACATGGGTTTACCGTGCTCTTAGTATACCTTGAAAATCTAGATAAATCGATGAGAAATTACGATAACGATATCTGATATTGTTGCGACAAGATATGTATGACTAAGAGAAATGGTTGCGGGAGCTGGATTTGAACCAACGACCTTCGGGTTATGAGCCCGACGAGCTACCATGCTGCTCCATCCCGCGTTCGAAACGTGACTATTTTACACTGACTATTGTGAGTTCACAAGTCGTCTAAAATAATGGTGCCGAGGACGGGACTTGAACCCGTACGCCCGTTTTGTAGGCACTACCACCTCAAGGTAGCGTGTATACCAATTTCACCACCTCGGCACTGAGGCGAGGTTACTAATTTAACAATCAATAACCTCAAATTTTTAACTTCTTACTGCTTTACTACTAATGAAGACATAAAGTCGTCATTCGGAATCTGTCACACTTAACGAGGAATATCGCTCGTTGGTGTTGCTGGTGCTGCCGGAACGTCTGTTGGTTGCTCGACTTTTGCCGGTTCGCTAATGTTTTCCCACTTACTACCTGCACCAGTTCCATATTTATTGGCAGTCATGTTGCCAAGAATTAAACTGATGATGAAAAACACAGCAGCCAAGATTCCAGTCATACGGGTCATGAAGTTACCTGAGCCCGATGAACCAAACAGTGTTGCAGAAGCGCCCGCACCGAATGATGCCCCCATGTCAGCACCTTTACCTTGCTGTAACATGACCAGACCAATTAGGCCGATAGCCGCGAGCAAGAAAACAACTAAAAGAGCTATATACATTTGAGTTACCTATTCAGTTACGGCGCATAGCCTATGCTATGACCCTTATACTGCACACCTACTCAAAACATTATTACAGAATTGAGCAGGTGCGAATACTAACCAAAGCTGAGCCGACAAGCAAGTCTATTTTGATTTCATTTAACTATTTGAAGAAAAAAACAGCAAACTATCGAAATAATGCTCAACTCCGTTATTCACCTCCCTCCAGCGGATTTTTATCCACTAAAGGGAGCATGTAAGACATTAACCCGCGGCTTTAACTGCATCAGCAATACGGTTCGCCATTTCGGTGACAGTTTCTTCGTGCTCACCTTCAACCATGACACGAATCAGCGGTTCAGTACCTGATTTTCTCAGCAATACACGACCTTTACCGGCTAACTCTTTTTCCACTTGCTCATTTGCCGCAATAACAGCATCACTTTGCAGAGGATCGTGTTTGCCTTTAAAGCGTACGTTGACCAGAATTTGAGGTAGAAGCTTCATTCCGCTGCATAAATCGTGCAGGCTCATATGGTTACGCACCATGGCGCTCAATACTTGCAGACCCGCAACAATACCGTCGCCTGTTGTGGTTTTATCTAATAAAATCACATGACCTGAGTTTTCAGCCCCCATGCGCCAGCCTTTTTCTTGGAGTTTTTCCAGAACATAGCGGTCGCCCACTTTTGCTCGTTCAAATGGAATACCCAGCTGTTTCAGCGCAATTTCTAACCCCATATTGCTCATCAGTGTACCGACAACACCACCTTTTAACTGACCTTGGCGAAGCGCTTCACGAGCGATGATATACAGAATTTGATCACCATCGACTTTGTTACCTTGATGGTCAACCATGATAATGCGGTCGCCGTCACCATCAAATGCTAAACCTACATCCGCTTTTTCAGCTAAAACACGCTCTTGCAGCTTACGAACGTCGGTTGCACCACACTCTTCGTTGATGTTGATCCCATTAGGATCGCAACCCATAGTGATGACTTGAGCGCCTAATTCACTAAAGACGTTAGGTGCGATGTGGTAAGTTGCACCGTTAGCACAGTCTAAAACAACTTTGAGGCTATTTAAGCTTTGCTCGTTCGGGAAAGTCCCTTTGCAGAATTCAATGTAACGTCCTGCGGCATCGACGATGCGGTTCGCACGACCCAGCTCCGCAGATTCAACGCACGTGATTGGTTTTTCCATTTCCGCTTCAATGGCTTCTTCAACTTCGTCAGGCAGTTTAGTCCCGTCGATGGAGAAGAATTTGATCCCATTATCATAGTAAGGGTTGTGGGAAGCTGAAATGACGATCCCAGCTTCTGCGCGGAAAGTGCGAGTCAAATAAGCCACTGCTGGCGTTGGCATTGGGCCTGTGAAGGAAGCAGATAACCCTGCAGCAGCTAAGCCAGCTTCTAATGAAGATTCCAGCATGTAGCCAGAAATACGCGTATCTTTACCAATGATAATTTTACGTGAGCCGTGACGAGCCAGTACTTTACCCGCAGCCCAGCCTAATTTTAAAACAAAATCAGGCGTAATTGGGCTATCGCCCACTTTGCCACGGATACCATCAGTACCAAAATATTTACGGTTACTCATACGCTAATTTTTCCTTTTCTGACAGAGTCATCTGAACGACTTGCATTGCTTGTACTGTCTCTTTCACATCATGAACTCGGATAATCTGCGCTCCTTGCATTGCCGCAATCGTGGCACACGCTAAGCTACCCGCTAGACGTTCTTGAGGTGGAACATTTAATAATTGTCCAATCATAGATTTTCGTGACATCCCTGCCAAGAGCGGTAGTCCGAAATCATGAAATTGATCTAAATGCGCTAGTAACTGGTAATTATGCGACAGGTTCTTACCAAAACCAAAGCCTGGATCGAGGATTATTTGCTGTTTATCAATTCCCGCCTTCATGCAGCGCTCAATTTCACGGGCAAGATATTCTTTAACTTCTTTTACTACATCTACATAATCGGGGGCATCTTGCATGGTTCTCGGCTGACCTTGCATGTGCATAATGCAGACGGGCAATCCTAGTTTTGCAGCTACTTCAAGGGAACCATCTTCATGTAAGGAGCGGATATCATTGATGATATGCATCCCAGCCTTAGCTGCCTCATCCATTACTTGGGCTTTTGACGTGTCTACAGAGATCCAAACATCAAAACGCTTTGCAATCGCTTCCACAACAGGTACAACACGGTCAAGTTCTTCACTGATAGAAACCTCAGCCGCGCCCGGTCGGGTTGACTCGCCGCCAATATCAATAATCGTAGCCCCTTCTTGTACCATTTTAGCGACATGATCTAGAGCATCATGATAACGATTATGAGTGCCACCATCTGAGAATGAATCAGGAGTAACATTCAAAATCCCCATCACTTGAGGAGTGGATAAGTCAAGGAGGCGACCTCGGGCTTTAATATGCATGATTATTTTTCCTTAACGTAAAAAACCCCAGTGACCTGGGGTTTTTAATTATTCAACTTGTCACGATAGCTTACTGTGGCTTGCTATCATTATTATCGGATGAATTATTTTCATCAGATTTTTCAGTTGGCTCTTCTGGTTGAGTTTCAGCTGACTTTGCTTCAGGTTTTGATGCGCTAGTTGCAGCACCAAATGAACCTGTCACATTGTTCACTTTTTTATCCTCATCCCAGCCTGCTGGCGCACGCACTGGACGGCGGTTCATCAGGTCGTCAATCATTGGCATATCGATAGTTTCATATTTCAATAATGCATCTTTCATCGCATGCAGAATATCCATATTGTCAGTTAAGGTTTTATGTGCAACCTCATAACCACGGTCGATAATTGCTTTAATTTCTTCATCAATGATGCGTGCAGTTTCATCTGAGTAAGTCGAGCTATGTCCTGAACGACCTAAGAATGCAGGGCCTTCTTCTTCAGAATATAACACTGGACCTAACTTGTCAGAGAAGCCCCACTGAGTCACCATTTTTCTCGCTGTGCTAGTTGCTTGCTGGATATCACCTGATGCGCCGGTTGAGATTTTGTCATAACCGTAGATCAGCTCTTCCGCAATACGACCGCCGTATGTACTTGCGATATTACCTTCTAACTTCTGACGGCTTGCACTGATTTGGTCGCCTTCAGGTAAGTAGAAAGTCACACCTAATGCACGACCGCGAGGAATAATAGTCACTTTATGAACAGGATCATGCTCTGGCATCAAGTAACCGACGATTGCGTGTCCAGCTTCATGATAAGCAGTAGATTCTTTCTGCTCTTCAGTCATCATCAGTGAGCGGTGCTCTGCACCCAGCCACACTTTGTCACGCGCTCTTTCGAATTCCGCCATCGTTACAACGCGTTTATTTTCGCGCGCTGCAAACAGTGCTGCTTCGTTCACTAAGTTAGCCAATTCCGCACCGGAGAAACCAGGTGTTGCACGAGCCAAGATAGTTGTATCAACCGCAGGGTCGATAGGCACACGACGCATATGAACTTTTAAGATTTGCTCACGACCACGAACATCAGGTAAGCCAACCACAACTTGACGGTCAAAACGACCCGGACGCAATAATGCTGGGTCCAGAACGTCAGCACGGTTAGTTGCCGCGATCACGATAATACCTTCGTTACCTTCGAAACCATCCATCTCAACCAGCATCTGGTTCAGTGTCTGCTCACGTTCATCGTGACCACCACCTAAACCGGCACCACGTTGACGACCAACAGCATCGATTTCATCGATAAAGATAATACACGGCGCCGCTTTTTTTGCTTGCTCGAACATATCACGAACACGTGAAGCACCCACACCCACAAACATTTCCACGAAGTCTGAACCGGAAATGGTAAAGAATGGTACTTTCGCTTCACCAGCAATAGCTTTAGCCAGTAATGTTTTACCTGTACCCGGAGGTCCTACCATCAGGACACCTTTAGGGATTTTACCACCGAGTTTTTGGAAACGAGCAGGTTCACGTAGGAAGTCTACGATCTCCCCCACTTCCTCTTTCGCTTCATCGCAACCCGCAACATCAGCAAATGTTGTTTTGATCTGATCTTCTGTCAGCATACGGGCTTTGCTTTTACCGAATGACATCGCCCCTTTACCGCCACCACCTTGCATTTGGCGCATAAAGAAGATCCAGACACCAATCAACAGCAGCATTGGGAACCAGGAAATGAAAATAGATGTCAGTAAGCTAGGTTCTTCTGGTGGTTCACCGACGACAGTAACATTCTTGTTTAACAAGGTGTCTAACAACTTCTCATCCTGCATAGGAAGATAAGTTGTATAGCGGCTATTATCCGCTTTTCTGACGTTCAATTCACGACCTGTGATACGAACTTCACGTACCTGATCCTGGGCTAACTCATTGATAAACGTTGAATAATCAACTCTGCGACTATTCGAATCGCTTGGGCCAAAACTCTGGAACAAGGACATCAGAACAACTGCGATGACTAACCAGAGAATTAGGTTTTTCGCCATGTCACTCAAGGGATTAACCTCACCTTACAACTGTGTTAACAAATAACGCTCAGGGTACTATAGTTTTAGTCCTGTCGCTACAATGTATACTTCACGCGATCGTGCCCGCGAAGATTCGGGTTTACGAACTTTTACCTTCGTAAACAGGGAGCGGATATCCCTAAGGTATTCGTCAAAGCCTTCTCCCTGAAACACTTTAACGATAAAACTTCCCCCGGGAGCCAATACCGCACGGCACATATCCAATGCTAATTCAACCAGATACATAGAGCGGGGAATATCCACTGCTGGTGTTCCGCTCATATTTGGGGCCATGTCAGACATAACCACTTGTACTTTTTTATCGCCAACTCGCTCTAACAAAGCAGCCAGTACAGCTTCATCACGAAAATCCCCTTGGAGGAAATCCACGCCGACGATTGGGTCCATTGGTAATAGGTCACAAGCAATAATACGACCATTGTGACCGATTTGGCCGACAACATATTGCGACCACCCACCAGGAGCAGCCCCTAAATCAACAACGGTCATACCTGGTTTAAAAATCTTATCACTTTGCTGGATTTCATCCAGTTTAAACCATGCACGCGAGCGGAGCCCTTTCTTTTGTGCTTGCTGAACATATTTATCACTAAAATGTTCTTGCAACCAACGACTGGAGCTTGCCGAACGTTTTTTATTGGCCATTGCACTTTCCAACTATACTAATAGAAATACATTTCCCGACATTCTTCAAGTTACAGAGAGTTAGCTTCATTTTTTCTACCCAAGTCACATAAATCGAGCTGTTTATCGGGAAAGAGTTAACGCGCTGCCTACTGGTCACTGGATTACTTTCGGGTAATCATTAGCTGCTTCTTTACCATCGAGTAAGATTAATAGATGGTGATAGTTAACAGATGGCGGTAGAATATGCCATTTTCAATACTAACCAAGCAAAAAATCGATGAATCTTAACAAAAAACAAATTCAACACCTAAAAAGTCTCGCTCATCACTTAAACCCAGTTGTTATGATTGGCAACAATGGTTTAACTGAGGGTGTTTTGGCTGAAATCGAAGTCTCATTAACACATCATGAGCTTATCAAAGTCAAAATCGCTGGCGAAGATCGTGAAACTAAAAATTTGATCGCTGAAGCGATTGTTCGCGAAACAGGTGCAGCAAATGTTCAAGTTATCGGTAAAATTCTTGTTCTCTACCGTCCAACGGCTGAACGCAAAATTAGTTTACCTAAATAATAACTGCTCATTTATATAAAAATGCCATTGAAAGCATGTTTTATATGACGAAAAAGGCCGCCTGCGGCCTTTCTCTCTAAATCAGTAAAATAATATAACTAATTCAGGGAAATAGGAATCAGATATACTCAACTTTAAGAATTTCGAACTCAACATCTCCGCCCGGCGTCTTAATCATTACGACATCATCAACTTCTTTACCCACTAATCCGCGCGCAATCGGTGAATTCACTGAAATTAAGTTCACTTTAATATCAGCTTCATCATCACCTACGATGCGGTAGGTTAACTCTTCATCGGTATCCAAATTCAATACGGAAACCGTCGCACCAAAGATCACTCGGCCATTATTTGCCATTTTGGTAACGTCAATCACTTGAGAGTGAGAAAGTTTAGATTCAATTTCTTGAATACGACCTTCACAAAAGCCTTGCTGCTCACGCGCAGCATGATATTCAGCGTTTTCTTTTAAATCGCCATGTTCACGAGCTTCTGCAATAGAAGCAATAATTTCAGGACGACGGACAGATTTCAGATACTCGAGCTCTTCTCTTAGCTTGTTAGCACCAAATACCGTCATTGGAATCTGTTTCATTTGATAAATACCTCTAATTCAATCCTATCTAAAAATAAGTATCTTCCTGATTTTGTAACAACAGTACACCGAACACTATAGTGCGTAGGGGGTGTTCAAAAACTTAAGGTGTCAATAACTCAATCAGACCAACTTGTGACTTATCTTATCATACTGTTCGCTATTTTAACTGAGAGTTAATAGCTGATCATCGTTTACTTTATTGGGCATTACACTTTAGTATGTGCAGTATGTCTACCCTAATGCGTGAAATATATGTCGCTACTAACATCAACCAGAAAATTAATCTTCACTTTAGGACTTGCATTCATTACTTCGCAAGCAGCTGCAATCCCTATCGATGATTATAAACAGTATCTCCCTGACGGCACTAACCTTGCTCTGGTTGCGCAGAAAGTAGGAAGTAATACCCCTCTTATTGATTATAACGCTCAGCAAATGGCTCTGCCTGCCAGTACGCAGAAAGTAGTAACCGCCCTCGCGGCATTACTACAGCTAGGTCCGGACTACCGTTTCGTCACTAACTTCGAGACAAACGGAAAGCTCAATAACAACACGTTATCCGGCGACTTGGTGATCCGCTTTAGTGGCGACCCTACGTTAACACGTCAGCAAATTCGCAATATGGTCAATGCGTTAAAGCAGATTGGCATTCATAAAGTCGATGGTGATCTTATTGTCGATATTTCTGCTTTTGCAAGCCATGACAAAGCGCCAGGCTGGGTATGGAACGATATGACCCAGTGCTTCAGTGCTCCACCGGCTGCTGCCATCATTGATAGAAACTGTTTCTCAGTTTCCCTTTATCCGTCAGATAAAGCGGGAGAAATGGCGTATATCAAAACAGCCAGCTTCTACCCTGTAAATATGTTTAGTGAAGTCAAAACTCTCGCTAAAGGCTCGCCAGAAGCTCGTTACTGCGAGCTGGATGTTGTTCCCGGTGAATTGAACCGCTACACATTAACAGGCTGCTTAACCCAGCGTAGTGAGCCATTACCGCTCGCATTTGCAGTACAAAATGGGGCAAGCTACTCCGGCGCTATCGTCAAAAATGAGTTGCAGGTCGCAGGTATTGAATTATCCGGCTCAGTTAAAAAACGCACCCAACAAACGCCACAATCTCAAGTACTCGTCAAAACTGAGTCCAAGCCGCTGCATGACCTCTTAAAAATCATGCTGAAAAAGTCAGATAACATGATAGCAGATACGGTATTTAGAACGATTGGTCGTGATTATTACGGCGTTCCAGGTACCTGGCGATCAGGCTCTGATGCAGTAAGGCAGGTCCTCAAGCAAAAAGCCGGTATTGATTTAGGCAACACCGTGATGGTGGATGGCTCTGGCTTATCTCGCCATAACTTGATAACTCCAGCGACCATGATGCAAGTTTTGCAATTTATCGCTAAAAATGACCAACAGCTCGATTACATTTCGATGCTACCACTCGCAGGGCACGATGGGACACTTCGTTACCGTGGTGGTTTAGATGAGGCAGGAGTCAATGGCAAGGTGTCAGCGAAAACGGGTGCATTACAAGGGGTTTATAACCTTGCGGGCTTTATTACTACCGCAAGCGGTGAAAAAGTGGCATTCGTCCAGTTTATTTCCGCTTATGCCGTTCCACAGAGCCAATATAATAGCCGCCGTGTACCATTAGTTCGCTTTGAAAGCCGCCTCTATCGCGATCTTTACCAAAAGAACTGATCCCCCTAAAGATCCTTTTAAGATCTTTATAATAAAAAAGGCACAACCTTCGCAAGTTGTGCCTTTTTATATGACTCAAAGATAATTATTTTTGGTAGATGAATTCGACGCCTTCATCGTCATCTTCATCCCAATCATCATCCCAATCGTCATCAAGATCTTCTGCACCAGATAGCTGCTCTTTATGGTAATCATCCCACATAAATTCAACTTTTTCTGGCTGGCTGTTTTCATCTTCAACAGCCATATCACGCGGCTGAGTATTCATGAACTCCATGATATCCCAACACAGTGCTTTTACACCTTCGTGGTTCACGGCAGAAATCATATAATACTTATCTTCCCAGCCCATACCTTTAGCAATTTCAGCTGCACGTTTTGCAGACTCTTCTTCGCCTAAGATATCCACTTTGTTGAAGACTAACCAGCGTGGCTTCTGAGCCAGTTTTTCGCTGTATTTCTCTAACTCACCGACGATGATCTTGGCGTTTTCCACCGGATCGGATTCATCGATTGGGCAAATGTCGATAAGGTGCAGCAATACGCGACAACGCTCTAAGTGCTTCAGGAATTGGATCCCAAGGCCTGCACCTTCCGCAGCACCTTCGATCAATCCAGGAATATCTGCAACCACAAAGCTCTGCTCGTTATCCATACGTACCACGCCGAGGCTTGGAACCAAGGTTGTAAATGGATAGTCGGCAACTTTTGGCTTCGCTGCTGATACTGAACGAATAAATGTAGATTTACCAGCATTCGGCATACCTAGCATTCCCACATCAGCCAATAACATCAGCTCTAATAAGATTTCACGCGTTTCACCTTTCGTTCCCATGGTACGCTGACGCGGTGCACGGTTAACGGAAGATTTAAAACGAGTATTACCAAGCCCATGGAAACCGCCTTTAGCGACCATATGGCGTTGATCGTGACGAGTCATGTCACAGAGTACTTCATTGGTGCCAAGATCGCGTACACGCGTTCCTACAGGGACTTTAACCGTGATGTCTTCACCACGCTTACCTGTACACTCACGGCTTTGACCATTTTGACCACGTTCTGCACGAAATGATTTTTCAAAACGATAGTCAATCAGTGTGTTGAGGTTTTCGTCTGCCTGTAAATAGACATCACCACCATCACCACCGTCACCACCGTCAGGTCCACCTTTCGGGATATATTTTTCACGGCGGAAGCTGACACAACCATTGCCACCATCTCCTGCCACGACCAAAATTTTGGCTTCATCTACAAATTTCATAATTCTTTCTCCGTCTGCTGGCCATTATAGTGCCTGATGGCGGTATTACCCAGAGATGGCATATTCTGAATATAAAAAGCCCCGCAAAAGGTTTTTGCAGGGCTTTAATTCAAAAATTAAAAGTCAGAAAACTTATTCAGCTTCGATGCTGATAAATTTACGATTGTTAGGACCTTTAACTTCAAATTTAACTTTACCGTCCGCTAATGCGAACAGAGTGTGGTCACGGCCACAACCAACGTTGTTACCTGCGTGGAACTTAGTACCACGTTGACGAACGATGATGCTACCTGCTAATACAGCTTCACCACCAAAACGTTTAACACCTAAACGTTTTGCTTCTGAGTCACGACCGTTACGAGTCGAACCACCAGCCTTTTTATGTGCCATTAATCTGCTCTCCTAAATCTTAAGCGATGACAGTGATCTTAACATCAGTGAACCACTGACGGTGACCTTGCTGCTTACGGCTGTGTTTACGACGACGGAACTTAACGATTTTAACTTTATCGCCACGACCGTGTGCAACCACTTCCGCTTTCACTTTAACGCCTTCAACGATAGGAGCACCGATTTGGATCTCATCGCCATTAGCAACCA
Source organism: Providencia sp. wls1943 (assembly GCF_009706275.1). Classification (NCBI taxonomy): domain Bacteria; kingdom Pseudomonadati; phylum Pseudomonadota; class Gammaproteobacteria; order Enterobacterales; family Morganellaceae; genus Providencia; species Providencia sp. wls1943. The sequence continues at coordinate 88,787 of NZ_WLTU01000026.1, forward strand.
TCAGAACGTGATCAAATTCAACAGTTTCACCTGTTGCGATGTCCAGCTTTTCTAAGCGAACAGTTTGACCTTCGCTAACTCGGTGTTGTTTACCACCACTTTGGAAAACCGCGTACATATTAACTCCGCTTTCCGCGTACCCGCTAAATATTTCAATTCCAGAGTACGCTATAAAATATTCACAATAGGGCGCGAATTCTACGCAAAAAAGCAGCAGAACACAAGCCTATAATGCAGTTAGATTACAAAAAATACGACTTTTTTATCGGCCCTATCTTTTTCCGGCTGATTTCTTAGGAATATCTTGAATTGTTACTTATTTAAACATTTTTTGCATTTCACCCGATAATCTTATTATTAATAGTGTTATGCTTACGCCATTACTGTGATATCGGTTTTCCCATTTTTGACTTAGGGAATACCCCAAAAACTAATAATATGAATATATTACAATGAATTTAGAATCTATCGTTGAACTGACAGCCGAGGATATGTCAGCAGTAAATGAAGCGATCCTCAGCCAATTAAACTCAGACGTAGCATTAATTAATCAATTAGGTTATTACATCGTTAGCGGGGGCGGAAAAAGGATCCGTCCAATGATCGCGATCCTCGCAGGACGATCCCTTGGCTATTCTGAACACAAACATATTCAAGTTGCTGCATTAATCGAATTCATCCATACCGCCACTTTATTACACGATGATGTGGTCGATGAATCTGATATGCGTCGTGGAAAACAGACAGCTAACGCCGTATTTGGTAACGCGGCAAGCGTATTAGTCGGCGACTTTATTTATACTCGATCCTTCCAAATGATGACGGATCTGGATTCGATGCGTGTTTTAAAACTGATGTCTGAAGCCACTAACGTGATCGCTGAAGGTGAAGTTTTACAATTAATGAACTGCAACGATCCTAACATTACTGAAGAGAGCTACATGCAAGTGATCTACAGTAAAACCGCCCGCCTGTTTGAAGCGGCTTCTCATGCATCCGCTATCTTAGCCAATGCCACGCCTGAGCAAGAGAAAGCGCTGCAAGATTATGGTCGCTATATTGGGACCGCATTCCAGTTAGTTGACGATCTTCTAGATTATGATGCAGATAATACCCAGTTAGGTAAAAATACTGGCGATGATCTTGATGAAGGGAAACCAACACTGCCACTGCTGCACGCAATGCAGCATGGGAATGCGGAAGAGTCTGCATTAATTAGGCAAGCGATTGAGCAAGGAAATGGTCGCCATCTCTTAGATACCGTCCTTGGCACAATGAAACGCTGCGGTTCATTAGAATACACTTACCAACGCGCGCAGGAAGAAGCTCAAAAAGCCATTGATGCTTTAAATGCTCTGGAAGACTCTGTGTATAAAGAAGCGTTAATTGGTTTAGCGCACGTTGCTATTCAGCGCCATTCATAATTACGATAGCGCTCGAAACCAATATTAAAAAGGGTGAAACCAATTTCACCCTTTTTTCATGGTTATTCATCTTCTGGTTCAGGTTCAATTTTTGCCAATAGCGATGATAAGCCGTGACGCAGAATGTATTTCACAAACATTTTGCGCTCATCTTCCGTCAGTTGGTAATAAGCCTCAGACCAAATTTGCAGTGCATCAATACGTTGCACTTGATACGGTGTTGATGGCTCATGAAGTGACAGCTGACCTTGGATCTCATTCGGCAAGCTTTCCATATAGTATTCAACGGCCTTCCCCTGAACACCTCTTTTACGACGATTTTTCCAGCCTTCCCTTCTCGCCATTAAGTTAATTCCCTGAGGTGAAGATGGAAGGCCTTCTAATCCTGCTAATTCTTTCGCAGTGAACCACAATTTTTTCATAATATCACTTTTACGCTTAGCTTATATTTTGCAACCTGCTTTTGTCGCTATACCAAAGTTATTTTTCTAAAAATATATTCGATTCAATACTGTATGTAATCTATGTATGGCTATTTTGATTAATAAGGTGAATTAAAGCTAAAGCACCTTTACGCATAATAAACGATAAGATCTTCATACGTTCATCATGGGAAAGCTGGTTATAAGCTTCTTGCCAAATATGCGCATGTTCATCACGCTTCATTTGATAACCTACCGAAGTTTCATACATCACAGTGAACTCTTCGAAATCAATGGGAACAGAGCTAATATGGTATTCCAATGCTTTTCCTTGAATACCTCTTCGCTTTCGACTCAACCACTTTTCTCGCCTCGCCATGGCATTGATGCCTTGGGTACTTGTCGGAAGCCCTTGGCGTCCAACGAGCTCTTTTGCTGTTAACCATTCCTTGTTCATTATCGACGCTCCTTGTCATTATGATGACAACTTCGATTCACTATAAACTTTCTTTATTTTCTTAATCGTTTCAATATCCATTTTTAATATTTAAATATAATAGTTAATAAATTATATCGATATAGATACTTTCTTTTGTATATCCACTAGTTATACCAATAACTTTGTATCAACTATTTTATATTGATGGATTTATCGTGCTGATTCAGAAATCCATTCTTTTCAAATAATTCAATACATTATTAAGAAATATAAATCTTCGCGATAAACAGAATAAATATAAGAAAATATAAAAAACAGAGAGCTAACTAAAATGAGTTATTTTTATTTTCAAAGTGTTAGCTAAGTTCACAATAATCATCTGAACCTTTCCGTTATTTTCATAAAAATAACGATAGTTTCATAAAAATGAATTTTTGGAAAAAATCAGAAATTATTATTGGGAAATTCTGTTATTTTATTTCCAATAACAGAACGATTGCACTGAATGTATCACAATACTCTGTTAGATGTACCACTAACTCTACATGATTCTGAGTGAAAAAAGGATTAAAAAATGATGTTACGGAAATCAAACTGGCACCCAGCAGATATCATTGCGGCTTTACGCAAACGTGGAACAACCCTAGCGGCGATTTCTCGCGAAGCAGGGCTGAGCTCATCAACACTCGCGAACGCGCTATCGAGACCTTGGCCTAAAGGTGAATGGATCATCGCAAACTTTTTAGGCATACATCCATCAGAAATCTGGCCTAGTCGCTATTATGATCCAATGACGGGTGATTTATTAGAAAGAAAAGTTCGTGAAAAGCCAAAGAAAATCCAGGAGACAGGTGAATTAGAAAACAAGGAACTAGAAGAGGAAAAAAATCTAAAATCAGTCGCTATTTTTGATCAGAACTGAAAGATAAGACGCCTAACCATTTTCTTGAAAAATGGCAAGATTCATTCATTGTACCTTCAAGGGGCTTCCCCTTATTTTGATAAGTGAAAACTTACCAAGTATAAAAATAAAGGGCGGAATCGCATGACAGCAATTCCGCCCTTATTTAAGCGCTAAATCTTAATTGGCATTAGCCATTAATGAATTTTTCACCTAATTCGATATCTGCTTTCAGTACGCTTAACATATCTTTCAGTGCTTTCTCTTCAAATGCACTTAATTTACCAATTGGTAAATGTTTTTCGATACCGTTTTTGCCTAATACAACAGGTTGTGCGAAGAAACGAGCGTGTTCGCCTTCACCTTCAGTGTATACACACTCAACCACATTGCTTTCGCCTTGCAGACCACGGATCAAAGATAAGCCCAGACGCGCTGCCGCTTGGCCCATAGACAGTGTTGCTGATCCGCCACCCGCTTTAGCTTCAACCACTTCAGTACCTGCGTTTTGAATACGCTTAGTCAGTGCTGCGATTTCTTCATCAGTGAAGCTAACACCAGGAATTTGAGACAGTAATGGCAGGATTGTCACACCTGAGTGACCACCAATAACTGGCACTTCAACTTCGTGAGTTTTCTTGCCTTTTAATTCAGCAACGAAAGTATTTGAACGGATGATATCCAGTGTCGTTACACCGAACAGACGGTTTTTATCATACACGCCAGCTTTCTTCAGTACTTCGGCCGCGATAGCAACGGTGGTGTTCACTGGGTTAGTGATAATACCGATCAGTGCTTTCGGGCAGGTAACCGCGATTTGCTGAACAAGGTTACGTACAATGCCTGCGTTCACATTGAACAGGTCAGAGCGATCCATACCTGGCTTACGTGCGACACCGGCAGAAATTAATACTACATCCGCACCTTTCAGTGCTGGGGTTGCATCTTCACCCGCGAAACCAACCACTTTAACGTCGGTAGGGATGTGGCTTAAGTCAGCGGCAACACCTGGAGTTACTGGCGCGATGTCGTAGAGGGAGAGTTCTGAACCTGCTGGGAGCTGGTTTTTGAGAAGAAGGGCGAGAGCCTGACCGATACCACCTGCTGCACCTAGGACTGCAACTTTCATTCTAAAACTCCTTAATTGTACTTTAAAATATATGAATTCATCTGACTACGCACTAAACACATTACTTATAAAAAACAATTCTTTAACAGTTAGAGAGAAGTGTTAACGCGAGATAAATCACCAACACAATAGCTCTATTCTAAACAAATTCCTTATCTGTTAATGAGATAACGGACACTTTTTTAACAAATAGTTTTTATTGCTATTGCATTTAACATTAAACCTAATTTTATTTGACGATTTATTCAGCACCGCCTGATTATTTAACAAATTTTTTACAGTAACTTATTGTTAAATCAATTTATTTTTAAGTTAAATTTCGAACCAATAATTTAAGATAAACCCCTTATTACTACCAGAAAAACCTTATCTTAAATCGCTCATTAAATACTCTAAAAATCAATTTTCTTGCATAAAAATGCACTTTTCAACATAATACAACTCAGTTTAATACCAAAAGATGGGTTAATTATGCGCACTATGTCGAAACAAGAAGACTTGGTAAAAGCCTTTAAGGCGCTCCTTAAAGAAGAAAAATTCAGTTCACAAGCCGAAATTGTGATCGCTCTTCAAGAACAAGGCTTCGAAAACATTAATCAATCTAAAATTTCCAGAATGTTGACGAAGTTTGGTGCTGTACGTACCCGCAACGCAAAAATGGAAATGGTGTATTGCTTACCAACTGAGCCTGGTGTCCCTACTGCCACCAGCCCACTGAAGAACTTAGTTCTGGATGTTGACTACAACCACTCTGTTGTTGTGATCCGTACCAGCCCAGGAGCTGCACAGTTAATTGCTCGCCTGCTAGACTCCTTAGGCAAAGCTGAAGGCATCTTAGGCAGCATTGCTGGCGATGATACAATTTTCTCAACGCCAACCAACGATTTCACAACGCGTGAGCTGTACGAAGCCATTTTGGTGCTTTTCGAACAAGAACTTTAGTTCTTTCGAAAAATTTTAGATATCGAAAAAGAGGGAACCCAGTTCCCTCTTTGTATTTTTAGCTCTATAGTGACGCGTCTTCCACTGATTCATATCGAGATAAGCCCGTGTTATTTGAGATCTTACGGAACATCGTTCACTACGGTTTCCATTTTTTAGTGCCCTTTTTATTTGGCTATTTATTTTGGCGAAAAAACTGGAAGCTAGCCGGGCTCTTAATGGTTTCCACCATGGTTATCGACCTCGATCACCTTCTCGCCGATCCTATTTTCGATCCTGATCGTTGCGGCGTAGGTTTCCATCCTATGCACACCATTTGGGCTGCCATCGCTTATATCGTCTTATTTTTCTTCCCTTCATGGAAATTCAAAGCCATCGCCGTTGGCTGCCTGTTCCACTTATTTACAGACTCAGTGGATTGTTATCTTGGAAGCGTTAAAAAAGAGATGCAAGGCACTGTGTTAAGCTGCTCCGGATTGCCAGAACGCGCAAACATCGAACTTCCTCAGCAGCTATGACGAAAAAGCCCTAACTTAGGTTAGGGCTTAGATTAGGGCTCTGATTCACGATAGCGCTTATATACTATTCGTCATATTACTCGTCAGATTTTGCTTCAGCTTTATGCTTTAGCCCTGCCAGCAGTTTTTCATGAATACCACCAAAACCGCCATTACTCATCACCAGAATATGGTCACCGGGCTGAGCAGTCTCCACAACCATATTAGCGAGAGTATCAATATCTGCGTGCCAGCGCGCAGGCTGTACACAATGCTCTGCAATTTCTGTGACCATCCACGGAATATTGCTAGGTTGGAATAAGAAGACTTCATCCGCACGACCTAAAGCGGGTGCGATATCATTTTTACTGATCCCCATTTTCATGGTATTTGAACGAGGTTCCAGTACAGCAATAATACGAGAAGTACCGCCAACTTTGCTACGTAATGCTTCTAACGTCGCTAAAATTGCCGTTGGATGATGAGCGAAGTCATCATAAACACTGACCTCATTTTCAACACCACGTAACTCAAGACGGCGACGGGCATTAATAAATTTATCCAATGCTAAACAAGCTTCTTTCGCAGGTACACCAACATGGTGTGCAGCAGCAATCGCCATCAAGCCATTTTGGATATTGTGATTACCGACTTGGGACCAATTCACTTCGCCCACTTTTTCTTGTTGGTAATACACCTCAAACTGGCTGCCATCATGATTAAGTTTTACGGCATGCCACTCACCGTTTTCTCCCACCAACTCTTGTTCGCTCCAACACCCCATATTCATCACTTGCTTGAGGTTATTGTCGTTACTCGGCATAAAGATTTTGCCGCTACTTGGCACAATACGCACCAAGTGATGGAATTGCTTTTGAATCGCTTCGAGATTTTCAAAAATATCCGCGTGATCGAATTCGAGGTTATTCAAAATCAGCGTTTTAGGGCTGTAATGTACGAATTTGGATCGCTTATCAAAGAATGCGCAATCATACTCATCCGCTTCAATAACAAAGAAAGGACTTTTACCAATCTGAGACGAAACATCAAAGTTTCCTGGCACACCGCCAATCAGAAAACCAGGCTCATAGCCACAATCTTGCAGGATCCACGCCAGCATTCCCGCAGTTGTTGTTTTACCGTGAGTCCCTGCAACTGCCAATACCCAGCGCTCAGGAAGAACATGATCATGAAGCCACTGTGGACCAGAGGTATAAGGTAAACCACGCTCTAATACGGCTTCAACACATGGATTTCCACGGGTCATCGCATTCCCAATCACCACCATATCAGGGGTTGGCTCTAACTGCGCAGGGTCGAATCCTTGAATGAGTTCAATGCCTTGCTTTTCAAGCAACGTACTCATCGGTGGGTAGACGTTTGCGTCGGACCCAGTCACTTTGTGCCCTAACGAACGAGCTAAAATAGCTAAGCTGCCCATGAAGGTTCCGCATATGCCTAAAATATGTATGTGCATTCTTTTCCATCCAATAGCATGAGGTTTGTCACTATTCTACTCATCAATCACAGGTTTATAAATGTATTAGCCTATTAATCTTTTCTTTATTTAGATAAACTCTCCGCCCGAGGGTACAATAAAGACCCGCAAATTTCTGTCAATTTTATTCAGGACCTTCGTCATGAAAACATTAGGCGAATTCATCGTCGAAAAGCAACAAGATTTTCCTCATGCAACAGGTGAGCTGACTGCATTACTGTCAGCAATCAAACTGGGCGCTAAAATTATCCATCGTGATATTAACAAAGCTGGACTCGTTGACATTCTCGGCACAAGCGGTGTTTCGAATGTTCAAGGTGAAGTTCAGATGAAGCTTGACCTGTATGCAAACGAAAAACTGAAAGCGGCTTTGAAAGCGCGCGGAGAAGTCGCCGGTATCGCCTCAGAAGAAGAAGATGAAATCGTCATTTTCGAAGGTGACCGTGCAGAAAACGCGAAATATGTCGTTTTAATGGACCCTCTGGATGGTTCTTCGAATATCGATGTAAACGTTTCCGTTGGAACAATCTTCTCTATCTACCACCGTATTACTCCAATTGGTCAACCGGTTACAGAAGCTGACTTCTTACAACCAGGTAACCGCCAAGTTGCGGCGGGCTATGTGGTTTACGGTTCATCAACCATGCTGGTATACACCACTGGTTTCGGCGTTCATGCCTTCACCTACGACCCATCATTAGGTGTATTCTGTCTGTCTCATGAAAAAGTCATGTTCCCAGCAGAAGGTAAAATGTATTCCATTAACGAAGGTAACTACATCAAGTTCCCTATGGGCGTTAAGAAATATATTAAATACTGTCAGGAAGAAGACAAAGCAACAAACCGCCCATATACCACGCGTTATATCGGCTCTTTAGTGGCAGACTTCCACCGTAACTTACTCAAAGGCGGTATTTACATTTACCCAAGCACAGCTAGCCACCCAACAGGTAAACTGCGCCTTCTGTACGAATGCAACCCAATTTCATTCTTAGCAGAACAAGCGGGCGGTAAAGCAAGTGATGGTACTAACCGCGTGTTAGACATCATCCCAACCAAGCTGCATCAACGTGTGCCGTTCTTTGTGGGAACGAAAGCCATGGTGGAGAAGGCGGAATCCTTTATGCGTGAGTACCCTGACGCAGAATAATCAAACATTCCGTTTGACCTGAAGGCGAGACTCTCTCGCCTTTTTTGACTGAATTTCTCTCCAACTAGTGAGTTTTACCTCTCTTTACGGCTATAATGTCCCCCACGTTATTTTAAGCACTCATAAGGATACATTTTAATGGGCCTGAACAATGTACCGGCAGGTAAAGAACTGCCTGAAGATATCTACGTAATCATCGAAATCCCAGCTAACGCTGATCCAATCAAATATGAAGTTGATAAAGAATCTGGCGCACTGTTTGTAGACCGTTTCATGTCTACTGCGATGTTCTATCCGTGCAACTACGGTTACATCAACAACACCCTATCTTTAGATGGTGACCCAGTTGACGTTTTAGTACCAACTCCATACCCATTACAACCAGGTTCAGTTATCCGTTGCCGTCCAGTTGGCGTACTGAAAATGACTGACGAATCTGGTGAAGATGCGAAATTAGTTGCAGTACCGCACACTAAACTGAGCAAAGAATACGATCACATCAAAGATGTGAACGACATTCCTGAACTGCTGCGTGCGCAAATCACTCACTTCTTTGAGCATTACAAAGATTTAGAAAAAGGCAAGTGGGTTAAAGTTGACGGTTGGGAGAATGCAGAAGCAGCTAAAGCTGAAATCATCGCTTCTTTCGAACGCGCTGCAAAAAAATAATTAATCCCTTCTGTAGATAGAAAAGCGCTGGTTTTTGCCAGTGCTTTTTTTTACCTATACCTTCCCCTCACAATATTAATTTTTTTCACAATTTCATATTATTCAGTGATATATATCGACAGCCATACCACCCAAAACAACAACCAGAATTAAACGCCGGAATATTTAAATTTAGTTGGATTAATTAATCCGCTTTTAATAAAAAAATCGAAATAATAACAATTAAAAATAAATATCTATTAGATTATATGATTAGCCTATCAATATAGGAATATATTTCCTTAGTAAAAAAAGCCAGAGTAACTTTTAATTTCTTCATTAATTATGATGTTAATACCAACCCGCTCGCTATCAACGAAGCTACACAGCTTGGATTACGTCACACCATCGAAAAATTCAAACAACTTCAATATGCTGATTCCATCGCCTGCTCAACTTATGCCGAACATAACCGTTTTGTGTACATCAGGAGAAAAAGTGGTCTTTATGAACCCAACAATAGAACGCCATCATATTGATGAGTTTGTGAAAATGCTCAAAGCAATGAGCCGCGCTTAACATCTATAAAAAACGCCGACCACTGAATTTTCAATGCTCGGCGTTTTTCTTGATGACTCATTACAGATAAACTACTGATTACTCTTCTTCATGGCGCTTCAGCCAATCACCACTTTTAATGTGAGGCAGGCCTTCAACTGAGTGTTTATAGAGATAAATCCACGCATTACCATAAGGTGTTGGAATTAACTCACGCTCATAATCTTGTGAATTTTTCTTCAGTTCGTCTAACTCAGTCAGAATCGACGGATTGATACGATAAACTTCGCATTCAATCGTGCCATTCCCTCTGATAACCGCTGGATAATATCCAAGGTCATACAGTTCATAACCTTCTAGCTTATGCTCACCTAGCAGCTGAGCATAAGTCATCCAGTGATGATTCCCTTGCTTGCGCCTTAAACTGCCATAAACAATGATACGCATATATTAAAACTCGAATTGATAAAGCAGGTCCAAAGCCTGATTAACGCCAGAAACGGCTTCTAAAAACAGTTTCGGCATGACCCTATAGCGTAAAGTGAGCGTCGCTAAAGAATCAAATATGCCAACTCCATACTTAACTTGCAAGTCGTTCGTAATTTTCCCACTCACAACCACTTTCGAACTGTCACCCACACCTTGCGTATCGACGGCTAAATCTGACACTCCAAATGTTTCACCAATTTTACCTACCAATTGACCACTTTGAGCAACCCCCAACCCGATCAACATCGAGGTCATTTGTGACCCATTCGCGTCCCCGCTATCGAGCCCTTCCCCTCTTAACAGATAGGAAAGTGCCTCTTGCTGGGTTTTTGCGGGCTCAGAGAATATCTCAACCTTTGGTTTATCGGCAAGTCCTGTTACCTTCACACCGGCAATCACATCGTCGGCCGTGTTTTCAGGATTACGAATCGCTTCTAAGTTTAAGAACGGCTGATCAGCAGGCCCCGAGAATTGAATCAGCCCTTTACGCACAATCAAATCTTGCCCATAAGCGCGGAAACGTCCTGATGGAATATCCACCTGACCATTTAAGCTTAACCCTTGTTTATTTTGAGCGACTTTCAATAAACCAGTGAGTCGCGCTTTTAATCCAAACGCATCCAGACGCACATCATTACCAATATTAATATTCAAATTGGTTTGAATTGGAATCGACGGCTGTTTCGGACTGATCGGTTTAAGCTGTGCATCCAGCATGACCACATCCGAAGACGCACTCACTGCAGACTCAGGTAATTCTTGCACCGTAATACGCGCCCATGGAATAGTGACGCTACCATTTAAGGTCAGCAATTTCGGTGACGCTTCCAGAATCAAATCAGGCTGCACATCAATTTTGATCATTGGCGGCAGAGAAACTCGTAAGTTACTCCCTCTCGCCAGCACTTTCGCTCGCCATGCATCAATGTTGCGCCAATCCGCATCACCATCAATATTTAGGTAACCCTCTGGGGTTTTGATCTGCCCAGTCATGACTGAACTGGTACCATTAAAGTTAATCGCTAATTGGCTATTTTGAATATCAAACGGAATCAGCCCCGACTTCACTTCTAGCCCAGATAACGTGACATTACCATTCATTAGCGGGTTATGCGCCGAGCCACCGACACGTAGATTTGCATTCAGGTTTCCATTCGCAATGTCTTTTTCGCCAAGTAACGGTTTAATTAAACCTAATGTAATGGCGTTAATTTCAATATTGCCGGAGAGTAAACGCTTTCTTTCGAGGTCAGAAATTTGCACATTACCTTTAAATTGACCATTGTCTGCAATCTTCAACAACCAATTCAGATCCGCGCGACCGTTCTTAATACCCGCATTTAATGTCAACGTATCAAACGCGATAGGCAAACGCGCACCATCAACAAACTGCACGACTTTGACCCCATCACCGCTCAAATCCACTTTCACTTGTGGCAGGCTACCATCCGCTTTCCAGATGGCATTTGCACGCCCTGTAAACACCCCATTTACGCGAGTATCACTTGGCATAAATGGTTTGATCATCGCAAGATCAAAACGTTCTAATACAATATCAGCGCTACCACTTTTACCCGCTTTAACTGGCTTCGGCACACACACGCGAGCATTCGGGTTTACCCAGCAATGGCGACCAATGACCACTTCTTGCGTGGTGTTATTGTAGTTCAAGGACATGGCTTGATTCAGGCGCCATTCCCCAACCTCAGTATCAAATAAGGTATTGCTTAAATTCCCTTTCCACACTTCCGTCTGGCGATCAAAGCCCCCTGCCAGCGCGAGCTGTCCTGAAACGGGTTTCCCTGTCACATTCAGTTTTAACGTATGCTGTTTTTCAGTCCCTTTGGCATCTAGCGTTAGGTTACTAATGGCTAAATCCGCTTGGCGCAGTCCGCGCACCACCACAGATAAGTCACCTTTGATTTGGTCACCTGTTGCCACGTTGCCTTTAACGGTGGTGGTCTCAACCGTCAAATCTTGCCATCTCACGCCACGCGCCGTTAAATCCGCCAGCGCTTGTGGGGCTTGTAAATCACCGCGAAGTTTTAAATCCCCAATGATCACGCCGCCTAGTCCAGGCACTAACCCATTCAACGCTGGGGCATTAATTTTGGCATCAAGGTTCCATTTATCCGCTAAAGAGCCCTTCACATTCACGCTGTTTTTACCCAGCAAGAGGTTAAAATCTGGGATATTCCATTGCCCTGCGGCATTCCCTTTGGCTTGTCCACGCGCCTTTAATATGTGCTGTTTAACATTACCATCTAAGGTGATTTCAGGGATTTCTAACTGCCAGCTTCCACCATATAGGCTACCTCGCGTGGCAATTTTCCCTTCAACTTTCGCGGGCCATTCTGGGTATTGCTTCGCCGTATTAATACCCGATAACGTCAGCACCATATTCCAGCTAATGGCTTTACTCCAATCCGCCACCCCTGATAGGTCTGCATTACCTTGCAATGCAGATAAGCGTAAACGGGTTAAATCAATTTTTTCCTCGTTCCCTTTTGCATCTAATAATAACTTAGATGGCGGTAGGTCTTGCCCCGTGATGGCCGAACGCAATGAAAGGTCATAGCTAGAAGGACGGCCATTTAAGCGTAAGCGAGTGTCATCAAGCTTATATTGGCTTTCACCCACCAGCGGCCAAGTTAATTTTTTGCTTTCTAAAGTCAACTCAATCGGAAAATCTGCCTGCGCTAAATCAGTCTGAGCTTCTAATGTCGCCGTAATTGGGCCATTCAGATTCAATGCCAGCATCAGCTCATCCATCAACCCACCCTTAAGCGTTAAATCGACTTTCTGCCCATTTAAATCTTCAAGGCGGCTTTCACCAATAACGGATAGTGCGACTGGCCATTTTTCTTGCAGGGAAATCGATCCAGAAACCGCAACATTTCCTTGAGGTGCATCGACTTTTAGCTGCTTCAATAAAATATCCTGCCCTGCATTTTCTAACTTCAAATTCAGGCTATTAATCGTCATTTCCGTGTCGCCTTTTAATTGGAAATTAGAGGCATTGATCCCCTCAATATTCAGGTCAACCGGTAGAATAATTTCAGGAAGATCCGCTAATAGCGGCTTAGAAAATAACGTTTTAAGCTGTTCACCAAGGGAAGGTTGCTCACCTTCAGGTACGGCGGGTTCAACCGATTTTGGCGCCTCAGCCGGCTCGCTAGGCGGTAAGCTTATGGCAAGGTTAATAATATCGGTTGGCGTGATTTCGATAGCTCTTTTTTGCCATGTGATCCCCGTAGCAAACTTGTCGAGATCAATCTCGGTGCCATCAACATTAACGTGAGTATCGACTAATGCTAATTGAGCTAAACGAATGGTTAGCGGGGCATTAAGTTCTGTTAGCGGCTCAGAAGGCGGTGTCTCTTCAGACGGTGGGAATTGGCTAGTATCCACATTCACCATCACGCTTTCTGTTGATAAATCATCAATACAGACTTCACGGCTGGTCAGGCACTTTAAACGTAACGCAAGGTGGATTTTCTTCGCATCCACATCCACACCCGGCATTTGGTACTTCACGCCAGAGAGCGTCAAATCATTAATGTCACCATCAATGGAGGCAATGGTCAGTTCAGGTACAAAACGTGTGGCCGAGTTCAACGCAAAATGCAGACCCGATTTGGTACCTAACACCCAATACAGCGCACCAACGACCAGAACTAACAATAGTAAAATGGTGATTGCAATCCACTTTAGCCATTTCATCCATTTCATAGTTCTGTCCCCAATCCGATGTAAAACTGAATTTTGTTATTATCTGGGTCACCAATAGGTTTGGCTAAATCAAATTTAATCGGTCCAACCGGAGAAACCCAGCGGATCCCCACACCTGCACCCGTTTTAAAATCACTATTTTTGAAATCGTCTACCGCTTCACCACTATCAATAAAAGTGGCACCCCACCAGTTACCCGTGAAATTATATTGATATTCGACGGATCCAACCGCCAGCTTGGATGCCCCAGTGAGCTTACCGCTACTATCTTCTGGGGAAATTTTTTGATAACCGTAACCACGAACGCTACCGTCACCCCCAGCAAAGAAACGTAAGTCTGGCGGAACTTTGTCAAAATTATTGGTTTCAATCCAACCAAGGTTTCCACGCACAACAAACCGGTGCCCTTCCCATGGCGTGCGGATCCACACATTCTTGGCTTGCAATACTAAGAAATCGATATCCGAGCCCCATATTTTATTCGAGTAATCGATAGAATAACGCTGGCTATCACCCCAGGTTGGCATTACGCCACCTTTTTGGCGAATTCGGCTAACGTTTGCCCCCGGATACAGCAACATCGTCGTGTTGGTCACATCCGCCTGGGTAAAGTTACTCAACATCCAGCGCATATTCACGCCATACTGCCAACCGCTTGAATAGTCCCAATTACGAGACACGTTTAGCGTGGTGGTATTCGATTGAGTATCGTTCAAATCCGTACGTTTAAACCCTCCTTGAATCGCATAATATTGCTCTAGAGGGTTCGCTTTGAGTGGAATTTTATAGCTGGCATCAATCAGCTGTTCCGGCTGAGAGAGGCTAATGCTGGAGGTTAAACTTTGTCCCCGTGAGTTAATCCACGGCTTATTCCATATCGCTTTTACGCGGGGCCCCACATCGGTCGCGTAACCACCACCCAGCTCAAGGAAGTTTTGCGCTCTAGGGATCATGACCCCTTCCATGGGTAATAAATCTGTATGCTCTTCACGGGCTTTTTGAATATTCGGCGTGACTAGCGCAGAGTTGAACCACCCTGTTGATGCCAAACGTTGGTTATATTCTGCGAGCTGTTCTGACGTGTAATATTCCCCTTCTTTAAAAGGAGAGAGGTTTTCGAGGTAGTCCTTACGAATTTGTGAGCCTTCAAAGGTTAATTTACCAAAGCGGTAGCGCTCACCACTGTTAAAATCAAAATCCCAATAGGCAGCATGATGATCAACAGAAATGCCTAGCTGGCTTTTTTCCATCATGGCATCGAAATACCCTTTACGGATAGCTAGGCTGCTAAATTTACCTTTGAAGTCTTCATAGTCACCATCATTTTGGATGGTGCCATATTTCGGCGTGCTCGTTTTCAGCATCTTGGCGTAATCAGGGTCTGTTTTCGCTCCCCCTTCTAACACCACATTGACACCTTGTAGAAGAATAGGCTCCCCCGGAGAAACTTTGGCCGTCAAAATGGAACGGGCAGGAGGGGTTTTCTCTTCATAGCTAAATTCTACCGTAGGCTCATAATATCCCAGTGGTTTTAACCCTTCACGAATCGCTTTTTCTACTCGAGCACGAAAACGTCCATTTGCAACGACTTCATCTTGTGAAATATTAGAAAGCTGAATACGGACATTCTGGTTGAGTTGCCCTTCAAGCCCTTCAATATTAAGGCGTAGATTCGCAGCAAATACCGCTGGTACCGCCGTTGTTAGGCATACTACACAAAGGGTAAGATATTTCGACACGCCTGCTCCTAGGGTGATAGACAATTTGACTTATTATTCAACAACGACTTATTTTGAGTAAAATAGACCACTGACACAAGTTTTTATCCCAATTTTTACTTTATTTCTATACTGATTGTATTTAGGAATCGTTATGACTTTTAATCAATTTCAGTCCGATAATGAATTTCAAGCACTTCCGGGCCGCCACACATCAATGGCGTTGTCACCTTATCATGCAGTGACCCATCATTCGATTGAGATTATTCCTAAGAATATGGAAATTGCTTATTTTGCAATGGGTTGCTTCTGGGGTGTGGAACGATTATTTTGGCAACAAACAGGAATTTATACGACATCCGCAGGTTACAGCGGTGGACTCACGCCTAACCCAACCTATGAAGAAGTGTGTACCGGATTAACCGGACATACTGAAGTCGTTCGCGTGGTTTTTGACCCTGAAATCATTTCATTTGCTCAGCTGTTAACACTATTTTGGGAAAACCACGATCCAGCCCAAGGTATGCGCCAAGGTAATGATATTGGTACCCAATATCGCTCAGCAATTTACACCGTGTCAGATGAACAATATCAACTGGCGATGCAAACCCGCGAAGCTTACCAACTGGCGATGGCTGAAAAACAAGATAACCGCCCGATCACCACCGAAATTCGACCACTCGAAACCTTCTATTTTGCAGAGGATTATCACCAGCAATATCTGTATAAAAACCCCAACGGCTATTGTGGGCTTGGTGGCATTGGGGTCTGCCTTCCTTCTTGAATGATTTTATAATGACGAATATATAGCCAGATAAAATAGGCTAGTGCTATACTAAGCGCGATACCCCACCGCGCTAAGGCGCTAATTATTATTGAAATGGAATACCCTTACATTGCCTTTAGGATTTCAAGAAGTGACAATTCACTACCTAGAGGGTTGGATAATTTATGCTAAACAGTTTACTTATCGTTCTTTTATTATGTGCAATCAGCGCATTTTTTTCGCTGTCCGAAATTTCATTGGCAGCTTCTCGCCGTATTAAATTGAAGTTAATGGCCGACGAAGGCAACATTAACGCCGCTCGCGTTCTCAAATTACAAGAAATGCCGGGCATGTTCTTCACCGTTGTACAAATTGGTTTAAACGCCGTCGCGATTTTAGCCGGTATTGTGGGTGAATCTGCATTCTCTCCTGCATTGCAAGAGCTATTCATTAAATTCTTATCCCCTACATGGGCACAGCAAGCCGCTTCCATTGTGTCATTTACCATCGTCACCAGCTTATTTATTCTCGTGGCGGACTTAACACCAAAACGTATTGGAATGGTAAAACCTGAAGCTATCGCTATACGCATCGTTAACCCAATGCGTTTCTGCTTAGTGGTTTTAAGCCCGCTCGTATGGTTCTTCAATGGCTTAGCGAACTTAATTTTTAAACTCTTCAAATTACCCACTGCACGTAATGAAGACATTACTTCTGATGATATCTTTGCTGTTGTTGAAGCGGGCGCAGTCGCTGGGGTGTTGCGTAAACAAGAGCACGAGCTTATTGAAAACGTGTTTGAACTTGAGTCACGTACTGTTCCTTCGGCGATGACACCACGAGAAAACATCATTTTCTTTGATAAAGACGAATCTGAAGAGAGCATCAAACACAAAATCTCCACCCAGCCACATTCGAAATTTTTAGTCTGTGCAGGAGATATCGACCATGTGATTGGTTATGTGGATTCCAAAGAGCTCCTCAACCGCGTATTGAATGGTCAAAGCCTGAGTTTACGTGACGGTGTACATATCCAGAATACCTTAATGCTTCCGGATACTTTATCCCTGTCTGATACCTTAGAAGCCTTTAAAAATAGTGGCGTCGATTTTGCCGTTATCCTGAACGAATATGCCTTAGTGATGGGTGTTATTACCATCAATGACGTGATGATCACCTTAATGGGTGACTTGATTGGGCCAGGACAAGAAGAGCAAATTATTACCCGTGATGAGAATTCATGGCTGGTTGATGGGGGCACGCCAATCGAGGATGTTCAACGTATCCTTGATATCGACGAATTCCCAGATTTCAGCAACTACGAAACCATCGCAGGCTTTATGATGTATCGCTTGAGAAAGATGCCGAAACGCACTGATTATGTGAAATATGCGGGCTACAAATTTGAAGTGGTCGATATTGATAACTACAAGATTGATCAGCTGTTAGTCACGCGTATCACAAACACACAGTCCGCAGTTGTGGTTCAGCCAGGTACTGCGGGTAGTGAAGATACGTCAAAAACTTAAAATAACCACTGATAGCTAATATGAACACGCCACTGTATGTGGCGTTGTTATTCTTAAGGAGCTTGAAGGTTGTTAGCCTAACTCCGCTCGCAGTAATACCACTTGTTTGTTCACTTCATTCATCACATTGTAATGAGTTTTATCGGTTACTTTTGGTGGTAAAATCTTCCCATTATTGAATTCGAAAGCCCCAAAATCCTTAATATAGAGCCTACCTCTGAATAGTGTTTTCACGTATAGAGCAATTTTCGATGGGTTATAATGCTTAAAAATTTTCATTAGAACTGATCTCCATGTTGTTCTGACGATACCTCATTGCATATCGCTCAATAATCATAGACTAGAAAATTTTGTTTTGGTTCGAAAATTGCAATTTTATTCAAAATGCTGACACAACATGACATTGTCAATATACGGTTAAATTACATTTAAACCTCGTATTTATGCTGAATTTTACCAATTTGTTAATTTTCATCTTGCCACTCATCCGATGAGCTATGCTATAACTAGCAGCACCAGAAATCCTCACCCTATACACAACAATGACAATGATTTCTAAAGGTACCTTTATGATAAAAAAACTGCTTTTATTAACCTGCTTGCTCGGTTTATCTTCAACGGGATTTGCCATTAATATTCAATTAAATCAACCTGTACCCGCCGTTACCGTCACAGATAAAGGCGAATTACAGTTAGATAATGCGGGAAAATTCAATTACCAACCGTGGAAGAGCCAGCAATTTGCCGGTAAAGTTCGCACCATTCAACACATTGCAGGACGCTCTTCCGCCAAAGAGCTTAATGCTCCGCTCATCGAAGCGATTAAACAAGCCAAATTCCCTCACGACAAATACCAAACCACCAGCATTATCAATACGGATGATTCAATTTTTGGTACTGGTGTATTTGTAAAAAACAGCGTGGAAGACAGCAAGAAAGAGTTTCCTTACTCTCAATTTATTGTTGATAGCGATGGTGTGGTGAAGAATGCATGGAGCCTTGCGCCAGAGAGTTCCGCCATTATCATTCTCAACAAGCAAGGTAATGTCTTATTTTATAAAGATGGCGCGCTAACGCCTCAAGAGGTTAATAAAGCCATTAGCGTGATTGTCGCCGAGTTAGAAAAGCCATAATTAACAAGATCGGAGTTAACAAGGTCAGAGTGAACAAGACCAACATTCAACAGATAAGAAAAGAGCCATTCCGGCTCTCATTCTCATAAATATAGGCTGTTTTCCTGTGCGTCGACTACTGTTGACGCACAGAAATATGTTTTACCGTCATGAGATCCTGCTGAACATAACCGCAAAAACACATCATAATAAGATTTAAACTCAGCTGATTATTCTGCAACAACTTCATTCAATATTGTGCATAAAACAGACTAAATTATGCACTCCAACGAACAGTGACACAAAAGCCCCCTTCCGTGACATTAGTAAACGTCACGTTGAGATGATGTAACTGAGCCACGCGTTTAACAATTGATAACCCTAAGCCACTGCCCGTTTTTTCTTGCCCCGGTGGTCGGTAAAAACGCTCCCCTAAACGCGCTAATACTTCAGGGGAAACGCCCTCACCATCATCTTTCACCTCCAGATAGTGGCGATACAAATTGACTTCAACCATACCGGCGGCCTTACCATAGCGGATAGCATTGTGAAGAAGGTTTCTTAAGAGTACGGACAACAAAAGTTTTTGCCCCTTAAAAGGCGGCGGCGTTTCAACAGTCGATATTTTCAACGTTACCTGATTTTGCCGAGCTTCCAGCTCGCTCTCTTTAACGGCTTGCTCAATTAATTCCTGCCAACTCACTTCACTCACATCATCTAGCTGATTAGAAGACTCCAAGCGGGATAACGTTAATAACTGATCCACCAGCCGAGTTGCACGATCAATTCCCTCCGAAAGATTAGCCACTGCATGTTGGCGAATTGCCTCGTCACTTCCAGCAATCTGCACCACTTCAGTTTGGACTTTCAATGCGGCAAGAGGACTACGCAGTTCATGAGCAGCATCAGAGGTAAATTGTCGTTCACGCACAAACATGTGGTTTATTTTGTCGAATAATCCGTTCAGAGAATCTAGAATTGGCTTCGCTTCACTCGGAATTGTCGGTACCGTCACTGGGCTCAACTCATCCGGCTTTCTCTGTCGTAGCTGTTTAGCCACATCCCGCAGGGGCTTTAATGCTCGAGTGAGTAGCCATAAAAATACGATTAGCATCATCGGTAGCGCGACCAGCCACGGTATGAGCTGCGAAAACATAATGCTGCTCGCCATACTTTGGCGGTATTCCCACTCTTGCCCTACCGCAATAATATATTGATTATCAATGGATTTTAGCCAAACAAAGCGCCATTCATCATCACTACCTTTCAGCTTACCTTCACTGAATCCTTCACGATCAAATTGAAATTCAATTTTGCGCCCGTTATCACCATCATTTAGCACCATTTCGCCACCTGGAGTAAAAATCGCAAACGCCAATGCATCATCGTCTTGGCTTCCCCGATTTTTCCGCAATAATTTTTTAGTTTTACTCAATGATGCTTGAGGCAAGTCGATATCCGTCGGTAACACCGATAAGCGCTTTGCAAATACCATTTGTTGAGTATCAAACAATTCGTTAATGGTTTTATAGGTTTGATACCATGCCAATGAGCTAGCAATTCCCCACGTCATGACAGCGAGGAGCAATAACATCAAAGTCAGTTTGAGCCTTAAGCTGAACGTTTTCATGCTTCATCACCCAGTCGATAACCAACACCATGAACAGTTTGAATAAACTTACTGCCTAATTTGCGGCGCAAATGGTGAATGTGAACTTCAACCGAATTACTGGAGACCTCTTCATCCCAGTTATACAACTTTTCTTCTATCGCACTACGAGACAGCACTTTTTTCGGGTTATGCAAAAATAATGATAATAGTGCCAGCTCTTTACCCTTTAACTGCACAGGATTCCCTTGGTAAGTGACCGTCATCGCTAAAGGATCCATCTCCACGTCACCATGTACCAACGTGGGTGATAGCTGCCCACTGCGCCGACGGATCAACGCTTGCAAACGCGCCGCAACCTCCGCAAGCGCAAACGGCTTACACAGATAATCATCAGCCCCTTGCTGTAGCCCATTTACCCGTTGCTCAAGGGCATCTCGCGCTGTCAAAATCAAAACAGGCTCATCTCGCCCTTGCTTACGCCAAAACTTCAAAATATCCATACCATCAATATGCGGAAGTGATAAATCCAACACGACAGCATCATAAGGGGCATCAAACAAAGCCTGTTGACCTTGTTTACCATCCATAAACCAATCAAGGGTAAACCCTAATTGTGTTAACCCTACTTTTAGGCCATCGCCAATTAATCGATCATCTTCTATTAATAAAATACGCATATTCAACCTCCGCATCGAATATTGTTATATTTATCTTATTAAATTCATGATGACCAGTGGTGATTGTCCAAATTAAAAATATATTTAATTAATTTGAGTTCTTAAGATCCTGTTAAGATTTACTTGGTTAAATACATCCCATAGACCAAATTTCTGGTTACTTGTGGAGAAACAAAAATGAAAAAATTACCTTTAATCACCTTAATCGCTGCCCTTGCTACCGCCCCTGTTTTTGCTGCTACTGGTGGTTTTTCAGGTCCAGGTGAAGTCGCCAACACCACTAACACTGAAACCATGAAAACCCAAGAAGGTGGCTTTAACGGCCCAAATGCAAGTGAAACAACCGTTGCGAAAGCCCTTGAATTATCTGATAACAGCTGGGTTGTTTTACGCGGTAATCTCGTTAAACAGCTGGATAAAAAACATTACGAATTCACCGATGGCACAGGCACTATCACCGTTGAAATTAGCCAAAAACGTTTCAATGGTGTGAACGTCACGCCGAAAGATAAAATCGAAATTCGCGGTGAAGTTGATAAAGACTGGAACTCTAAAGAAATAGACGTTAAACAACTGCAAATCATCAAATAATTAATTTCGACCAGAGGCCAGCAAATTCACCATTGCTGGCCTTTTGTTATTTCAGTCTGTTCCCTGCCTCCCTATTTCCCCTCTTAATTTATAGTGCTAAATTATGCTTACCTTGTCTCTTCTCGTACTTATTTATGAAACAGCCTCAAGTTAGGAATATCAGCGAAAAATTACTGTCCGATAACTGGTACATTCTCAAAAAATATACCTATGAATTACAGCGACACGATGGCACTTGGCAAAAACAAGAGCGAGAAGTGTATGACCGTGGCGATGGCGCTGTCATTTTGCTGTATAACACATCCAAAAATAGCATTATCTTAATCCGTCAATTTCGGATGCCAATGTACGTTTCTGGATATAAACAGCTGCTGATTGAGGCCGCCGCTGGATTACTTGAGGGCTCTTCCCCTGAAGCAAGAATTATTGCTGAAGCCGAAGAAGAGACTGGCTATAAAATTGATAACCTAGAAAAGGTATTTGAAGCCTTTATGAGCCCGGGCTCAGTCACTGAAAAGCTGCATTTTTATATTGCACAATACAGTGATAAAGACCGCCAAAGTAATGGTGGCGGACTCGCTGATGAAGGTGAAGATATTGAGGTTATGGAATGGTCATTCCCTGATGCGCTTGCTGCTATCAAAAATGGGGAGATCATGGATGGTAAAACCATTATGCTTATTCAACATCTTGCCTTAAACGGAATTCTAGCCCCCAAAAATAGTTAATTTTTAAAGGGTGAAAATAGCATTTTTGCCCTTCCACTCTGAATCTGTTCTATATAATCATCATTAAACGATTTCTTTGCTCTTTATTTTTCATATTTTATTTACTCATGTTTGATAAATTACATTTTATTACACTTTCCATTACCGAGCATCTAAACTCGACAATGGAAAGAATAAAATAGAGTTTATTCCATCAAAAAAGAATTATCTTTTATCGCTTTGATTTAAATTAAAAAACCACCAAATAAACCCATCTAAAAACAATCATCAATAAAATTAAAAAGCCTATTTTTTCAATGAAATACTTTCATTGAAAAAATATTAACTTTGACCTTGTCATTAAAAAACTTTAGATTTAAAGACAAACTACTTTCTGAATTTCACTATTTTTTCGTTAAGGTAAAAATCGAAACACTGAATATTATCTTAGTTATTAAGCAATATTATTCTTAAGTTAAGGAGCTAAATAAGATGATCCGTTGTATTCGTATGTGGACAGGTGAAGACGGTAACTCTCTGTTTGAAGAAGGCACCATTGAACTGAATGGTGTTGCTCGTGGAGATGACCAAAGCCCTGTCATTGCCGTCAGTGAACTCACCTTTCGCGAAACCGTTTCAGGTGGCTCTTGGGATTGGCACAAAGATCCCGTTCCACGCTATGTTATCACCCTCACTGGTACCTTAGAGTTCGAAACCAAAGATGGCTCCACATTTATTATCAAGCCAGGTGACATTCTGCTTGCTCAAGACAACACAGGAACAGGACATAAATGGCGTTTGATTGGTGATGAACCTTGGAGACGCGCTTATGTGGTGTATCAAGACGGTACAGACTTGTGTTTCACTCCGAATAAAAAATAGGGATTTCCATGACTAAACCCATTGCAGAAAATGTTGATATCGCGCTGATCGGTGCGGGGATCATGAGCGCCACGCTCGGTACATTTCTTAAAGAGCTGGAGCCAAATCTCACTGTCGCCGTGTTCGAAAGATTAAATGACTGCGCCCAAGAGAGTTCCCACCCATGGAATAACGCGGGGACAGGTCACGCGGCAAACTGTGAAATGAACTATACCCCGCCAAACCCTGATGGTACGGTAGATATCAGCAAAGCCCTTGAAGTAAATACTGAATTTGACCTATCTCGTCAGCTATGGTCTTACTTAGTCACCAAAGGCAAAATCAAAAATCCACGGGACTTTATCCACCCTTGCCCACACATGAGCTTTGTCTCTGGTGCAGACAACATCAAGTTTTTACAACAACGTTTCCGTCAAATGTCTGCCCATCACTGTTACCACAATATGGAATACAGCGATGACCTAAAACAGATTGATGAGTGGGCACCATTAGTGGCTGAAGGCCGTGATCCTAATGAAAAAATTGCGGTCACCCGTGTCGTCACCGGCGCTGATGTGGATTACGGTGCCTTAACTCACTTATTGATGGCACAACTGAGCGAGCAGAGTGGGTTTTCTCTTCACTATAAACATGAAGTGATTGATGTGACACAGACGCCTGACGGGCGCTGGAATGTCGAAGTGAAGAACCTTCTGACTCACGAAAAAACCATTACGTCCGCAAAATTTGTGTTTGTAGGAGCCGGTGGTCGCGCCATTGAGTTACTGCAAAAATCCGGTATTCCTGAAGGTAAAGGCTATGGCGGATTCCCTGTGAGTGGAATTTGGCTACGCTGTGACGATGAAAAAGTGGCGGCTCGCCACCATGCCAAAGTCTACGGGAAAGCCGATAAAGGCTCACCACCGATGTCTGTACCGCATTTAGATACCCGCATCATCGGCGGAAAACGCTCTTTACTGTTTGGACCATATGCTGGGTTCTCGAGTAAGTTTCTAAAACATGGATCTTATCTGGATCTGTTTGATTCTATCAGACTGAACAATATTGAACCGATGCTTGCCATCGCGAAAGATGATTGGTCGTTGGCTGAATATCTCGTGGGACAAGTACTGCAAACGTCTGCTCATCAATTCTCTATGCTGCAAAAATTCTATCCTGATGCGCAGCGTGAAGATTGGAAAGAAGTTGTCGCAGGCCAACGCGTTCAGATCATTAAACCGGATCCGGTGAAAAAAGGCGTATTGGAGTTCGGTACTGAGCTGATTACGAGTGCAGATAAATCGTTCACCGTATTAATGGGTGCATCACCAGGTGCATCGACTGCTGCGTTTATCGCCCTCAACGTACTGAAGACCTGCTTTGCAGATCAACTCTCTGCGGATGGTTGGGAAGCTCGCCTGAAGACCATCATTCCAACTTATGGAATTGATTTAAAACAGGATGCAAAAGCGTGTTTAGATATTCGTACTGCAACGGCTAAAGTGCTGCAATTAGATAACTAAACATTAAATCATGTTATTCAAGTCGGGTAAGTGAATCATTAGCTACCCGACTTTTTACTATCTTGCTATTTTCGTGGTCTTAGCGACATTCAAAACCAGGGTTCAAAAAAGACTCTCTCGGTGAATAATCCAGTGTATTTCCCTGCCAATCCACCACGCTCGCCCCTGCTCCTAATGCCACTGCATGCCCTGCGGCTGTATCCCAGATATTAGTCGGTCCAAAACGAGGGTATAACTGCGCGCTGCCTTCCGCTACTAAACAGAATTTTAGCGATGAACCTATCTCCGCTGTACGATGCTCTGGAAGCTTCGCGAGATACGCCATCAATTGGGGGTCTTGATGAGAACGGCTGATCACCACCACAGGCGGCGTCTCAGCTTTGACGTGAATACGCTGAATTTCCCCGTGCTCTTCTTTCCACGCTTGAGAGCCTTCGGCGTAATACATTAACCCTTTAGCTGGCGCAAAAACCACACCCATGACTGGAATGCCATTTTCAATTAACGCAATATTGACGGTGAAATCACCATTACGATTAATAAATTCTTTAGTTCCATCCAATGGGTCAATAAGCCAGTAACGTTGCCAGTCACGACGTACAGGCCATTCTGGAGGATCTTCTTCCGAAAGTTGAGGGATATCAGGTGATAAACGTGAAAGTCCCTCTTTGATGATTTGATGGGCCGCAATATCCGCAGCCGTGACAGGGGAATCATCTTGCTTATGTTCAACCTGCAATGGCGCATGCCCATTGTAGATTTTCATGATGGCATCACCCGCCTCTCGGGCAAGTGTACAAAGTTGTTGGCGCATTTTATTTCCCCTAATGACACGAAGCCTTTAAGAGTAACAAGAGCAGAATATTTACGCTAATAAAAAAGCCTCATTAGCTATACCAAAATGGCAAGCTAATAAGGCTATTCTTCTTTTCTGTAAGTCAGTCAGAAATTACAAAATTTCCAGTAACTCAACTTCGAAAACAAGAGTGCTGAATGGCGGGATAGATGCACCTGCACCGCGCTCACCGTAAGCTAATTCATGAGGAATGTATAATTCCCATTTTGAACCCACTGGCATTAATGTCAGCGCTTCAATCCAACCTGGGATCACGCCGCTCACTGGGAATTCTGCTGGTTGACCGCGCTGTACGGAGCTGTCGAACACAGTACCGTCAATTAAACGGCCTGTATAATGAACGCGAACGCGATCAGAACGAGCTGGGATTGCGCCTTCACCTTGGTTGATCACAGAGAACTGCAAACCAGACTCAGTAGTCGATACGCCGTCTTTCTTCTGGTTCTCATCTAAGAATTTTTGACCTTCTGCAGCCAGTTCTTTTTGACGCTCTTGGCGAACTGCATCTGCACGTTCGTGCATTTCACGCAGTGCTTTATGCAGAGCTTCAACTGGAACTGATGGCATGTTGCCTTCTAAAGAATCAGTCAGACCCGCTAAAATTGCGTCTGGAACTAAGCCCTCTAGTCCTGATTCTAATAATTGCTGTCCAATTTGTAGACCAATGCCATAGCTCGCTTGAGCTTCTACTGAATCAAAGTTTTGGTTTGCCATGAAAATACCCATTTCATTTTTTGAGAAAAACCAAGGATAGCAGCCCCTTTCCTATGGGTAAACCTAAACCCGATCACGGAAGAATAAAACTGTCTAAATTATTCAGTGTTCTCCTAAATTAGCCTTCAACTTGTTAATTTACGCGTAAATAGTGCTAGTATGCGTTAAAACGTCTGTGATTAATTATTCCTCAAATATAGGAGGGGTCATGTTGAGACTATCCACGTTTCATCGCTATGGAATTGCTATTCTAGCGCTGATCGTTATTGCTGCCTTATTTTGGCCATCTAGCGATAAGCCGAATACCGCGCAGAATAATACGGGCAATATACCGAATCAGCCAATAGTGATCCCACCAACTGCACAGCCAAATCCAATCCCTGATACGGTATTATCGCAGCCAGAACAACCGACAACCAACATCCCAGATACATCAACGTCATTGCCAAGTGAGCCTGAAGTTATTCAAGAACCACAAACGTCTCAGTCAACACAGCAGCCAAGTACCAATGAGCCATCACAGCCATCAACCACTCGCCCTTCAGCTAATGAATGGCAGAATTATCGCGTTCAGAAAGGGAAAACATTGGCGCAGCTATTTCGTGATAATAACTTGCAGGCGAATGATGCCTTTATCATGGCAAAAGTTGAAGGCTCAGAAAAACCCCTTAGCAACTTGCAACAAGGGCAGAAAATCCGATTAAAAGCCAATGGTAAAGGTGAAGTTCAACAGCTGGAAATCACAGCAACCAACGGCCAAACCTATAGCTTTACGCGCTTAAGCGATGGTAGCTATTATCGAACACCTTAGTTTGTCTTTTAACGTCGGGTATTTCATACAATAACCCGACTTTTCTTTTATTTTCAGAATAAAAATTCAATGGAGACGTTATTTGATGACGTCTCTCACCATAAACTACGTATAATCACTGTTCTTTATTACACTTAATGGTTAAACAGGGAAAAGAACAGGAAAGTCTATGCAGAAAAATAACAATACCTGCAAAAAGAAGCTCATTAAAATTATTGCCGCCGTAGTTTTACTCCTACTGCTCAGTGTTATTGGCTATATTTCATGGATTAAATACCATGCGGATGGGCTGTGGAATATCATTAGCCAGCAGTGCATTGCTATCAATGATCCCGACCAGCGTAATCCATCTTGCTTGAAAGTGGATTTAGACAATCGCTATGTACTCTTCAAAGATAAAAAAGGCCCGGTTCATAATTTGGTGCTGCCAACCGATAAAGTCAGCGGTATCGAATCCCCTTTATTACTTGAAGATAATAGTCCTGATTACTTTACGCTTGCCTGGAATGAGCGAGAGAGTGTTAGCCCAGCGGGTCAACCCGCTATTAGCGATGATAAACTCGCCTTAGCGATTAATTCACAATATGGGCGTTCACAAGATCAACTTCATATCCATATTGCTTGCCTAAAACCACAAGTTATTGAGCTAGTTAACCAACATGCGGATGCGATTAAATCTGAATGGCATGTTTTTCCTGTGCCGTTAGAAGGTCATGAATATTGGGTGAAAAAGTTAGATAGCCAACAGAGTCCTTTCAAGCAGTTAAATGAGTATGTTCAAGCACATAATGACAGCATGGGGAACTATGGACTGGCTGTGACGGAGCTGAAAGATGGTTCGATGGTATTATTAGCGAATCGTATGGATGTTTGGCAGTTTAATTTAGGTAGTGCGGGAGAATTGCTGGATTACCAATGTTCAGTTAATCAGTAAATTTCCCATACGCTAGAAATAAAAAAACACCGGATCCCCGGTGTTTTTTTATTGTGCCACCGCGTTAACAGTGGCAACTATCATCATTATTGATTACTCAGCAACGATGATAACGTTCAGCTCTGCGAAAACATCGCTGTGTAACTGGAAGTGAACTTCGTGGTCACCAGTAGTACGCAGAACGCCGTTTGGCAGGCGAACTTCGCTTTTCGCAACTTTAACGCCAGCCGCAGTGATTGCGTCAGCGATGTCACGAGTACCGATTGAACCGAACAGTTTACCTTCGTCACCAGCTTTAGAAGCCAGAGTAACAGAACCCAGCGCAGTAACAGCTGCTGCACGAGCCTGTGCTGCTGCCAGAACGTCAGCTAATTTAGCTTCCAGTTCAGCGCGGCGAGCTTCGAAGAATTCAACGTTTTTCTTAGTTGCAGGAACAGCTTTGCCCTGTGGTACTAAGAAGTTACGAGCGTAGCCCGATTTAACGTTAACTTGGTCACCCAGGCTACCTAGGTTAGCTACTTTATCAAGCAGAATAACTTGCATTACCTTATCCTCTATTAGTCGTTAATGGACTGTACCAATTACTGATGACGATCAGTGTATGGTAACAGAGACAGGTAGCGAGCGCGCTTGATAGCACGAGCGAGCTGGCGTTGATATTTTGCACGAGTACCGGTGATACGGCTTGGTACAATTTTACCACTTTCAGTGATATAGTTTTTCAGCGTTGCGATATCTTTATAGTCGATCTCTTGAACGCCTTCCGCTGTGAAACGGCAGAACTTGCGACGACGGAAATAACGTGCCATATGGCTAGTCTCCAGAATCTATCAAATCAATCTGCTCGGCATGTAAGACTAATTTACTGATTCCATTACGTCCCTGATGGGTGCTAATGAAACCTGTAACAGTAATCAGACTGCCGACCGTTATACTGTGAGTATGGGTTTGTAAGGCTTGTCCGCTGGCAATGACGGGCATTCTGCACCATGCTTGCCGTGACATTCCAGCTTCCTGTTGTCCAGAACGATGTTCTAAAACAAACTGGCAATGTGGAATGCCGGACGGACTCACTTTTCGAATCAATGCTTTACAGACTGTGCCTGTCAACACTAGACGATTAGTGATCACCTGAGCAATTACTCTTCAGAATCCCCAGTTTCTTCTGCTTCTTCGTCTTGATATTCATCAGACATGTCACGGCCGCGACGTTCGTCTTTGGCTTTGACCATTGGAGAAGCTTCTGTTACTGCGTGTTTTAAGCGCATAACCATGCTGCGGATAACGGCATCGTTGAAGCGGAAGTTAGTTTCCAGCTCATCAATCGCTTCCTGTGGAGCTTCTACGTTCAGCAGAACATAGTGAGCTTTGTGCAGTTTGTTGATTGGGTAAGCCAGTTGACGACGGCCCCAGTCTTCCAGACGGTGAATCTGACCTTGTGCGTTAGTGATAACAGCACTGTAACGCTCGATCATGCCCGGAACCTGTTCGCTTTGGTCAGGATGGACCATAAAAACGATTTCGTAATGACGCATTAGTAGTTGCTCCTTACGGATTATTAGCCTCCTGTCTGGGTTAACCGCGGCCCGCGGAGGCAAGGAACTTGTTGAGTGCGGCTAAAAAATTGACGCGTAACTATACCCATCCCAGATAAAAAACTCAAGAGATGGGGACAAATTAAGCAAAAATTATTTTATGATTTATTTGGCAATGCGTTGGCGAACAGCTTCAAACAGGCATACGCCCGTTGCCACAGAGACGTTCAGCGATGAAACTGAGCCAGCCATTGGAATACTAATCAACTCGTCGCAATGTTCACGAGTCAAACGACGCATTCCTTCACCTTCCGCGCCCATCACTAATGCGATAGAGCCAGTCAGCTTACTTTGATACAAGTTATGGTCAGCTTCACCGGCGGTGCCAACAATCCACACATTGTATTCTTGCAGTAAACGTAAGGTTCTTGCCAAGTTGGTCACGCGGATCAACGGAACGTTTTCCGCTGCGCCACAGGCGACTTTCTTCGCTGTTGCATTCAACTGAGCAGATTTGTCTTTCGGGACAATCACCGCATGAACACCAGCTGCGTCTGCGCTACGTAAACACGCGCCTAAGTTGTGTGGGTCAGTCACGCCATCGAGGATCAGTAAAAATGGCGATTCGGTGCTTTCAAGTAAATCTGGGAGATCCCCTTCTTGATACTGCTTGCCGGCTAGCACGTTGGCGATAATCCCTTGGTGTACCGCACCTTCAGTTTGTGCGTCCATCCATTGGCGATTTGCCACTTGCACCACAATGCCCAACGCTTCGATTTCATGAACGATAGGCATCAGGCGGCGGTCTTCACGACCTTTTAAAATATAGACTTCTTTAATACGTTGCGGTGAACGCTCAAGCAGGGCTTTCACTGCGTGAATGCCGTAAATAATTTCGCTCATAAATATCTTTTAGGTTGAGAACATTAAATAGGTGGAAAATCAAAAGGTGGCGATTTCCCGCCACCTTGTATCATGAAACGCGCTTATCCCTCTTGTTTTTGGGCTTTTTTCGCCACGCGTTTTGCTTTTAACTTGGCACTGATTTTTTTGGTTTTATCGGATGGCTTTTTGCTTTTCGCTTTACCGTTTCCTTTACCTTCAGGTTTCGCGTCTTTGCTGTCTTTCTTGCCTTTTTTCTCTGAACGACGAAATGCTGAATCAGGTTCGAAGTTTTTCTCTTTGCTCACATCGCCTTTTCGACGGGCTGAACGTGTCGCATTTTTAACTTCTTTCTTCATCTTATCCCGTGTAGTTTTACCCGGGTTTTTCGCTTTTCGTGTCGTTGAAATTAAAGCAAAATCAATGGTGCGCTCATCCATATGTACCGCTTCTACACGGATTTCCACTTCATCGCCAAGACGATAAGTTGTACCGGAAGATTCACCAATTAAGCGCTGTCCAACCGCATCATAACGATAATAGTCGTTATCAAGAGTCGAAATATGCACTAAGCCATCAATAAACAGGTCATTTAAGCGAACAAAGAAACCAAAACCTGTCACGCTAGTGATAAGTCCAGTAAACACTTGGCCCACTTGGTCTTGCATGAAGTCACATTTTAACCAATCTGCGACGTCACGGGTAGCTTCATCTGCACGGCGCTCGGTCAGTGAGCAGTGCTCGCCCAATTGCAGCATGCTGTCCATATCGGAGTGCCATCCACCCGTTTCCGTCCAGCGCTTATCTCCATGACCATGCTCTTTTGCCAGTAAGTATTTAATACCACGATGCAAGGTTAAGTCAGGATAACGACGAATTGGCGAGGTAAAGTGGGCATATGATTTCAGACCTAAACCAAAGTGACCGCGGTTTTCTGGATCATAAATCGCTTGCTTCATGGAGCGTAAAATCATGGTCTGTAACAGCTCATGGTCTGGGCGCTCAGCCACTTCGTTCATTACTTGGGCGTAATCTTTTGGCTCTGGCTTCATGCCACCCGGCAGCGTCAAACCTAACTCGCTGAATACTGAGCGTAAGTTCATAACGCTCTCTTCTTTCGGACGGTCATGCACACGGTATAGTGCAGGCTCTTCGTTTTTCTCAACAAATCGCGCAGCCGCAATATTAGCTAAAATCATGCACTCTTCAATTAATTTGTGTGCATCATTACGTTCTACAGGCTCAATACGCTCAATACGGCGTTCCGCATTGAAGATAAATTTGGCTTCTTCAGATTCAAACGAGATAGCACCACGTTCAATACGCGCTGCATCTAACGCTTTGTATAATTGATGTAAATGCTCGATATGAGGGACTAACGCTTTGTAATGCTCGCGTAGTTCTTCATCCCCTTGCAGCATTTTCCATACTTTGGTGTAAGTTAAACGTGCGTGGGAGCTCATCACCGCTTCATAGAATTTATATGAAGAGAGTTTTCCAGATGCCGAAACCGTCATTTCACACACCATACACAGACGGTCTACGCCTGGGTTTAGTGAACATAATCCGTTAGACAGCACTTCCGGTAGCATGGGTACAACTTGGGATGGGAAATAGACCGAGTTACCACGGCTATGGGCTTCCGTATCCAGTGCAGTTTGTGGGCGAACATAATAGCTCACATCGGCAATCGCAACCCATAAACGCCAGCCGCCACCTTTTTTCGGTGCACAGTAAACGGCGTCATCGAAGTCACGAGCGTCTTCGCCGTCGATGGTGACGAGAGGAAGATCGCGCAGATCCACACGCCCTTTCTTCGCTGCTTCAGGAACTGTTTCACTGTAATCAGCGACTTGCTTTGTCACTTGTGGTGGCCAAGAGTGTGGAATTTCATGAGTACGTAATGCGATTTCTACCGCCATACCCGTACCCATGGTTTCACCGAGTACTTCAACAATATTACCAACAGCTTGAGAGCGGCGTTGTGGACGAGTTTCTAATTCAACCACCACCACGTTACCCATACGGGCGCCACACTGCTTGTCTTTCGGAATTAAAATATCGAAACTTAAACGACTATCATCAGGAACAACAAACCCCATTCCCGCTTCAATAAAATAGCGCCCAACAATTTGGTTATTGCGCGGCTCTAATACACGTACAACACGCACTTCAGTGCGCCCTTTACGGTCTTGACCATAAGGTTGAGCCAAAATCACATCACCATGTAAAGCGCGCTTCATCTCATCTTGAGATAAGTAATAATCTTCTTTTTTACCTTCGACACGCAAGAAACCATAGCCATCACGGTGACCAATAACTTTACCTTTTAATAGGTCAATACGTTCTGGTAATGCATAACATTTGCGGCGGGTGAAAACTAACTGCCCATCACGTTCCATCGCACGTAAGCGACGACGCAATGCTTCCAATTCATCTTCCGTAGAGAGGTTGAGTAGCTGTGCAATTTCTTCACGGTTTGCAGGGGCTGTGCGCTTAGATAAGAGATCTAAAATAAACTCTCTACTCGGAATTGGGGATTCATATTTTTCTGCTTCTCTTTCCTGAAAAGGATCGTTTGACATTGTTACCTCCATTGTCATCAGAGTGATAAATTACTGAGACATTAATCGAGCAGTAATTGATACAGCGGACTATTATCTTTGACCATGTCCGCTAGCGTATATTGGTCTAGTTCTTGTAAAAATTGTTGTATCGCCTTTTGTAGCACACCTTTTAGGCGGCAGGCTGGCGTAATATGGCAAAATTCGCCACTACAATTGACTAGAGTGAGTGGTTCTAATGCGCGAACGACATCACCGATCCGGATTGATTCCGCCGGTTGACCCAATGCGATCCCACCATTTTTACCACGAGTGGCTTTTACATAGCCAAGGTGACTTAGCTGATTGATAATTTTAACCATGTGATTACGAGAAACACCATACACCTCAGTAACTTGTGTAATGCTCGTCATCTGCCCTTTTTCTAGGGCGGCTAAGTAGATTAGGGCTCGTAACCCATAGTCAGTAAAACTTGTCAGCTGCACAATCACCTCAAAAATTTTTTGGCGCTACAAATATGTCGTGAAATACTTATCTGCCATTTTCGTTATATTTGTTTTCTGGCTACCATCTAAAGTACATTTTGAACGATTTTCTACAGTATATCGCCTTAGTTTTAGTCTAGCCCATCCTTGCACGTAAAGATGCTTGTAATGGCACATAATGTTCAACTTGATGGATATTATCTGAAAATTTTAGCGTTTTATCAAAAAGGAATTCATCGGAAGGAAAATGGGAGAGATAAAAAAACAGCGCTCAGTGAGCGCTGTTCTGTCTATTACTCAACGTCAAACGGATCACGCAGAATCATCGTTTCTGAACGGTCTGGGCCAGTTGAAATAATATCAACAGGGATACCAGTCAGTTCTTCAATACGTTGGATGTAATCTAAAGCTGCTTGTGGCAGTAACGCTCTTTCTTTAACGCCGAAAGTCGTTTCGCTCCAACCAGGCATGACTTCATACACTGGCTCTAAGCCTTCCCACTCATCAGCGGCTAAAGGTGTAGTTTCTAACACTGTGCCATCTTTACGACGATAACCTACACAGATTTTTACTTCTTTTAAGCCATCTAAAACGTCCAGCTTAGTTAAGCAGAAACCTGACAGAGAGTTAATTTGTACAGCACGGTTAATAGCTACGATGTCTAACCAACCAGTACGACGCTTACGGCCCGTGGTTGCACCGAATTCTTGGCCTTTCTCACGCAGGAATTCACCGGTTTCATCGAACAGTTCAGTTGGGAATGGACCCGCACCAACACGTGTTGAATAAGCCTTGATGATCCCCAGTACATAGTTCACGTAACGTGGACCTAAGCCAGAACCTGTTGCAACACCACCCGCTGTTGTGTTTGAAGAAGTTACATACGGATAAGTACCGTGGTCGATATCCAGCAGAGTACCTTGCGCACCTTCAAACATGACTAATTCATTCTTCTGATGTGCTTTATAGAGCAAATCAGAAACATCAATTACCATGCTAGTCAGAAGATCTGCAACAGACATGATGTAATCTAATGTTTCTTGGTAATCAACCGCAGGCTCTTTGTAATAGTTAACCAGTTGGAAGTTATGGTATTCGATGATTTCTTTTAATTTTTCAGCGAAAGTTGCTTTATCGAATAAGTCACCAACACGCAGACCACGACGTGCAACTTTATCTTCGTATGCAGGTCCGATACCACGACCAGTTGTACCGATAGCTTTTGCTCCACGCGCTTTTTCACGCGCATTGTCTAATGCGATGTGGTAAGGCAGGATCAGTGGGCATGCTTCAGAGATACGTAAACGCTCACGAACAGGAACACCGCGATCTTCCAGTTCTTTCATCTCTTTCATTAAAGCATCAGGCGCAAGAACAACACCATTAGCAATGATGCTGATGACATTTTCACGAAGAATACCGGATGGAATTAAGTGGAGAACGGTTTTTTCACCGTTTACAACAAGAGTATGGCCAGCATTATGGCCGCCCTGATAGCGAACTACATATTTAGCTCGTTCTGTCAGCAAGTCAACGATCTTGCCCTTCCCTTCGTCACCCCATTGGGTGCCCAGTACGACAACGTTCTTACCCATTTCGAAATACACTCGGTTGCTTAAAAATGAATTCTACCATCAAAAATGAACTGTTCCAGTGATATTTTGGCATTACAAAAATTTTTTTCTAGAAAGCAAGTAAAATGGTAGTTTTATTTCTGTCGTAGACTCAAAGTGAATTTCCTCAACCTGAGCAGCTCAAATTTTCCCTGAAAAATCCATCACTTAAAACGACAGGCGAAAAAAAGCCCACCGAAGCGGGCTTTTCTTTATTAGATTAACAGTAATTTAAGCTCGTTGCACGTAACTTAAGCTGTTTATCATTTAATCCGTTGAACGCAGCTTAGTTGGCGCCTTCATAAAGCGGAAGAAATCTGTATCTGGGCTAAGCACCATTACGTCATCACCACTTTTGAAGCTTTGCTCATAAGCTCGCAGGCTACGAATAAAGGCATAGAACTCTGGGTCTTGGTTGAATGCATCAGCAAACAGTTTCGTTGCCATTGCATCACCTTCACCTCGCAGGGTCAGTGCTGTACGCTCTGATTCTGCCAGTGTTTCTGTTACCGTCTTATCCGCTACCGCACGAATCTTGGTTGCTTCTTCTTGACCTTGTGAACGGTGCTGACGCGCTACCGCTTCACGCTCTGCACGCATACGTGCATAGATGGCTTCAGAAACTTCATTTGGTAATTCAATACGTTTGATACGCACGTCGACAACTTCGATACCTAACGCCGCCATACTGTTTGCATTCACAACCAGTGGCTTCAGGTTAGTTTCTTTTTCAACGAGAGCCGCCGCATCTGCAATTGCAGCATCAGCGTCTTTAGTTGCTTCATCGGTTGCAGTACCTTTGTTCAGTGCATCACGAACATCAACAGTTAAACGACCACGAGAGTCAGTGATGATGTCTTTAACACTTAAACGACCAAACTCAGAACGTAAACGGTCACTGAACTTACGTTTTAACAGGGTTTCCGCTTGGAATGGGTTACCGCCGCCAGTCGCTACATAGTAACGGCTGAAATCAGTGACACGCCATTTCAGGTACGAATCCACCATTAAGTCTTTGTTTTCGCTAGTCAGGTAACGGTCAGCTTGAATTTCTAACGTCTGAATACGCGCATCTAGCATTTTCACAGTTTCAATAAATGGAACTTTGAAATGTAGACCTGGTTCATAAACGATAGGTTTATTCTCAGAATCACGTAAAACCTTACCAAAGCGTAATACAATACCGCGCTCAGTTTGAGGAACAATAAAGATTGATGCGTAGGCAACAGCTAAAACAGCAATCACTACAAAAATAAATGACTTACGCATGATTATTGTCTCCCTACTCTAACTGCATCACCACGCACAGGATTGTTTGGCTGCGCAGGTGCTGAACTCGTAGAAGATGAATTGTTCGTTGAGTTCGTCATTCTTGCTGACTGATTCACTTTTGGTGCCGCAGTCGTATTGCCCGTCGCACCACGCATGATTTGATCCAACGGCAGTACTAACATGCTGTTACTCTTATCATTAGCAATCACTTTACGTGTATTTGCTAATACGCGCTCCATCGTTTCGATGTACAAACGTTCGCGGGTAATTTCTGGTGCAGCACGATATTCAGGTAGCATTTTCGCAAAGCTTGCGACCTCACCCTCTGCTTTGAAGACGACGCTCGCCTTGTAAGCTTCAGCTTCTTCGATCATACGTTGCGCGTTACCTTTCGCGAGAGGCAGAACTTCGTTTCGGTAAGCGTGCGCTTCACGAATCGTTTTTTGTTCTTCTTCCCTTGCGGAAATTACATCATCAAACGCCGCTTTAACATCTTCAGGCGGACGAGCCGCTTGGAAGTTGACGTCCAGCAGGGTGATACCCATTTTGTATGGTGCAATCGTTGCTTCTAGCTCTTTCTGCGTAACATCACGGATAAAGGCGCGATTAGTAGTCAACACTTGCTCCATAGCCGATTGACCAATAACACCACGCACCGCACTATCCAGCGCTTGACGCAGACTATTATCAGGATTAGTCACACTAAACAGGTATTGAGCAGGATCGGTAACACGGTACTGAACGTTCATTTCAACGCGGATAACGTTTTCATCTGATGTCAACATCATACCGTTAGTCGCTTGTTCGCGAACAGTTTCAACGTTCACAGGAACAACTTGATCAATAAACGTTGGTTTCCAGTTCAGACCAGGTCCGACAACACCACTATATTCACCAAAACGTAAGACTACGCCACGGTCACTTTCTTTAATGGTATAGAAGCCTGAGCCTGCCCAAACTACGACAACCGCAGCAAGTGCTAACATACCTAAACGGCCACTCAGTTGTGATGGCTGTTTATTATTGCCTTCACCACCGCCTTTATTACCGCCGCCGCCAAGCTTGCTGCCTATTTTACGAAAGAGATCGTCGAGATCATAAGCCCCAGGTTTCCGACCACCTTTGTTCCCGCCAGAGTTGCTGCCTTTATTGCCGCTTCCCCACGGATCGCGGTCTTGTCCGTCATTACCGGGCTGATTCCACGCCATGTTTTAGCTCCATTCTTTATGATTGATTTTTAGGGCTAAGAGCGATATTTCTCATCATTCATTTCACCCATGGGTGTCTTGAATCAAGTCGAGGATATTGGGCTCTTAATATCAATTCCATTGCCTAACTGTGTTGCGGTTAACTCAGCCAACTGACTGTTTTAACATCATTTTTAAACAACATAGTTAGGTAATTGTTGCTCCTGCTTGCATAAACGTCGCCAATCCACCATTGGCATACGCACCTCAAGTCCAATGGTGCCGTCTTCTTCTTGCCATTCACGTTCGATGGATTGAAGTTGATAAAAACGACTCCGTAAGCGACCTTCATTCGGTGGTAAACGCAATTCAAAATGTGCGATCTCACCTGAAAGGCGTTCCGTTAATGCTTGAAGCAACAAAGGGATACCTTCACCTGTTTGCGCTGAAACCCAGACACGAACTGGCTTGTTATCCTCATCTCTGTCAATACGCGGGACAAAATCGTCGAGCATATCGACTTTGTTCATCACTAAAAGTGTTGGGATTTCATTTGCATCGATTTCTTCCAGCACACTGTCAACCGCTTGGATATTTTCATCCAGTCGGACATCAACTGCATCAATCACATGGAGCAGTAAAGTGGCTTCACGCGTTTCTTGCAGAGTTGCTTTAAATGCAGCAACCAGATCATGTGGAAGGTGGCGAATAAAACCCACGGTGTCCGCTAAAACGACAGTGCCTACATCATCAACATCGATACGACGTAAAGTAGGATCTAACGTAGCAAACAGTTGGTCTGCTGCGTAAACATCTGCCGACGTCATCCGATTAAATAAACTGGATTTTCCGGCATTGGTGTAGCCCACCAAGGAAACAGTTGGAATATCTGCTTTACTTCTTGATTGACGACCTTGCTCACGCTGTTTTTCGACTCGTCCAAGACGAGATAAAATCTGTTTGATTTTATCTCTGAGTAATCGACGGTCAGTTTCAAGCTGTGTCTCGCCGGGACCACGTAAACCAATCCCGCCTTTTTGGCGCTCAAGGTGCGTCCATCCTCTCACTAAGCGAGTGGATAAATGCCGTAATTGAGCTAATTCAACTTGAAGTTTACCTTCATGCGTACGCGCACGTTGTGCAAATATATCTAAAATTACCCCTGTACGATCAACGACCTTACATTGGCAAACCCGTTCGAGATTACGTTCTTGAGCAGGGCTAAGTGTGTGGTTAAATAGCACCACATCCGCACCACTAGCTTCGACGGCTTCAGCGATTTCTTCAGCTTTCCCTTCCCCAACGAAAAATTTTGGGTGGGGCGCCTTGCGGCTGCCAGTCACTATTTGTACAGGTTTAACGCCAGCAGACGTCACTAGGGACTCAAATTCTGCTAAATTATCAACGTCTTTTTCTTGATCAAAAAAGACATGGACCAGTACAGCTAGTTCACCGCCTTCATACCTATCAAACAAGGTGTAACCTCTTAGGCTAAACAATAATTGCAAAGGAAAGACACAGGTATAGTCTCCCTACCCATGCTTTCCTTGTTTTTAGCGTACAGTCTTACTCAGCTGATTCGCCATCTTGCCCAGCAGAAGCACCACCGTGGTAGTTGCCATTGCCAGCGCCAGCAGTACCAGTACCGCTATGATGAGAAACAGGGCGTGCTGGAACCACAGTAGAGATAGCGTGTTTATAAACCATCTGGCTAACTGTGTTTTTCAGCAAAATAACAAATTGGTCAAAAGATTCGATTTGACCCTGCAATTTAATACCATTAACTAAATAAATAGAGACCGGAACCCTTTCACGACGTAATGCGTTCAGGAACGGATCTTGCAAAGATTGCCCCTTAGCCATTCTATGTTTTCCTTATTTTGTTGTTTTTTAAATGAGAATCTTACGATTCCTAAAAATTACTACTCAAAAATTACGCTTAACTCTTTAATTGTACACAAAGAATAGCCCTATGCACTAATAACCTGTATAACGGTGTCAAGCGCTTGCTGAGGTTGTTCACTATCTAACCGATGAACATTGTCCCAGCTTCTCAACCAAGTGATCTGCCGTTTAGCCAATTGGCGCGTCGCGCAAATCCCTCGATAAACCATTTCATCATAATCTATTTCACCATCGAGATAAGACCACATTTGCCGATAACCTACACAACGAATAGAAGGTAAATCAACATGGAGATCGCCTCGTTGGTATAGCGCTTTCACTTCGTCTTCAAACCCTGCTTCTAGCATTAAACGAAAACGTCGTTCGATACGCTCATGTAAAATTTTACGATCTTGTGGCTCAATAGCAAACTGAAACACATTATAAGGCAATTCTGTACCTGCTGTTTGAGTCATTTCAGTCAAAGTTTGTCCCGAAATGAGATATACCTCTAAAGCTCGGGA
Source organism: Providencia sp. wls1943 (assembly GCF_009706275.1). Lineage (NCBI taxonomy): Bacteria > Pseudomonadati > Pseudomonadota > Gammaproteobacteria > Enterobacterales > Morganellaceae > Providencia > Providencia sp. wls1943. Next base: position 128,973 of record NZ_WLTU01000026.1, read on the forward strand.
TAATCTTTGTGGATCATTAGGATGAATACGAGCCGCAGAGACGGGATCGACCTCAGCCAAGCGGCGGTGTACTTCAGCCCAACCTTGTTCTTTTGCTATGTTCTCAATTGCCTCACGAACTTCTGGAGAGGCTGATGGTAGCGGTGACAAGCCTTCTAATAAGGCTTTAAAATAGAGCATGGTGCCGCCAACCAGTAATGGAATCTTACCTTGAGACGAAATTTCATCCATTACATTTAATGCGTCACGACGAAAATCGGCCGCAGAATAAGGCTGAGATGGATCGAGGATATCTATCAAACGATGCGGGGCTTGGCTCAGCTCTTCTTGATTAGGCTTCGCGGTACCAATATCCATTCCTCGATAAATCAATGCCGAATCGACACTAATGATCTCCACAGGCAAATGCTTGCGTAATTCGATGGCCAATGCCGTTTTGCCCGAAGCCGTTGGCCCCATTAAGAAGATGGCATTTGGTTTTTGTTGAGTTACTAAATCACTCATTTGTCAGTGTAGCTACCACGGGTTGTAAATTAATTAATTGTAATAATGTTGGCGGTGGATTTGCCACCCACTGCGGACAGATCCGCTCAACATCAGCCAGTAATTGAACTGCCTGCGCCAAACTCCAACTTTCCTCGTTTTTTGTCTGAGAAATCGCATTTGCTAGCCATTGCGCGATATTTTCATTCGAGACACTCTCTTTTGCTGACAAAAACACGATTAAATCAGAAAAAAGCTGCGATAAATTTTGCGTTCTTAGCGGTAACGATACCGTATGAATTGTTACTTTTCCATGAAATATCGAGGCATCGATACCAAATAGTGTCAATTGTTCCTTATAACGTTGCAAAACCTCTATTTCGTCACTTTTTAGTGACAATTTTAAGGGAATTAACAACGGTTGAGGCTTTAATACACCATTTTCTGGCGTTAGTTGAGCCAGCTTGAGTAAGTAATTCGCTTCATTTAAGGATAACAGGATTATCCCTAATGAAGACTCAATTAATGCAAAGTTTTTTGCGTAAATTGTCAATACTTTACCGAATTGATAGTTATCCGCACTTTTCGCTACAGATTGGCTATCGACAGGATTGACACTCAACGGCTTTCTTTCTGGGAATAACGGTTTTTTATCTTCAGGCGCAACGGGAATCGACATCAAACGTTGATACAGCTCTCCCGCTTTGCGCTCATAGCTTGGCTCTGAGCGGTTATAGCTTGATATTGGACTAGACTTGCCTGCGTTGTCTGAAGTAAAAGTGTTGTTTTTACCTGCTACTGACGCATTTCGTGGCTCACCATAAGAAAGAGGAGGCTCTTGAGCATGACTCCGTTGAGCTCCTTGTGGTTTCCCTGTTTCCTGTACAGTAGGAGAAGCAAAGTAGTTATCCCCTGCGGATGCCCGATTTTCAACTTCGTTGGATACAGGTTCTATTCCCGGAAGTTCATTTTCAGTTAGCGCATTAAGCAATACAGTGCGTACCGCTTGATAGATAAAATCATGCACTAATCTGGCTTGATGAAAACGCACTTCATGTTTGGCGGGATGGACGTTCACATCCACTTGCTTTGGGTCGATGGTCAAATACAGCACATAAGCGGGTTGTTGATTTTCATCCAGATGGCCTTCATACGCTTGGCGGATCGCATGGTTGATCAGTTTATCGCGCATCATACGACCATTCACGTAGCAATACTGAATATCACTGACTCCGCTCGACGTCGTTGATGGTGCAACCACCCAGCCTTTGATCCCTAAATCACTGTGCTCCCATGAAAGCGCTAACGCGCCCTGCATAAAACCCGTTCCGCAAATTGTCCCTAAACGGCGCTCTTGCTGATTGGCATCCTGCGCTGCACGATACTGCTTAACTAATTTGCCATTGTGCGACAAATTAATCGCCACATCAGGGCGAGAAAGCGCAATTCGGCGCACGATTTCATCAATATGCCCAAACTCGGTTTTTTCTGTACGCATAAATTTGCGACGAGCGGGCGTATTGTAAAAGAGATCCAGCACTTCGACCGTTGTGCCATTGGGGTGTGCTGCAGGTTTTACCGTCACCTGCATGTCACGACCTTCTGCATAGGATTGCCATGCTTCAGTTTGCTCAGCGGGTTTGGAGGTTAATGTCAGGCGGGAAACAGAGCTAATACTGGCTAGGGCTTCACCGCGGAAACCCATGCTCATGATCGCTTCAAGGTCATCTAATGTGGCAATTTTACTGGTGGCATGGCGCGCTAGAGCGAGGATCAACTCATCTTTGTTGATCCCACAGCCATTATCCCGAATTCGGATCAGCTTTTCTCCTCCTCGCTCAATCTCGATATCGATACGAGTTGCCCCTGAGTCAAGGCTATTTTCGACTAACTCTTTAACCACGGATGCGGGTCTTTCGACCACTTCACCCGCCGCTATTTGGTTCGCTAATTGAGGAGAAAGGATCTGGATTGCCATAACCTAATTCACTTATTTTGGCGCTGCTTGCAGCGGATTCGCTAAAAAGTACTGGCGTAACCCTTGGTGAATACCATCAGCCACTTTTTCTTGATAATCATTGGATTTCAATAGCTGTTCTTCAGATGTATTACTGATAAACCCAGTTTCCACTAAAATGGATGGAATATCGGGAGAACGCAGTACACCAAGGCTCGCGTGTTCTGGGGTTTTCTTATGAATATTACCAATTTTTCTAAGCTGCTGAATGACATGAACCGCAACATCGTAACCCACACGTTGTGAATGCCCAAACTGTAAATCCAATACCGCTTGGCTTAAATATGGGTCTGCACCACTGAGCGCGTCACCCGCACCACCAAGAAGTTCAGATTGTTTTTCACGCTGTTCCAACCAGCTACCTAATTCGCTGTTTGCTCGGCGGTTAGATAGCACCCAAACGGATGCCCCACGAGCGCTACTGTTTGGTGCTGAGTCAGCATGAATAGAAACTAGCATATTGGCGCCTTTTTTACGCGCAACGTCTGAACGACCACTGACGGAAATAAAATAGTCTCCATCCCTTGTCATTACAGGCTTAAACATCGGATCGGCATCCAATTTTTGATACAGCTTACGCGCCACACTCAGTGTCACATCTTTTTCTTTATAACCGTTTTTACCAATCGCCCCTGGGTCTTTCCCACCATGACCGGCATCAATCGCAATCACCACCTGCTTAGTGCCTTTTGGTAAGGTTTTGGTTGGCGTTGCTGGGGCTGATGGCGTGGTTGACGTGGTCGATGAAGCCGCTGCTGGTGCATTCATTTTTAATGGTTTTTCTTGTACCGGCTGAACAGGCTGCGAATTACGTGTGGATGGCGTTGTCGTCGGCTGGGCTGGCATCACGGTATTATTATATGAATTTGATGTTTGTCCTTTTCCTGTAGATACAGTAAAGACAACTTGATATTGGCCTGAAACCTGCTGAACACTCGCTTTAGTCTTCGCGGCTTGGGAAAGTTCAAGGACGATACGTTTGTGCTGGCTATCAGGCGCTTGGCTAGCTCGAACTTGCTTCACCAAGTCCCCTTTCGGAAGCTTGAGTGGCAAACCAATAATTTCACCACGTTGCTGAACATCAATCACTAAGCGTTCAGGTGAGTGCAGCGGGAAGTAGGAATAATCAGGCTTTCCATCAACAAATGTTAATGTCACTTGCGCCTGTGAAGGGCTATTACTAACTTGAATATTAGAGAGAGATGCCGCTTTGGCGGTTGATGTCACCAGAGCCAGAGCAAACATCATCAATAATAAGAAAAAAGAAAAAATACCCTTGGTAGTTATTCTGTTCATCGATGCATTCATCATGAGCTATATGTTCCTTAGAATACCGTTAACGCTTCCAATAACGACTCTCCGGTTGTCGAAAAAGCGACAACCCGAGCCTGACGCCCTTCATCTTGATAGGTTAAATGGATCTCCAGATCCGCTTCAGGTAAGAAGCCTTTGCCCTGCTGTGGCCATTCCACTAAACAGATTGAGTTGTCTGAAAAGTAGTCACGGATCCCCATAAACTCAAGTTCTTCAGGATCGGCTAAACGATACAGATCAAAGTGAAAAACGTGTCTATCTGCTAATTCATAAGGCTCAACAAGTGTATAGGTTGGACTTTTTACATGGCCTTGATGGCCCAATGCCTGTAAAAATCCACGACTAAATGTCGTTTTCCCTGCACCTAAATCGCCATACAGGTTAATGACCGCCCCTTGTTTACAGGCCATAGCGATCGTGCGCCCAAGCGCGACTGTTTGCTCTTCATTAGCAAGTTGTACTGTGCGTTCTTTCATAGTTAGTGAAGCCAATTATAATGATAAAATTTATTCAATATTGATATTAACGTCTATTTTAACTCAAGCAGATCTATTTGTGTTATTTAACATTGTTGGAACATCGAGATCGGAAATTTCCGAGCAAGATCGTGCCAACGCGATCTGTGGATTTTGATAAATCCAATGATCGTGTTAGAGTGCCTGCGAATCCACTTTTACCTAGATATTTCCCATGTCCACACGCCTCGACCTCGACCTTCTTGCCCAAAATATTAAACAATGGGGCATCGATGCTGGCTTTCAACAAGTCGGTATTTGCGATACGGATCTTACCCTTGAAGAACCCAAGCTCCAAGCATGGTTAGATAAACAATATCATGGCGAAATGGAGTGGATGAAGCGCCACGGCATGATGCGGGCAAGACCCCATGAATTACACCCCGGCACACTGCGCGTCATTAGTGTTCGAATGAACTATCTTCCTGCTAAGGCAGCTTTTGCCAGCACGCTAAATAATCCAGAACTAGGCTATGTCAGCCGCTACGCCCTTGGTCGCGATTATCATAAGCTATTAAAAAAACGCTTAAAAGTGCTTAGTGATCGGATCCTCGAGTATTGCCGTCAGTTCGAATGCTCCGATGACCTGAATTTTCGCCCTTTTGTTGACTCGGCGCCTATTCTGGAACGCCCTCTTGCTGTCAAAGCGGGTTTAGGCTGGACAGGCAAGCACTCATTGGTGCTCAACCAACATTCAGGATCATGGTTTTTCCTTGGCGAATTGCTGGTCAATCTCCCTCTTCCCATAGATCAACCCGTTGAAGAGCAGTGCGGGCGCTGCGTTGCCTGTATGACAACTTGCCCAACGGGTGCAATTGTAGAGCCTTACACTGTTGATGCAAGACGCTGTATTTCCTATCTAACCATTGAGCTCGATAGCGCTATCCCCGAAGAGTTTCGACCTTTAATGGGTAACCGGATTTATGGCTGTGATGACTGCCAACTTATCTGCCCGTGGAATCGTTTTTCTCAGTTGACAGATGAAGAGGATTTTAGTCCTAGAGCCGCATTGCATACGCCGGAATTATTAGATCTTTTTTCATGGGATGAAGAAAAATTTCTCCGTATTACAGAAGGGTCGGCAATCCGCCGTATTGGCTATATAAAATGGCTACGTAATATCAGTGTCGCTTTGGGTAATGCACCCTATCAAGATAGTATTGTCCTCGCATTACAGAACCGTCTTGGGATCAATCCTATGTTAGACGAGCACTTCCAATGGTCAATTAGCCAACAACTCAAGCGCCGAGAAGAAAACCAAGTCACAATTCAAACTTCGCAACAAAAACGTCTTGTTCGGGCAATTACTAAAGGTTTACCTCGAGACGCCTAAAAAAAAACCGGCCTTATATCCTAATCTATCAATTGTCAAACTGATGTGAATAAAATAAAAAAGTGCTTAGCCGACAATAGGTAAAGGATTTGCAAGTTGTGCTCAGCACATTTTGAAGAAATAATTTTTCACTTTAATTTCAATCAATTAAAATTAAAATCAATAATATTCATTTTGTGATAATCAAAAATTAACCAATAACTAACCTGTGGATAACTCTGTGCAGCAAAGTATTTCTGTCTAGGATAAATTGAACCTAGACCCACTCAGGTTGTGGATAACTTTCTCATGGAGAGAAGTAATAAAAAACGCTGAATTTTAGTTAACTAACTAAAGTAAAGTTATCAAAAAGTCAGGTTAAGAAGAAATTTTAACTGAACAGGTAAAAATAGGATTTTTTACCTTTCACTCGAACGTTCGCCATTTTGGCTGAAGTTCTTATAGGATGCCCTATTGCTAAGGGGTGGCTATTCTATGGCTCTCTGCCTATGAATGCAAGTAAAAAAACTCACTTGGATCCTAAAAAGATCATAAATAATAAAAGGATCGTGAACAAGGAAGGTAAAAGTTGCTTTTGTCTAAATAATACGCACGAAAAGACAAATAAGTATTAATGCTTAAGTCAAAAGCTAATATTTTATGGCGTGTTTATCGGGAGATATAAAAAGAGACTAACAGATAAAAATTTGGAGCGGGAAACGAGACTCGAACTCGCGACCCCGACCTTGGCAAGGTCGTGCTCTACCAACTGAGCTATTCCCGCATTTGGTGGGTACTACTTACGACTAAATTCAGGCTAGTTTTGCTAAAACACTAAGAAAGTTTGGAGCGGGAAACGAGACTCGAACTCGCGACCCCGACCTTGGCAAGGTCGTGCTCTACCAACTGAGCTATTCCCGCATTCCGAAAATAGTGCTCTAGCTAAAACATCAAGAAAATTTGGAGCGGGAAACGAGACTCGAACTCGCGACCCCGACCTTGGCAAGGTCGTGCTCTACCAACTGAGCTATTCCCGCATAACCAATCTTGGTGCCTTAATCGTGCCAATAAAATCCTAAAAACTTCATCGGTACGGGGAGCGCATTATACGAGAAATTAAGATACTAGCAAGCGTTTGAACTCAAATTTTTTATTTTTTTGTTCATTTGATGATAAAACAATCATAGTGATGATTTTGTCGTCGCCGTTTGTTAAATAAGCATTTCAAGGTGTTAAGTTTGTTAACCTTTTACTTTCTTATAATGACGTCACCCGATTCTTCCATTCTCAAACCATCAACGTTTTCAAATTCACGAGTATTATTTTCCATGATGGTATCTCCCAAGCAATACTATCCAAACAATGCCATATAGCTTGAGCATATGGCATTCTTAAGATTGCGGTAATATTGAGCCTTTAAAGCCCGTCATTTAATAAACGTTTCTCGGTAATAGACCAGCTCGGCAATCGACTCGCGGATATCATCCAGCGCTTGGTGGGTATTTTTCTTTGAGAATCCGGCGAGGATCTCAGGTTTCCAGCGGCGGGCTAACTCTTTTAATGTACTTACATCGAGATAGCGGTAGTGAAAATAACTTTCTAACTCTGGCATATAATTAAATAAGAAGCGGCGGTCTTGGCCTACGCTGTTCCCACAAATAGGCGATGCGCCTTTTGGTACCCATTTTTCTAGGAATTCAATGGTTGCCAGCTCTGCTTCACGCTCACCAATGGAGCTTTTACGAATACGCTCCACTAAGCCACTATTAGTGTGCGTGTTTACATTCCACTCATCCATTAATGCCAACTGCTCTTCGGTTTGATGTACCGCGATAACAGGGCCTTCGGCCAAGATATTCAGGTTACTGTCAGTCACAATGGTCGCGATTTCAATAATACGATCACGAATAGGATCGAGCCCGGTCATTTCTAAATCGATCCAAATTAAATTATTCTCATTCTTTTGCATGATATGCCCTAACTGAATACGGTGGAGTTAAGGTATGATAACACCCTTCGTGCTATCCGTTATAGGTATGTAGTTTTTCAATAATATCCCTATCGGTTATAATATAGACACTAAATTATTTAAGTGAGAGAGGTCAGGTGGCTAAGCAGAAACTTTCGAAAGGCCAACAGCGCCGCGTGCAAGAAAATCATCAAAAAAGACTCAAAAAACAGAAAGCCATTGAGATTGATGATAGCCAATTAGGTGAGGCTCAAGAGGGCTTAGTGATTAGCCGCTTTGGCCAACATGCGGATATTGAAGCCTTAGACGGCACTATACAGCGTTGTAACCTGCGTCGAACCATCTCATCTTTAGTGACCGGGGACAAAGTTGTCTGGCGCCCTGCACTAAACACACAGAGTGATATCAAAGTGAACGGCATTGTCGAAGCCGTTCATGAGCGCCACTCCGTCTTAACTCGTCCTGATTATTATGATGGGTTAAAACCTATCGCTGCAAATATCGACCAAATCGTTGTGGTTTCTGCGATTTTACCTGAATTATCGCTCAATATTATCGACCGCTACTTAGTCGCCTGTGAAACGACAGGGATCCAGCCGATTATTGTCTTAAACAAAGTTGACTTACTCGATGAAGAAAATCGCGAGTGGGTCAGTGATTTAATGACAATTTATAGCGATATTGGCTACCAAGTGCTCGAAGTTTCCAGTCATACCGGTGAAGGAATGGAAGCACTCACTAACACGCTATCTGGCAAAGTGTCAGTCTTTGTTGGCCAATCTGGTGTCGGTAAATCCAGTTTGTTGAATACGCTGTTACCTCAAAATGAGGCCGCGATCTTAGTCAATGATGTTTCTGATACCTCGGGCTTAGGGCAACACACTACGACCGCATCCAGACTGTACCACTTCCCACAGGGTGGTGATGTCATCGATTCACCGGGCGTACGTGAATTTGGTCTTTGGCATCTGACAAAGGAACAAGTGACCAAAGGATTTGTCGAATTTAAAGATTACCTTGGTGGCTGTAAATTCCGCGATTGTAAACACTTAGATGACCCCGGCTGTTTACTGCGAGACGCAATGGAAGACGGCAAAATTGCCGAATCACGCTTTGAAAACTATCACCGTATTTTAGAAAGTATGGAACAAGTTAAACTGCGTGGTAACTTTACTGCTAAAGATAAATAATCCCCGAAATCAGTCTAAAATAAGTTAGTGAGCGCTCACGTTTATCGTTCATTTTATCCGCTTTCTGAAATAATTCGAAAGCGGATGAGTTTCAGTTACAATAGCGCCCTTTCACTAACTTACCTTTAAAATTCAGAGGTTAACGTGCTAGATAAAATCAAAATTCGCCTGCAATTTATGCTTCCTAAACAAGGACTTACTCAACTCGCAGGATGGTTTGCTAGTCGCAATGTAGGTTTTGTAACTCAATGGGCAATAAAGCTGTTCGCAAAAGCCTACAAAGTGAATATGAATGAAGCTCAAAAAAGTGAGCTCACCGCGTATTCAACTTTTAACGACTTTTTCATCCGTACATTAAAAGATGGCGCACGCCCAATTGTTGAATCCGAACATCAACTTGCACAGCCTGCAGACGGTGCCGTTAGCCAATTAGGCCCTATCGATAGTGACCTGATTTTTCAGGCAAAAGGCCATAATTATACAGTTGAAGCCCTACTTGCTGGGCAATATCAGTTAGCAGATAAATTTCGTGGTGGTGATTTTATCACAACCTATTTATCCCCAAGTGACTACCACCGTGTACATATGCCATGTGACGGCTTATTAACAGAGATGATTTACGTCCCTGGCGATCTGTTCTCCGTTAACCCATTAACCGCAGCAAATGTTCCGAATTTATTTGCACGTAATGAACGTTTAATCTGCGTGTTTGATACCCCATTTGGCACAATGGTACAGATTTTGGTTGGTGCAACCATTGTCGGCAGCATTGATACCGTTTGGAGCGGTTGTGTTAACCCTCAGCGTGAAGGCGTAATTAAACGTTGGACATATCCAGCACAAGGTGAAGAAGGCGCTATCTTCCTACAAAAAGGAGAAGAAATGGGTCTATTCAAACTCGGTTCCACTGTCATTAACCTGTTTGAACCTAACAAAATTCGCTTTAATGCCTCATTGATCCCCGGCTATGCAACCCGCATGGGTGAGCTATTAGCAGAATCAATCGATGAGCAGCAACGCACTGAAACTGTTAGCTAATCATTTAAACTATAATTAAATTATTCTATGTCTGAAGGAGCTCCTCACTGTGCGTTTGATTATCAGTTTTTTACTTAGCCTGTTAATCGTTTTTTCATCCCACGCGGCGCCAGCCTCCGCACAAGATGAAGCACAGATTACACAGGAGCTCAAACAGCTTGATCCAAGCAAAAACCCCAAGGACGCAGAGACCGCTCAAGCGTTGCAAGGGGCATTAAGCTGGATTAACGAAGCCCGTGATTCAGACAATAAGGCAAAGTCTTACCAAGATGCTATCGATAATTTCCCTCGAATTATCAAAACAATCCGTCAAGCCTTACTCAATGAAACCGATACACCGCCCGCGATCCCTACCAGCATTAGCTTAAGTGAACTAGAGCAGCGTATTACCCAGGTCAGCAGCCAGCTACTTGACCAAGGGCGCTTGATGCAGCAAGAGCAAGACAAAGGGCGCGAAATCAGCGAATCCCTGAATCTCTTGCCACAGCAGTTATCTGAGGCACGACGTCAATTAACGGATGCCTCAACGCGATTCCAATCACTCAATACGCCAACGACTCCGTTAGCTGAAGCCCAATACACCTTAGCTCAAGCCGAAGTAAGTGCTCGCAAGTCCATTGTGAACGAGCTAGAAATGGCGCAATTATCGGCCAATAACCGTCAAGAAATTTCCCGAATGGCGCTGGAGCTTGAGAAAAAGCGTTATCAGCGCCTAGAATTAGAGCTTCAACAGCTTCGTGATTTCCAAAATACTCAGCGCCAACAAAAAGCAATATTGGCGTTAGAGCATACCGAAATGTTGGCAGAACAGGGTGAATTGACCCCTTTCTTAAAAGAGCAGCTTGATATCAACCGTAAAATGTCCCAAGAGTTGACCGAGCAAGCTCAGCGCATGAGCGAGATCACCACCAACCAAACGGAAATTTCCACCAGCATTCGAAATGCACGACAAGCACTCTCGACTATTCGTGAACAAGCCCAGTGGATCAGCAGTTCAAGTACTTTAGGAGAAGCGCTTCGTACCCAGCTTTCTCGCCTTCCAGATATCCCTAAAAGCCAGCAACTTGACCGCGAAATGGCGGATTTACGTGTTCAGCGCTTAAATTATGAAGATATGCTTGAGCGCTTATCCAAGCTTGACGTATCAGTACAAGAAAGCGCCAATGATTTAAACCCTTCTCAGTCACAGGTTTATCAGTCACTGATGAAGACCCGCAAAGAGCTATTAACTTCGCTCATTTCGGGATTTGATGGCGAAATGTTAGAACTGACTAAGCTCAATGTTGCAACGGGGCAATTAACGGATGCGCTGAAAGAGGTAAAAGACGCCTCAAACCGTTATCTGTTCTGGGTCGCTGATGTCCCGCCGATTAGCATTAATTATCCGGTGCTTGTGGTTACTGACATGACCCAGTTGCTTTCACTGGATACTCTCTCCCAGCTCGCGGGTGCCCTGCAAGTGATGGTCACTAGCCAGGACTCATTCTTATACCTGCTGGGTTCCATTATCTTAGTGATTTTCAGTGTCAGCACACGCCGCCATTATCAAGCGTTCTTAGACCGTTCAAGCCTGCGCATTGGTAAAGTTACACAAGACCGTTTCTATTTAACTATCCGCACTATTTTCTGGTCGATTATCGTGGCGCTTCCTCTGCCGATGATGTGGTCTGCCATTGGCTATGGCTTACAAAGTGCATGGCAATATCCGATGGCAGCAGCCATCGGCTACGGCGTTAGCGCAACGACCCCGCTGCTCTGGCTGTTTATGATCAGTGAAACATTCTCACGACCTACCGGGTTGTTCATTTCCCACTTTGGTTGGGATAAAGACGCGGTAAAACGCGCAATGCGCCATTACCGATTAGCCATTTTTGTGATTGTGCCGTTAGTGATGGCGATCATCACTTTTGAACATTACAGCGAGAGAGAGTTCTCTGCGACCTTAGGCCGCCTCTGCTTCTTAGTGCTGTGCGTCGCATTAAGCTTAATTACCAATAACTTACGCCGTTCTAAAATCCCATTATATTTGGACAGACACGGCTCCGGTGAAAACTTAGTGAACACCGCATTATGGTGGCTCATTTTCATTGCGCCGGTGATTGCCGCATTTTTCTCGGTATTGGGTTATTTCTCCACTTCTCAGGCACTGTTGGCGCGACTCGAGACCTCAGTAGCGATTTGGTTTGTGATTTTAATTGTTTATCACACTATCCAGCGCTGGATGTCAATGCAGCGTCGAAAACTTGCCTTCGAGCGAGCAAAACAGCGCCGTGCGGAAATCTTAGCCCAGCGAGCTAAAGGGGAAGAAGATTCTCAACTCCCCAATGCCAGCGGTGAAGGGAACATTGATATTGAAGAGCAGGTTCTTGACCTCGATACTATCAGTACCCAATCGGTTGGATTGGTGCGCTCCATTCTGACTATGATAGCGCTGGTCTCGTTAATTTGGCTGTGGTCTGAATTGCATACCGCATTTTCATTCCTTGAAAATATTCGCCTGTGGGATGTGACCTCATCCATCAATGGTGTGGAAACTGTGCAAGCCATCACTATGGGCTCGATTTTTATCGCCATACTGGTGATTATCGTGACCGCGCAGCTCGTTAGAAACTTACCTGCACTATTAGAACTCGCCGTCCTTCAGCATCTCGACTTAACACCGGGCACCGGCTATGCCATCAGTACCTTGACCAAGTACAGCATCACCATCATCGGAACCATTGTCGGGTTCTCCATGCTGGGGATCGACTGGTCAAAACTTCAGTGGCTTATCGCGGCAATGGGGGTCGGGCTAGGGTTTGGTTTACAAGAAATTTTCGCCAATATTATCTCTGGTTTGATGATCCTATTTGAAAAACCGATCCGTATCGGCGATACCGTCACTATCCGTAACTTAACAGGTAGCATCACTAAGATTAATACCCGCGCCACCACATTAACGGACTGGGACAGAAAAGAGATTATTGTGCCGAACAAGGCATTTATTACTGAACAGTTTATTAACTGGTCTCTGACCGATACCGTTACCCGTATCGTGATGACTATCCCTGCCCCAGCGGATGCCGATAGCGAAAAAGTGACAGAGATTATCCTGCGTGCGGCAAAACGCTCGTCCATGATTTTGGATAACCCTAATCCTGAAGTTTATCTCGTGGACTTACAGCAAGGGATCCAAATTTTCGAGCTGCGGGTGTATGCAGGTGAAATGGGGCACCGTTTGCCGGCTCGCCACGAAATTCACCAACATATTTTACAAGCCTTTGCAGAACAAGGAATTACATTGCCATTCCCACCGTTCCAAGCCCGTGTGGATGTACGCAGTAATTCAATACAAAGCGCCACAAATAACCTCTCTGGTCGTAATCCACCACGCGGTACTGGTGAGCTATAAGTTTATCGAGGGAGCGTTTGCTCCCTCGTTTTTCATCATAGAAAAGGCAGAATAATGACCCAAGCAGTAGAAATCCAAGACGAATCTATCAAATTGAAAATTGCACAGTATGAGCGTGTCGGCTCCATTCTGTTTTTTCTGATCCCGTTGGTGATTTTGCTGATTGTCGGAAAGGATTTTGCCTTTAATACGCTCTATCTGTGGCAAGGATTCAGCCTGCTGTATTTAGTGGTTTACCGTTTGAAGGTTCGTCAATTGTCGACAAAAACGCTGCAACTGAGTGTACGCCGAGGATGGGGATATAATCGGTTTTACCGATTTTGCTGGGGATATTTGATTCTGTCTGTGATTGGATTAACGGGATACCTGTTGATATCCCGTTAAATTAATATTGAGCGAATTAGCTTTCTTCGCTATTACCGTAGGTTTTAATGTAGTTATCAGCCAGTTTTTGCGCTTGTTTCAGCTCTTTTGCGTTCAACTGCTCTGCGATTTTTTTCTGTAAACGTTGGCTCTCTTTATTGCCACTATAAACCGCGGTAGACAGCCATGCATACGCTTGCTGTAAGTTCTTTTTCACCCCTTTCCCTTCAGAGTACATCACCCCTAAACGGTCTTGAGAATTTGCATCACGCTGTTTTGCCGCTTTTCTGAACCAAAACACCGCTTTTTCATTATCTAATGCGACACCACTACCAATCGAGTACATTTGCCCGATTTTGAATTGCGCGATCACATTGCCGCCTTGCGCTGCCTTTCGAAACCAGTATGCGGCTTTTTCTAGATCTTGCTTCACCCCTAAGCCTTGTGAATACATGGTGGCCATGTTGGTTTCCGCACGAGTATCGCCATTTTTAGCCGCTTCTTCGTACCATAACATCGCTTTATCGTAGTCACGACGCACACCAAAGCCATTAACGTACATAGTACCTAATCGGAATTGAGCATCTGAATTGCCTTGATCCCCCGCTTTGATAAACCATTCTGCGGCCACTTTGGAATCTTGAGAAACGCCCTGACCTTTAAAATAACGCTCTCCTAAAAGGAACTGAGAAGCGGGATCACCTTTTTCAGCTAACTGCGTAATTTGCTCTATCGTCGTCTGTTCACTGGCGGTCGTTGGTTTCACCGGTGTAGCCAGTAATAATGAACTATAACAAACAGATCCTAACAACAGCGCTAACGCAATTTTTTTCATCCTAAGTAACCCTCAACAGTGCAGTATGGCAACTGGCGACACAGTAATACCCGTTATTATCGGCTGATTTGGCAGATTATACAGCCTAAACTCGCTTTTCATCTGAACTAGTTTAAATTTACTCGTCAGAAGACAAAATAGGATAAACACCTTAATTTTGATGAATAGCACTTTTCGTTATCATTCATGACAAAAGGCAAATAAAAAGCCAGATAGTTTTTTATTCTATCTGGCTTTCTGTTTATACACATAGAAAAAATGGTTATTTGTTGTCTAAATATTTACTTCTCAAATAACGAGCAACCGCATCATCTTGGTTAGACCCGATAACTTCCATCTGAGGTAAAGCATCTTTCAGCAACTGATGAGCATTTTGCATAATGCAGCCCTTGCCCGCTAACTTCAGCATCTCTTTGTCATTCATGCCATCACCAAACGCGATGCAATCATGTGTTCCATAACCATGCAATGCTGTGACTTGTTTCAATGCTTCCCCTTTAGAAACGGAGCCCGCCATCACTTCAAGGCAGCTATGCAAGGAGAAAGTAACATGAACCTTGTCCTGCCAACGACGTTGAATACGCTGTTGCAGATCTACCAGTAAATCATGATCTTCACTGGTGTAATACACTTTACAGACTTCCGATGTTGGGAAATTACGGGGATCAAACAGTTGGTAATTAAATACAGATTCTTTGAAAAACTCTTTCTGCTCTGGGCTTTCCCGGTTAATAAACCAATCATCGCCATGGTAGTAATTGGTGAGAATTTCTGGGTGATCAAACTCCATTAAGCACAGTTCTTTCGCTATCTGCGAGTCAACGTTGTTCGCAAAAATAAGGTCGCCATTGGTGTTATGAATACGCGCTCCATTCGAGGTGATCATATAAGCATCAATCCCCAGACCGTCGCGGATCTGTGCAACATCAATATGATGGCGCCCCGTCGCGAATACAAATCGTACTTCTTCGGTCGCGACAAGCTGCTTAAGAGTGTCTTTGGTATACAGGGTTAAATCATGATTGGGAGATAAAAGTGTTCCGTCCAAATCGGAAGCAACAACCGGATATTTCATACAAGATCCCTAATTATGGCTAATGCTGCTCAAAAAAATCACAAATTGCATTGAGGGCCATGGCTCTCAATGCATCTATTTCAAACAGGATTTCGTGGTGAGCCCCTTCGATAATGAGGGGTAATTTTTCTTCTCGTCCTGCTTGCGCTTTTTGCCGACTTTGACAAAAAGCTTGTAGCTCTCGATTACTGACTACCTTCTCTTCGCTCGCTTCAAGGAGCATCAGAGGGGTTTCAATCTCTCCCGCTTTCGCAACCAGCTCTTTACCAATCGCAAAACTTTCTCGTAACCAGTGGTAAGTTGGACCACCGAGACGTAATTCAGGATAATCCGCATAGTAGCGTAAATAGCGTCGATAACGCTCCTGACTATGGGTTAACACATTGATTAAATAAGGTAATGGATGCCATTTTCCCGTAGAAACTGCATAATCATTTCGCACACTGCGGCGCGGTTCTGCACGCTCAACAATAAAGCTCGCGAGCCAATGAGGCATCGGTAAATTAACGCCAATCATGGGAGCGCACAATGCGGCAGCGTCAAATGTCACGCTATCTCGGAGTAAGTACCCAGCAAGGATAGCGCCTCCCATCGAATGAGCCAGCGCATAGCATTTAGGATAGTGGCGATCTCTCACTTCTAAATCAATGAATTTTTCAAAATCATCGATGTAATCTGTGAATTTTTCAACGTGCCCTTTTTGGGGATCCGCCAACATACGGCCAGATCGCCCTTGTCCACGATGATCAATAATAAAAACATCGAACCCTAAATGATAAAAATCGTAGGCGACTTCAGGGTATTTAACGTAACTTTCACTGCGACCCGGTGAGATAACTACGGCTTTATGGTGCTTTGCATGAATAAAACGCACATAACGAATAGGAATGTCATCAACGCCAAGAAACTCAGCTTCTTCACGTAATTGCCAAAAATCTAAAAGCGGACCGTTGGTAAAGGCCGAAAACTCAGTTTCTCGATTTAACCAACTGGCTTTTAGACTATCTGGCGACATGGGGTTTCCTCATTCATAACCTTCTAGATGGTCTTGGATGAGTGTCATAAACGCCTCACCAAAACGCTCTAATTTTTTCTCACCAACCCCATTAATCAGTAATAATTCAACGGGTTTGGTTGGGCAATGCTCTGCCATTTCTATCAACGTTGCATCGTTGAAAACCACAAAAGGCGGGATATTTTCTTCATCCGCAATGGATTTACGTAATTTACGCAATTTGGCAAACAGCTTCTTATCATAATTGCCATGATAAATTTTGTTTTGTTGATTCCGGCTTTTGGTGACTAAAACGCGTGGAACCGCTAACTGTAATGGCATTTCACCACGCAGAATGGGCCTAGCCGCTTCCGTTAACTGTAATGCGGAGAAATGCGCGATATTTTGAGTGATCATGCCTAAATGAATTAATTGACGTAAAACGCTTACCCAATGTTCATTAGTCTGCTCTTTACCAATACCATACACCGGTAGTTTATCGTGCCCTAAGTCGCGAATTCGCTGATTGTTAGCGCCTCGTAGCACCTCAACAATATAGCCAATACCAAACCGCTGCCCAACGCGATAAATACAAGAAAGTGCTTTTTGCGCATCCATCAGCCCATCATAACGTTTTGGAGGATCAAGGCAGATATCACAGTTACCACAAGGCTTTTGGCGATTTTCGCCGAAATAGTTTAGTAAAACCAGGCGACGACAGGTTTGCGCTTCGGCAAAGGCAGCAATGGCATTTAATTTATGACGTTCAATATCCTGCTGCATTCCCGCTGGTTTTTCTTCTAAACATCGACGGAGCCACGCCATATCAGCAGGATCGTAAAATAGAATGGCTTCGGCTTCGACGCCATCACGCCCTGCTCGTCCCGTTTCTTGGTAATACGCTTCAATGTTACGAGGAATATCAAAGTGCGCCACAAAACGGACGTTGGACTTGTTAATTCCCATTCCAAATGCCACGGTCGCAACCACAATTTGCAGGTTATCTTTCAAGAACGCATCTTGTACCCAGTCACGCTGGGCACTCTCCAAACCAGCATGGTAAGCAGCGACACTCAAGCCACGTTTTTGTAATCTTTCCGCGGTTTCTTCAACTTTACTACGGCTATTACAGTAAACAATCCCTGACTTACCTTTCTGAGCCTTAATAAAAAACCATAATTGATCTAACGGTTTATATTTCTCGACTAAAGTATAGCGGATGTTCGGGCGGTCAAAGCTGCTCACATGAACTAATGGGTCATTAAGCTCGAGTAAGCGAATAATATCAGCGCGCGTGGTTTCATCTGCTGTAGCAGTCAGCGCCATCACGGGCACATTTGGTAAGGAATGGCGTAATTGACCTAATGAACGATATTCAGGACGGAAATCATGGCCCCATTGGGAAATACAGTGCGCTTCATCTACTGCTAATAAGGCGATATCCCAGCTACCAATTTGCTGAATGAAATAGTCAGTCAGTAAACGCTCTGGTGCCACATACAGAAGTTTGATTTTCCCTTGAGCGCATAATTCCATAATTTGGCGCTGCTCTAGAGGGGTTTGTGAAGAATTCAAACACGCCGCTTCAACACCGTGTAACTTGAGTTGATCAACTTGATCCTTCATTAAGGAGATTAAAGGTGATACCACCAGCGTAATGCCTTGTTTAACCAGCGCAGGCACTTGGTAGCAGAGTGATTTTCCACCCCCTGTTGGCATCAATACTAAGCAGTCACGACCATCGAGAATACCGCCAATGACAGCATCTTGCCCCGGACGAAAGGATTGGTAACCGAACGTGCTATTGAGCACATTTTCAGCCAGTGAAAGTTGATTGATAACGCAAGCGGTAGACACGAATTCCCTCTAGAGGTTGAAACAAATAGCTGCCCGAAAAGAGCAGCTATTAGCAAGATATTACCCTGAAATGACTGGGATGTCTGCCCAGATCACATGATATCGTTAAGCATCACACCGATACCAAAACGTGTTTGGCGATAGTCATAGTCTATCATCGACTCACCATAACCGCTAAACAGTTGGGTATACAAGCGCACGTGCTTTGTCATTGGGTAGCTCCAACCCAACTCGGCATTACCATACCCTGAATTCCAGTTATAGTGTCCGGCAGCTGAAATAACGCTATCCCCAAGTGCATACCCCACTTTTACGCGGTAATAACCGAGATATTTATTAATATCTGGGTTGTCATCACTGCTTTCGCTTTCAGGAATGCGGTACCACGGTTTTAACTCAACTTGCCAATCCCCTCTTTGTGCCATCGCTCGGGCATAAACTCGGTTCCAGCTACGTGATGTAGGATCTGAACGACCGTTCGACTCGTGGTTAAAACCTGTTTCAAACTCACGTAACGTCCAGCCTGCAAATTGGTTATCTAGCGCCCAACCCACAAAAATTTGGGGTTGATAGTTGGTTTCACGAAATGGCGAAGATTCTTTCTTATTGCTTAATTGCCACCAAGAACGCTGAGTATAAGATGCCGCAAGAACCGAGTTTTCCCCCGCAATTCCACGCCAAATAGGAAACGCCAAGCTCAATTGGAATTTCACTTCATCTTTCAGTGCATCATTACCCCAATCATAACTCGCGATGGCTTTCTTATTTATCGAAGACGTATAGGTATAAATGATGTAATTGGGTTCATAAGGATACAGAACGAATGGGTTATCATAATTTTGCAGTAACCCCGAAATAATACTTCCGCGAACGGGTGTATGATTTTCAGTATCCTGCTGTGCCGGTTCGTTGGTATTGTCAGATGCAAAAAGTGAAACAGACCAGAAACAGAGCACAGAACTCAACAACATTTGTAAAGCGCGCATTTGCCATTCCTATTTCAACTGCGGTGAAAAAATTTGTCTCATTTTACACCGAAAAACGATCAACCGCTGAAAGATTATTCATTTGTTTTCTAGATATTAGCACATACATAATGTTAACTTATCATTAACATCACAAACAAGGATCCTAAAATGAATGACCGCATCTATACCTTCGAAGAAGCCAGCAAATTTATGAGTGATGCATTTATCTATAGAATGCCTTTTAATCAATTACTTGGAATTGAGCTTTTACAAATGACGGATGACTTAGTCCAGCTATCTGTGAAAAATCGCCCTGAGCTGATCGGTAATTTCACCCAAAATATTCTGCATGGTGGCGTGATTGCATCCTTATTAGATGTGGCGGGCGGCATGGTGTGTATTAACCGGATCCTGCAACGCATTGAGCCTCTCGTGCATCAAGACATTGCCGAAAAGATGTCCAAAATGGGCACCATTGACTTGCGCGTTGACTATTTGCGCCCTGGCCGCGGAGAGTTTTTTATCGCGAGCGCCAGCTTACTACGCGATGGTAATAAAATCGCCGTGACCCGCTGTGAATTACATAATGAGAAAAATCAGCATATTGCCACTGCGACAGCGACCTATTTGATTGGATAATGTGAACAAATTGCATGAAACAATTTGGTAAATAATTAATAACCTCATTAACTAATAGCTTGTAAAAAAACCTGAGCAATGTCACATTAACGACATCACAAATAGAGCCTCTTACATTCTTGGTTTCGATCTCTCAGTTTGACTTTATATCACTTTCAGAGCTATTCATGAGCCAACAAAATACTACCAAAGGCGTACTATGTGCCTTAGGCGCTTATTTTATTTGGGGTGTCGCTCCCATTTATTTTAAATCCATCAAAGAAGTACCAGCTGAAGAAATTTTGACTCACCGTATTATTTGGTCATTCTTCTTTATGCTGTTATTACTGACAGTTACGCGCCATTGGAATTATTTCCGCCAAATATTAAAGCAGCCTAAAAAGATCTTAATTTTAGGTGTGACCGCCGTGACAATTGCGTCTAACTGGCTGATTTATATCTGGGCGGTGAATAATGGGCATATGCTGCAAGCCAGCTTAGGGTATTTTATCAACCCTCTGGTTAACGTCTTGTTTGGCATGATATTTTTACATGAGCGCTTCCGCCGAATGCAATGGGTTGCGGTCGGATTAGCACTCACCGGCGTATTAATTCAACTCTGGCAATTTGGCTCCGTGCCAATCATTGGATTAAGCCTTGCCGTGACGTTTGCCACCTACGGTTTATTA
This sequence comes from Providencia sp. wls1943, assembly GCF_009706275.1. Classification (NCBI taxonomy): domain Bacteria; kingdom Pseudomonadati; phylum Pseudomonadota; class Gammaproteobacteria; order Enterobacterales; family Morganellaceae; genus Providencia; species Providencia sp. wls1943. The sequence goes on from NZ_WLTU01000026.1 coordinate 149,601, forward strand.
CGTAAAAAATTGGGTGTCGATGCACAAATTGGTATGACATTTGAAACCTTATGGTTACTCCCTGTCGGTATTATCTTCCTGCTATTCTTTGCAGATAGCCCGACAAGCAACATGACCATGAACAGCTGGCATTTAAACATTCTCCTGATTGCAGCGGGGATTATTACTACGGTGCCATTGTTACTGTTTACTGAAGCAGCTAACCATTTAAGACTATCAACATTAGGGTTCTTCCAATATTTAGGCCCAAGCATCATGTTCTTACTTGCCGTCTTTGTGTATGGTGAAGTGATGACCCAAGAATTGTTAATTACATTTGGTTTTATCTGGGTTGCATTAATTTTATTTACTTTAGATGCTTTATATACACAGCAGAAACTCAGAAGAAAATAGAATTTAATTTTCTCTATTATGGGCATTCGTGCCCATAATATCTGACTTAAATTAATATTAACCTGTATATTATATTACTCATTTAATGCACGTTTCATTTAATGGAACTAAAAAGGTTAAATTATTTAATATAACCAGCGTATTTTTATTAAAAATAATTTACCTTTTGGGTATTTTTCTCTTGTTTTAGTTAATTTCAAAATCAAACATTTTATTGTTAAATTTCAATGCATTATAAAATATTTTATTCCTTGATTTTATCGAAAATTTGATTCATATTTAACTTACGTTAAATTCCACCTTATTAATACACATTTCAAATATCAACCCATTGAAATAAAACAGTATATTTATTTGTTGAAATAAATGATTGCTTAATAGGAACTTGATAATTATATTGTACGCCGCTTGTATTCACCCCAGCGGATGGTAATGGTCCGATTCATTACTGACGTTTCATTAAAGTGCGCACGATGACAGTGATTTATATTCTGTCCTGGTGCGAGGTTTTCTGAAATTGAATACAAGGCGTCTATCCACATACCTAATTAAATGATTTGTGTATGTAAAAAACAAAACATGTAGTGCTATAGCTCAAGTTATATGGCTGCATTTTAGGTTCACTCGGCCTGTGTATTCAGACAGAGTTAACGTTGTTAAGGGCTTTTGGGAAGGGCTTCAAAATGCAACAGAATACCGTTCAAATGAAACGTGTACTGACCACCCCTGCGTTAGTATTTTTCGGGCTGGCCTATATGGTGCCGCTCGGAATTTTTACCACCTATGGACAAGTGACTGTATTAAGTGAAGGGCATCTACCTATCGCTTATTTAATTACGCTCGCTGCTGTCTTCTTTACCGCCATGAGCTATTGCCGTATGACCAGTGCACTCCCGCTTTCTGGGTCTGCTTATTCGTATGTGCAAAAAACCTTTGGCGGCACTCTTGGATTTCTTGTTGGTTGGGCACAACTGCTGGATTATCTATTTCTGCCGATTATTAACTACATTGCGATTGGGATCTTTGTCCACGAAGCTTTCCCGAACATCCCAATGCCAGTGATAATCTGCTCAACCATCGCTGTTGTCAGCATCATGAACATTTTGGGTATCAAATTGGTATCTTGGATGAATATGCTGATTATTCTGATGCAATTTGTCTTCATCGCCATCTTCTTGTACATCTGCTTGCAAAACGCGATGGTACTGGATGTTGAAGCCCTTATGGCACCGCTCACCGTGATGTCATCACAAGTGTCGGGGCTGTTTGCGGGTGCAGCGGTACTGTGTTTAGCCTTCTTGGGCTTTGATGCCATTTCAACCATGGCCGAAGAGACAAAAGACGCACGCCGTGCTTTACCGAAAGCGATTTTATATACCGTATTTATCGCGGGAGCCTTGTTTATTGCCATCTCTTACGGTGCACATTTAATGTATCCGGTATGGCAAGATTTTCTCCCTAATACGGATGTCGCCAGTATCGCGGTAATGCAGCAAGTGGGTGATAAAATGAAGTGGATCGGCGCCTCCTTGATGGCATCGAGCTTTATTACCGCTTATGTTATCGGTGTCTTTGCCTCTGCAATGACCTCGCAAGCCAGTATCGTGCGTATTTTCTATGCAATGGGTCGTGAAGGTGTGCTACCTCGCTCTATCTTTGCATATTTGCACCCGCGCCTGAATACACCGGTCTATTCCATTATCTTTGTGGCTGTGGCTTCGTTGATGTCGCTGGTGTTATCACTCAGCATGGTTGCGTCGATGATTAGCTTTGGTGCGCTGATAGCCTTTACCTTTGTGAACTTGTCAGTCATCAAACATTTCTACATTGACCGCAAAGCCTCCTTGGATAATACCAAGTTGCTCACTTGCCTGATCATGCCATCCATAGGGGTTGTTTTAACCTTATGGTTATGGACAAGCTTAGATGCAGAAGCCTTCACAGTCGGCTTATGCTGGCTAGCGGCAGGGGCAGGCTACCTCACGCTTCTGACTCATGGTTTTACTCGTCGTCCACCTGCTATCTCTGATGCCGAGACTGAGATGATTATCAATTAATCCTCCAGTACCTTTCGTTGATTATGGGGAAGCTTATCTTCCCCATTATTTTTTTGGTTCTGGCTCCGTAGGAGCCCCTGATACAGACGGTTTACGATGAATAATAAAATTGCTGATGTTATTTATTTCAACGGTTATATCTATACCGCAGACAGTCAAGATAGTGTTGTCGATGCTATCGCCTTGAAAGAAGGTTATATTCTTGCAACAGGGACTTCCGATGAATTACATCAATATGTTGGTCCAGAAACCGAGAGCATCGACCTTGAAGGCAAGATGATGATGCCAGGGATCATTGATGGACATATGCACCCATTTTGGGGCGGCATTCAGCTGTTCGGCTGCCATCTTAATTACGAATCCCTGACTATCGACCAAATTTTACAGCGCGTGCAAGATCACCTCGATAAAGATCCTCGCACGGGTGAAAATGACTGGCTAAAAGTCACTGCATGGTTACGCCAAGGCATGTTACCAGCAGGTATTGATATGTACCGTGAAGATATGGACAAGCTCAATACAAAACGCCCAGTCGTCCTATTTTCTAATGACTGCCATACTCTCTTAGCCAATAGCCGCGCCCTTGAATTATTCGGGATCACCAAAGACACCCCTGAGCCGCCAGATGGCAAAATTGGTAAGTATGAAAATGGTGAACTCAACGGAATTTTAGAAGATGCACCCGCTATGCGTGCTGCCGATAGCATTCCGTCTATCCGTGATGAGCAAGCAGTTGAAGTCGCTGAATTGGTTCAAAAAGTATTGAATCAGCAAGGCGTTACTATGGTGATGGATGCCCGCGTTTCTGAGCAACAATTAGAGGCTTTTCATCAGCTCCAGCAACGTGGTGAACTCACTTTACGTTTCCAAGCTGCACGCGAAATCACGCCTGATGATACCCCGAATGTGGCTGCCGTGGCTGCCGCTGTCGATAAAGCCGTGGCGTTCGCAAAAAAATGGCACCAAGCAGAATGGACTCCAGCGCCGGGTATCGGTCTGCGTAACATCAAAATGTTTGTGGATGGCGTGCTGCAATACCCAACCATGACTGCATCATTATTACAGCCATACCGCGTGAACAAAGGTACTGATTCAGCACCAAATTGGGTCGAAACCGATAATTACGGCGACCTCTATTTCACAGCTGAAATTCTGGATGAGCTGCTCGAAAAAATCGCCGCTGCGGGTTACGATCCTCACTTACATACCGTTGGTGAAGGTGCCGTCTCTATTGTACTGGATGCCATTGAGAAAATGCGTACGGCTCACCCAGAGAAAGATATCCGCCCAGGCCTTGCCCATAATGAACTGGTTGATGCCAAAGATTATGCCCGTTTTGCGCGCCTGAAAACCATTGCGTGCTTATCATTCCAGTGGGCAGCACCAACACCTGAGCTGGCTGCATTTGAGAAAAACATGCTGGGTGAAGCCCGCTTCCAGCAGCTAGAGCCGATCGCTAAATTTATTGATGCAGGTGCAGTAGTTGCTTTTGGTAGTGACTGGCCAATCGATGATTTTGACGAATGGTATGATTTGAAAGTCGCCGCAACCCGCCGTGGCCGTGATATTAATGGTCAGCCAGCCCCAAGACTGGATAATGACCGCAATATGACCGTGATCGAGGTTCTGCGTTCGGCAACGATTGACTCTGCTTATGCGCAACATCGTGAAGATGTTTTAGGATCGCTTGAGGCGGGTAAATTCGCGGATATGATCGTACTGGATCGCAATGTATTTACCATTCCTGCGGATGATATTGAAAATGTGAAAGTGTTACGTACCATTGTGGGCGGAAAAACGGTTCATATTGCTTCGTAGTTTTTTAATGAATTAAAATAGTAAAAAGAGCCCCAATTATATTGGGGCTCTTTAGTTTGGGTGCTTGATATCCCAACCGGTAATAGGAAAAAAGAAAGAGTGGGAAATTAGTTGTCATTAAATTGAATTAACTAAAATTAACTTCCCCACTCAGTGATTAATTGATTTCGTAATCCAATTTCACCTGAACGACTGTATTGTCATTATCAATATGCAAATAGCTTAATCTATCCTTTATTAAAAATGAGCAACCCAATATTGTTACGCAAATAGAAACTACAGCTATCATTGCGTACTTTGTCATTTCTCCTTGACCTCTCTTTTATTAAGAGGCACACTCCCGATTGTGTGGTTGGGAGTGCAGCCTCGTTGGTGAATATCACTAACGGGGCTTTTTCTTTCCCAGACCAAAAATAAATGCTTGAACTGAGTAAGATCAAGCACCCAGCAAAAGAGTCGCAAAGTTAAAATAACGAAAATATACCTGTTTGCGCTTATCTCAATGAAATATTTTTATAATATTAAAATTTAGAATCAAATATAAATTTAAGCTTTTAATTATTATTAGTCGTAAAAACAATTAATTTCTCATTTATTAATTAATTACTTTAGGATAAAGATTAATTTTACACTTTTGATTTTTTCCCTCATGCAAAAGAAAAAAGCGCCCGTTAATATCCGCCACGTTTTCATTCATTCAATTCACTGCAAGGAGGTTCATCATGACAACAATTAATCAAACTCTTTGTGGACAGCCTCAGAAATAGCCTTAAACGTTAAAAATCGTTTTAAACGTTAGTTCTATTGGTGGCGGTAACCATTTCGCTGAGTGCCAATCCGTCGATTAAAGTGCTGGATACGGAGTTATTTGCACAAAGTGGCTTGGATAAACAAAAACTCCTGTTACTCGTACACAGTGGCTTGCGTGGCTTAGGGCAATCTATTCTACGCCAATACGTCGAACAACATAGTCATAATGGGCTTAATGAAAATTCCGATGAGGCGGCAGCAAGTAAAAACTTCTGGCGAGCAATGTTTGGATTTGAACCATAACCTCGTAGAGCCTTGTCGTATTAATGGAGTTGATGGCTGACTACACCGCAAAGGCGCAGCTCCCTCTGATCGTGGTATGGTGATTATTCTCGGCTCTCGAGGCGATTACAGCTATTTGGTCTCGCCAGTGGCTAATGAGATTAGCTTGTATTCCCTCGCGCATGGCGCAGGTCGAAAATAGATGCGAACTGAGTGTAAAGGACGATTATCTCATCGCTACACGCCACTCCAATTGTCTCGAACATCCTTAAAGAATTTAAAAAACACGGGTGCCACACTATTTCGTGGCACCCTATTATCACCAATTAAGCATAATGAGGATAACCAAGATAAATATCACAAGCAGGATAAGCAGGGAACAATGAACTCATAGCATCATCCCCCATATAACAGCTATTTACAGAGTCCATCGCTGTTACGTATTCGATGAGCATCGATTCATTGTTATAGCCAAAACAATCGGGTATTTGAGGTTCATTCAGAATATCGAGCTCTGCGCCCACCGTCTCGGAAAAACGAATACGCTGTGCATCTAACGTTGCAAATTCTCCATTTATCCATTGATTTTGGATATATAGGGATATTACCGCATGCTGCACAAATGGGGAGTCTGAAGGGATTACTGAAGGAAATGGGTATTCCGTATTCGAAAATGACGCCAAACTCAGCTCTAGCGCATTAATACTGCCCATAACTTTATCAAAGTTATCTGCATCACCAATAGTATTAATATATTTTTCCATTTCCACGATCTTATTTTTAATAATTGAGAACTTTTCTTTATTATTATTTAAATTCATCTCTTCCTGATGTATGAACTTATCCGTAGGTTTAATCTCTCGGGTTGTGAAGGTATCTAAGCTTCTGTCTGTATGTTCTCTTAAAATATTAATATTTCTTTGCTGCTCTTTTACATAAACTTCAAACTTTTCGCTGTAATCTTCAAATTTCAACTTGAAAGAATTAAATTCGACTTGTGAATTAAATTCAAAGTTATTATTTAAATCCATCATATAATTCATCCTTTATTTATATTTAAAATAGAAAATAAACCGACCTGATTTTCATTGAAAATCAAAATTAAAATAATCTAAAGTATAAAAAATGACAAAATCATAGTTTATATATTACGTTTAGTTTTATTATTATGATGATTACATAACAACCAGCCCCCTAACGGGGGCGGCGTAAACGGAGAACGTTAAAGTATTTTTTCAGTTAAAAACCAACCCGCTATACTTTCACGCATACTTTCTGTGGGTAATACTTCATGAGGAAAATTTTCTGACATAAAAAAGATCATTCGCCCTGCAATCGGTTCTAACTTAAACAAATGATTATCTTCATGGTCATAAACAACCAATTCACCACTATCTTGAGGTTGCCATCGCTCATTCATATATAAAACCGTTGTGATTTTACGACGTCCAACCCCTCGAGGATTATCAACATGTTTTTTATAGAATCCGCCATTTGGATAGCGGCAAAAATGAGTTTCAAAATCTCGTAAGCCAAGATAAAGCTGTCGATTTAATTCTTGCCTAATGTGCTCCATCTTATCCATATAACGAGCAACGGCCTCCCCCATCTCGGGCTCTAGCCAAATTGTTTGGTCACCTCGGATACTTTTATTGCCCTGTAATGAATCACGGTGTCCAATGCGAGCATCTTGTAATTTATCGGGAATACAATCTTTAATGGTATGAATCTCTGACAGATTCAGAAAATCGTCCCACACATACCAACCTTGTGAAGCAAGTGAATCAATAAGTTGATTAATCGACATGATGAATCTAAGAATGGTTATTAGGTAACATTTTATACTTTATTATCATAAAAAATTAAAACTAAAAACGTAAATCTTGATGATTCAATAACTATATCAACGCTAATCACTAAAACATTATAATTTCTATAGTAAAATGAATAATTGTTTTCATATCATAAATATAGAAAAATAGGAGACAAAAAAAGGACTTAAACAAGGTTAAGTCCCTTATCTCATCAGAGATGAAAATTAGTTCACTAAGTGTAAAATTATTTCAAATCAAACACAAAATGCTGTTCGACCAATACCGCCACAGCCACATAAAGGGAGCGATGTTTTCACTGGTTCAATTTGACTTCCAACCATTGAACTACCTTCATGACCCTTATCAAATTCTGACGAATAGTGAGTCAGCATCTCGGTTTGATCAGACTGAGTTTTAAATACTTCAGGGTTTTTCATCGCCATAAATTTCTCTAATTCTAGAGATAAACTCTCTTTACGGATTTCATTTAATAGCAAATTCAGTTCATAGATTTCGTTTTCTAATTTTTCACTCTTTCGGTTGAAATCTGCTATTGGTGTAAAAATCCTCCCTCTCAGTCCATTGTGATTATGAAAATCTATTTTTTCGAATTTTTTTTCAGTCACAGTCCAACTATCTATATTATTCAAATCTTGATTTATTTCTTTAATAGAATAATCAATTTCATATTGACTATATGTTTTATCAATTGAATTTAAATTTAAAAGATCATCTCTTTGACGTAATAAATCTTTAGACAAAGAATTAAACCGTTTCTGTTGCTCTGCAACACTTTTCTTTATTTTATAATCTAAAGTACCTATTGTTTTTTTTGATTTCAGAAAACCAACTCTATCCGAATTAGATAATCCATCGCGAACAGAAGTCATATGGTCTCTTGCATTAACTGCGCTAAGCTCAGTTTCTTCGATGAGTGAATTAATTTTATTCACTTTAGAAATAGCTAAAATAATCTTATCACTTAACGGCTTAGATCTTATATACATAGGCTTAGATTTTACATGCATCATATAATATAAACTCCATTTTTCTAATTATCTGATTAAGAGAGGAAAATTATATTGAATGAAACTAAAAAAACAAATATTAATAATGTATACCTGAGCCAAAAAAAATAAGACAAATATATGTTCCAATGAAGCGCCTTTATTTTTGGTGCTCCATTGAATCTATATTTATATTGTTTCTAACCTAGCATAAGATGCAACCAGCCACTTAATTCCTTGCCCTTGAAAGGCAATTTGTAAGCGGCAATGTTCACCACTTCCTTCGAGATTAATAATCGTACCTTCGCCGAATTTAGGGTGCATGACTCGCTGCCCTAATGCATAACCCGAATCATTTTGGCTAATCGGTGTGCCAAGACGTTGATGGCTGACAGGACGTGAAACAGTGGCTCTTAATCGAACTTCCTCCACACACTCCGTCGGCAGTTCTCCAATAAAGCGTGAAGGACGATGGTAAACTTCTTTGCCATAAAGACGACGGCTTTCTGCATAAGTGATTGTCAATTTCACCATGGCGCGGGTGATACCCACGTAGGCAAGACGACGCTCCTCTTCTAAGCGCCCACTTTCATCCATCGACATTTGGCTTGGGAACATGCCTTCTTCCACGCCAACCATAAATACGACAGGAAATTCCAACCCTTTCGCTGAGTGCAACGTCATTAATTGCACTGCATCTTGGTTCGCATCTGCTTGCCCTTCTCCAGACTCGAGTGCAGCATGAGATAAAAATGCCTGCAATGGCATTAAATCTTGGTCTTCATCTTGATAGCTAAAATCGCGGGTTGCGTTGACTAACTCTTCCAAGTTTTCAATTCGCGCTTGAGCTTTTTCACCTTTTTCCTGCTCATACATTGCTCGCAAACCGGAGTCATTGATCACGCGATCAGCCTGCACATGCAGTGGCATCTCTTGAGTCTCTTTGGCTAACGCCTCAATTAACTCAAGGAAACGCTCGATGGAGCTTGCCGCTCGTCCACCCAAGACTTGCTCTCGAAGTAAGTACTCACAACTTTCCCATAATGTCAGTTGTTGATCCCGAGCGGTTTGGCGAACCGTATCCAGCGTACGCTCACCAATTCCCCGTGTTGGCGTGTTTACCACTCGCTCAAAAGAGGCGTCGTCGTTACGGTTAGCAATCAATCGGAGATAGGATAAGGCATCTTTGATCTCTTGGCGTTCAAAGAAGCGTTGACCACCATAAATACGGTATGCCATCGCGCCTTGAATTAACGCTTCTTCCATCACACGGGATTGGGCGTTGCTGCGATAAAGAATAGCGCAATCTTGCAGCGCACCACCGTTTTCATGCCACTGCTTAATCCGCCCAACCACATAGCGAGCTTCATCGAGCTCATTGAAGGCACAGTAAAGGGAAATCGGCTCACCATCACCGCCTTCCGTCCATAAATTCTTACCGAGACGGTCACTATTATTAGCGATCAGGGTATTTGCCGCTTTCAAGATATTGTTGGTAGAGCGGTAGTTTTGCTCAAGGCGGATAGTTTCTGCGCCGGGGAAGTCATTCAAGAAACGCTGAATATTTTCAACTTGAGCGCCACGCCAGCCATAGATTGACTGGTCATCATCGCCGACAATCATCACTTTGCCAGTTTCGCCCGCCAACACGCGGATCCACGCATATTGAATACTGTTGGTATCTTGGAACTCATCCACCAAAATATTGGTAAAACGCTCACGATAATGTTGAAGAACATGAGGCTTATTCAGCCATAGCTCATGAGCACGTAGCAATAATTCAGCAAAATCCACCAGCCCTGCGCGGTCACAGGCTTCTTGATAGGCTTGGTAGACTTTCAGCCATGTCGCTTCGACTGGATTACCATAACTTTCAACATGCTGAGGACGTAGTCCTTCATCTTTTTTACCGTTGATGTACCACATTCCCTGACGAGGCGGCCACTGCTTCTCATCAAGATTCATGGCTTTAAGCAGACGACGAATCAAACGGTATTGGTCATCACTATCGAGAATTTGGAAATCCTGCGGCAGATTCGCATCCAAGTAATGCTGGCGAAGTAAGCGGTGCGCGAGACCGTGGAAAGTACCGATCCACATACCGCCTTCGCTAGTACCCACCAACTGATTGATACGATGACGCATTTCTACGGCGGCTTTGTTGGTAAACGTCACGGCCATAATCGAAAATGGGGAGGCATTCTCCACCGACATGAGCCACGCAATGCGATGAACCAACACGCGTGTTTTACCGCTACCCGCCCCTGCGAGCACCAGTAAATTAGTACGCGGGGCGGCAACCGCTTCGCGCTGTTTGTCATTAAGACCTTCGAGCAGATATGAGACGTCCATAGTTACCATCAAAGCAAGACAGTGGCGGCTATCACCACCACTGTGTTTTTATACAGAGAAAGGATTATACCAATGACAAAAGAGAATCCAACCGACAAATTTCTACATGAGGTAATAAATGCCCTTCTTTCTCGTTCATCAGCGTTGAGTGGTCCACATTAAACCAGCAAGCTTGCATACCGCTATTAATCGCCCCTTCTACATCAGTAAGCAAATTATCACCAACATGTAAAATGGCACTCGGCTCGATATTCAAGCGTGTAGAGGCAAGATGGTACATATCGCAGCATGGCTTAGAACGCCCATCAGGCCCCGCTTTTAATACAAACTGAAAATATTGCCCCAGCCCACACGCTTGCGGCTCTGCATTACCATTCGTAATCGCCACCAGCGGTAATTTTTCGGCTAATTTTGCTAACGTTTCATGTGTAGATTGCGGGACATGAATTTGATTACGCCAGTAGGTAAAGTGCGCCATAATATCGTCCGCACCTTTGAGGGCATCCTCTTTATTATAACCATAGTGGCACAGCATCATTTTCGACGATAACCAGCGCCAGCGGGTAATATCATGGCGAATATCCGGCTCTTGTTCTTCCACAAGATAGCGAAATGCATAAATATCATCGTTCGTAAAATGATGAAAACGCGGGTCATATTCACGAATAAATCGTAAAACTTCTTCTTCCGTTTTATCAATCACGGGATGGTTGTCGTACAACGTATCATCCAAATCAAACGTCATCGCTTTGATGGGTGATAACGGACGGTAAAAGTGCATTAAGATTTCTCCCTCTTCGCTCGCGGATGTGCCACATCATAAACATTAGCGAGATGTTGGAAATCAAGATGGGTATAGATTTGGGTGGTAGAGAGATTAGCATGTCCTAATAACTCTTGTACTCCACGTAAATTACCACTTGATTCGAGAATATGAGTTGCAAAAGAGTGACGTAATTTATGGGGATTTATATGGCTATTCACCGCTTGTTTAATACCCCACTGCTCAAACCGCTTTTGCACATTACGATTCGAGATACGCTTACCACTTTTGGTGGAAATAAATACCGCACCATCAACAGGTTCGTACAATTCACGCATTTCAAGCCAGCGTTTTAGCCAGCTCACTGCCGTTTTTCCTAGGGGAATTTTACGTTCTTTACTACCTTTCCCCATCACCCAAACCTCACCTAAATTGAGGTCAAGGTGCTTCACATCCAAACCAACCAATTCAGAAAGACGTAATCCCGCGCCATACATCACTTCCAGCATGGTTCTATCTCGCACCACGAGTGGGTCGCCACTGTCCATGTTCAACAGTTGAGAAACTTCGTCCACATCCATATTTTTCGGCAGACGTTTTTTGGCTTTAGGGGCATGAATGGTTTTAACTGGGTTTGCTGGTAACTCGCCTTGCTGCACCATCCAATCACAGAAACTACGCAGTGCGGAAAGCCTTAATGCCATGCTCGCTGCTTGCAAGCCTGTTCGGCGACTCTTCGCGGCAATATTGCGCCCCACCGTCATATCCAATTGCTGCCATTGGCTCACTTTCAGTTCACCTAAAATTTGGCAAACCGCACCTAATTGGCGACGATAATTCGTTATCGTGACTGGACTTAACCGGCGTTCAACACGGAGGTAACGCAAGAAGGCTTCCACTTGAATCATCAGCCCTTCTGGCTGAATGTCTACAGGCGCTCTATCCATTGACATAATAACCTCGGTAGAATTTGAGCCACTTTTTCCAGCATTACCGTACCCATACCCTGTTGATAGTGTTCACGGTCACGGCTAGTAAATATTACCATGCCAGATTCCCCATGATGGCCAAACAGCGAAATAGCTACTGAGCCCACATTTTGGGCATCCGGAAGTAAAAGCTGGAGCTCAGGACCATTTAGTCGCCCAAGATAATTGAGGTTATCCCCAAAACGCTGAATACGTACGGGTTCAAAAACGCGGCGTGGGAGCACCAATTCGTAGGCATCCAATGGTGCAGATAATCGCCAGCTATCACTAAACAGGCGTACAGAAGCCCCTGATAGCCCAAGCTTTTTAGCCCAGCGATTCAACACAAACAGCATCTCCCGCAAACTATTTGCGGAAGACATTTCAATGACGAGATAAAGAAGCTCATCGAACAGTTGCCCATTTTCGTGGGCTTGTTCCACCATAAAGCGGATATCCTGCTCGAGATTTTTGATTTTTTGACGTTGACGACTCATCACCAATTCAGGAAGCGAAATAGCCTCCTGCACGGCATGAGGAACCTTGATATGTTCAGCAAGAGACACATTGCGAATAAAGAAATAAGGGTTCTGTTTTAAATATTGCACCACATCTTGCTCATCAATTAACTGAGCAATCTCTGGCACTTGTTCACGCTTATCCATTATTCCCCTCTTTACACTCAATCAAGATTAAATTTGGATCACTCCATCATAAACATGGGTCGCGGGCCCTGTCATATACAACGGTGATCCGGGGCCTTCCCAACTAATATCGAGGGAACCGCCCGGTAAATCAACACGAACACGGTTAGCTAATAAGCCCTGTCCTACGCCTACGGCAACCGCGGCACATGCACCACTCCCGCACGCTTGAGTTTCCCCCGCGCCACGTTCATAAACACGTAAGCGAATATAGTCCGCGCTAACAATTTCCATAAAACCAATGTTGGCACGTTCAGGGAAGCGTTCGTGGCTTTCTAACGCAGGGCCTAAAACCTCCACTTCAGCGGTTTGCACGCTGTCCACTTGTACCACACAATGCGGATTACCCATGGAAACAACACCCGCAAACACTGTACGTTCTTGTGCTCGAATAATATAGGTCTTTTCCGCTTTCACGGCACGAAATGGGACGTTTTGCGGTTCAAAATCAGGCTCGCCCATATTCACACAAACATCATCATTTTCATTAATTGTGAGAGTCATACGCCCAGATTGGGTGCTCACTTTAATTTTCTGCTTGTTTGTCAGACCTTTTAAGCGGACAAAACGTGCAAAACAGCGCGCCCCGTTGCCACACTGTGCAACTTCACTGCCATCTGCGTTAAAAATACGGTAATGGAAATCGAGATCAGGATCATAAGGGGCTTCGACCAGTAAAAGCTGATCAAAACCGACGCCAGTATGCCTATCCGCTAAACGGCAAATCAGTTCAGGTGAAAAATAGACGTTCTGAGTGACGCCATCCACCACCATAAAATCATTGCCTAAACCATGCATTTTTGAGAACTGCAATTCACGTTCCATAACAGAGGCTTACTGTTTGGTCGCTGCAGGCTCTTGGTTCGAGCTGCTTGGAGCTTTAGGTTGCACATCAGATTTAGCAGGCGCCGCTGCATTGTCTTCAGGCGGAAAATACAACGGCCCTTTTAAGCCACAGCCAGAAAGGGTGAATAAAACGAGAAGTGCGCTAAGTCCAAATAAACTTTTTTTCATTATGATGTTTCGCCTGTAAGACTAAATTTTGCAATCTGATATTTCACACAGTAACAGGTGTCGCTTTTCAAATCACGCCTGTTTATCAAACATATTAATATTATATACGTTAAATAATTCAAATGGCATCTCACAAGTAAGATGTGCGCCGTTTGACCCTTGAACACATTCAACCCTATAATTTCGCCTAAATAAAAGTATAAACAGGAAATACATCATGAACGATAGCGAATTTCATCAGTTAGCAGAGCAATTGCTCAGCTCGATTGAAGAGCATTTAGATAATTTCGATGGCGATGCGGATATTGATAGTGAAATTAATGGCGGCGTCATGACCTTAAGCTTTGAAGATGGCAGCAAAATCATCATCAACAAACAAGAAGCCTTCCACCAAATCTGGTTAGCAACCAAACAAGGTGGCTATCATTATGATTATAAAGATGGAAAATGGATCTGTGACCGCTCCGGTCAAGAATTTTTGTCCATGCTGGGCAATGCGATTACCTTCCAAAGCCACTTCCCATTCTCGTTCTAAACACGCGCATCAAAAAATCACAGGCAGAGTCTATAACTTACTCTGTCTGTTTTTTTATCATCATAAAATCAACATAATAAAATTAATAGTATTGAGCGTGCTGTTTAGAATGGTCTAGCTGTTCAGACTGGTTTAATTGTGGTGCCGAGGGATATTCATCGTCTTCTTCATCTTCAGTAAATGACCAAGAGGCATCAGAGAAAACAATAACTTGCTTTTTACCTTCTTCTTCCACAATTTGATAAAATTGCGGCAAATTGAAATTGATAAAGTTAGCACCGTAGGTAAAACGGTCATGGGAGGAAGAGTAGAATTTACTGACATCGCGCACCAGCTCTTCTTTGGAACCTTCACAATGAGAGTAAATTTCCACGCAATTCGCTTCATCCAATACGTAGATATTAAATCCTGTATTATCGGACGTATTCTCAAAGAAAAACTGCACAATCCCTTCACTGGCATAGCCATCCACAACCGCAGGAAGATGATTATCCCCTTTCGCTTGTAATTTTACCGGCCAACCATGCAGCTTGTTATGGGAGATTGCGCCGTAGAACTCAACGGCATTTTCGAGTTTTTGTACAGAGACGTTTAAGCGTTCAAAGAACAGGCCCCATGTTTGCCCTGCAATGCGCAATGCCTTAAAGCGACCCGGTTCATGACGATTGCTGGATAAGCGCAATTCAATGCATTCAGACACTAATTGCTGTACGCGAGTACGAATAAGCCCGCGTAAATGCTCGCTATAACAGAATACTTCAACCGCTTCTGGTGGTGCCGCATCTTGGTGCATTTTACCAAGGATGGTTTTCAGTGCTTCTAGCATGCACTGCTCACCGCTGAAATGCAGGGTACGAACCTCATTCCATGAATTGCGATACAGAAGATCGATGCTGCTTATCAAACACTGCTGAGACTCACCAAAACTGAAAATATCCAGTTTTCTGAAATCCACATGCACCACCTGCTCAGAATAGACCTGTGTCGGGTCTTTTTCTAAGTTAACGATAATCGCTAAGTGGCGAATTTCACACGGGCTATACAGCGCTTTAGGGGTTGGAGCTGGCAATCTTATTGGGAAATGGCTTGATACATCATGCATTAATTCCAGTAACTTACGTTCATCACATTGGGATTTACCATGATGCATATGGACTTGCGTATTTTCAGTCAGTAGCCCATTAAAATAGGCCCATGCCACCAGCTTATTCAGATAGCGGTTATATTCTAACGGTTGATGACCGATAATCGTGTCAATTTGCGGCGCTTGGTTATACAGATACCAGCCACTACGATTTGCGCGTCCTTCTGGCACATAAATAAATGTCAGGTGCTCTTCGCTAAGATCCGGCGAAATCTGTGGATTGACTAACGTTACTTTGCCCGGCAAAGCTTCAAACGCAGCATATAACTTACGGGTTAATACCCCAATATCTTGTGGGCTAGCACTAACACTTAAATTATTACGACGGGCAAATCGAATTAAGTTACGGTAACTTTGCATCATCGTATCGAGCAGCTCATTATGCGCTTCACGCACACGCTCAATTTTCCACTGGCTACGCGTATCTAACAACGCCAGACGCTCGGCGCTCCATCCCCACGACTCCACTAACTGGGACAGCACATCACGGCGCCAACCGGAACATTGGTCACCTTCATCTTCAGAAAGTTTTTCACAGACTTTTAAATAGAAACAGCGACGAATTAAATCCAAACGCGTGGAATCATTAATTTCAGTCAGATAACGGGTAACGCGCTCCAACATCAAACAATATGAATCCAATCCATAACAGACGATTTCACCGGCATGTAAATGGCGTTTAAACTCCAACGCTAACAATTTGCCGTGCGGATAATCCCAAGAGTAGGACTCCAGCAAAATACTTTTCAACACCGCTTTATACGGGGAATCGACGCTTTTATATAGCTGCCACAAACTAGCACCAAAGTACTCCGCAGCTGACAATTCACCGAGACCGCCTAAATCCAGCCATTCGTTCGGTGTCAGTACCCCTTGAGCGTACAGCCCCATGACATATTCGTCATAGTGTTGCTCTTCTTCAACAGGCACCATTGTCCATAATAGACGTTTCCCAGCCATACGTACCGCTGTACGATAAAACTCATCCAGCAATAAAATATGTTGTGTGGAACCACAATCTTCACCACCAAGATGCCCACTCGCATTATGGCGAAAACGATTTTCATCGATTAAAAATACGGTGACATCAATGCCCAGCGAGGCTGCCCACTGTTCAATTAGCGTACATTTTTTCTGTAAAGATCGTTTTTCTTCGTTATCTAACCAAGAAGGATGACAAACCCACACATCAATATCAGAGCAGTGGCTTTGCCCCACAGAGGAAGTACTACCCATTGAGTAAATGCCTGTAATTGGCAATTCACCATTAGCTTGGTTGTTAGTGGATAAGAAGCGTTCGAAAGGTTGTAACCATTTGAGTTGTTCTGCATCTGGCGAGAAGAAACAGACGCCATGAGGGACATTGCCTTCAATATAACCCGGCATCATTGGATGATGATAATGAAACAAGACCGGCAACAAGCTGTAAACCTTCGAAAAGGTTTCACTCATAGAAGCCGTCGCGCGTTCTAACCGTAATTGGTTTATCGCATCAAGTCTTTGTTTTAAAGTTTCAATATAGAGGTACAAAGGTTACGCCTGACTGAAAGAATGTAATGACAAACCTGGGGAATTTTCCCAGCACCCAACAGATAGAGAAAAACTTAAATTACTTTTCAAAGGGATTGTCGGAAACGTGATCAATTTAACACCTTGGAGCAAAAGGGTAAAGTAGATCACATAATTTTTCCCGTCTATTTTTAGTACAAATTATTTTTCAACATATTGTATAAAAAGACTTTTTATTTTTGCATCGCGAAAATATCCCTTGTTTTTCAATGGAATAATATCACCATCATGGATTGTATAACAAAAAAGCAGCCTTAATCTAAATTCATCCCAGTGCTGGCAGGGTCTACGCTTACACGCTTCAACAAAATTCCTGCAAAATAATGCCTACTGCAATCCGAAAAAAGCACAAATAGCTAAAGAAATTTGTTATGTAGATCCTTTTTTAAGTCATTTTTTTCTAAGAAGCTCACAAAAAAGATGTAAAAAAGCGAACTTCACTTGATACATCTCATCCGTTCATTCTTCTTATATCGCTCATTCTGCGACCAACTGGAAAAATTACCGCTAACATGTTAAAACTAACGCCAATTGTATGGTTAATCTGCGGCGATATTCGCCTGAGAAAACAGTGAAATGACATCAACAAATATCGTGCGTATCGCAACGCGTAAAAGCCCTCTCGCTCTATGGCAAGCTTATTTCGTAAAAGCAGAATTAGAGCAACGCCATCCAGGCTTACAGGTAGAGTTAGTCCCAATGGTCACCAAAGGGGACATTATTTTAGATACCCCATTAGCAAAAGTCGGTGGAAAAGGTTTATTCGTCAAAAAATTAGAGTTAGCTTTACTTGAAGGTCGCGCGGATATTGCCGTTCACTCGATGAAAGACGTGCCTGTAGAGTTCCCAGAAGGGTTAGGCTTAGTCACCATTTGTGAGCGCGAAGACCCACGAGATGCCTTCGTTTCTAACCATTATGCCAATATTGATGCACTCCCAGCGGGCAGCATCGTCGGTACATCCAGCTTACGCCGTCAGTGCCAGTTACGAGAATTACGTCCAGATTTAGTTATCCGTGACCTACGCGGCAACGTCGGCACCCGCCTGTCTAAACTCGACAATGGCGAATACGATGCCATTATCCTTGCGGTGGCAGGTCTAAAACGCTTAGAACTCGATGAGCGTATCAAAGCCGCACTGGAGCCAGAGCAATCTTTACCCGCTGTTGGACAAGGCGCCGTAGGTATCGAATGCCGCTTAGATGATCAACGAACCCGTGACTTACTCGCAGCATTGAATCACGATGAAACCTCCGTGTGTGTCCTTGCTGAACGCGCAATGAACATGCGCCTTGAAGGTGGTTGCCAAGTCCCTATTGGGAGCTATGCTATTTGGCAAGGGGATAAAATCTGGTTACGCGCGCTCGTCGGTGCCCCAGATGGTAGCCAAGTCATTCGTGGAGAACGCTTAATCGCGCCTGCCGACGCAATCCAAGCCGGTATTTCTCTCGCGGAAGAGTTGCTTGATAATGGTGCCCGGGAAATTCTCGCGGAAGTCTATAAAGGCAATGCACCCGCATGAAGGTCCTTGTTACTCGCCCAGAGCCATCAGGCTCCGCGTTGATAACAGCCATTAATGCTACAGGGGGGCAGGCTTATCCGGCTCCCTTAATTACGATTGAAGCGGGTGCACAGCTCAACACTTTGTGCTCTCGCTTAGATGGATTATCGGAAAACGACCTTGTCTTTCTTTTATCTAAAAATGCCGTCTGGTATGCAAATTTAGCATTGGAACAAACAGGACGAGACTGGTCAGATAAGTTATCCTACTATGGTATAGGACAATCTACAGGTCACTATTTTCAGCAACTAACAGGACAAACTATCCGTTGGGCTGAAGCAGGAGAAACCAGCGAGGTGTTACTCACCCACCCTGGCCTGCAAAATTTAGAGGGGAAACGAGCCTTACTCTTGCGAGGTAATGGCGGTCGCGAACTCCTTGCCTCAACATTACGCGCTCGAGGTGCAGATGTTGATTACTGCGAATGCTACGCAAGGCGACCTGTACACTATGATAAACCTAAGTTTAACCAAACTTGGTTTAACACGGATATCACCGACATTGTGGTTACAAGCGGTGAAATGTTGACCCTACTTAACGATTTGATTGCTGAAGATCTGCAACAATGGTGGTATTCCCGCCGACTACTGGTTGTCAGCGAACGAATTGCAGAAAAAGCCCGCCAAAGTGGGTGGCGTCGAGTCTGTGTGGCAACTAGCGCAGATAATCACGCTTTACTTGAAGCATTAATTTCAACCGATATGGGATGCTAATTTATGACGGAACAAGACAAAATTACCGATACTGTTAATGATGAAGCTGTGACAGAGAAAAAAGAAACTCGTCAGCCAATGCCGTCATCCAAACAGAAACGCCCTGGTCTTGCAGTCAGTGCGATCGCTATCGCCATTATCGTCGTCATGGGCGGCGGGATGTACTACTTTACTCAGCAAAGCAATGCGCAATTGGTTCATGACAATAACCAACTGAAACAACAAGTCAGTGAATTAGTTGAACAACAAAATGCCGATAGGCAACGTGTGGATGCGCTTATCGCGACCAACACGGAGCTGAAAAACCATGCGCGTGATTATGAAGATCAACTCAACCGTCGCATGCAAGAATTACAAGCTCACGTCACGGCACTTTCCAGTTCGGACGTAAAAAACTGGCTGATTGCCCAAGCTGATTTTATGGTGAAAATGGCTGGCCGCAAATTATGGAATGACCATGATCCTGTTACCGCTGCCGTACTACTCAAAAGCGCAGATACCAGTTTAGCGGAAATGAATGACCCGAGTTTGCTGGATATTCGTAAAGCTATCGCCAATGATATGAACAAGCTAGCTGCCATCAATCAAATTGACTATGACGGCATTATTTTGCGTTTGAATCAACTCAGTAATGATGTCGATAACTTACGCCTCGCTGATTTAAATAATGGCGATGCTCCTGAAGATACCGGTACTGATGTCAGTGACGATATTGCAGACTGGAAAGACAACCTCGCACGCAGCTGGAAAAATTTCACCAGCGATTTTATCACCGTGCGCGCTCGTGATGGATCTGAAGCCCCATTGCTAGCCCCAAACCAAGATATTTATCTGCGTGAAAATATTCGCTCCCAATTGCTCATTGCAGCCCAAGCTGTACCGCGTTATCAAGAAGAGACATATAAACAATCTCTCGAACAAGCTTCTACGTGGGTACGCGCTTACTTTGATGTAGAAGCGCCAGCTACTAAAGCCTTTTTGACGGAACTCGATGATTTAATCAATCAACCGATTGATGCCGATATGCCTGAAACTTTAGAAAGCCAAGCGAAGCTAGAAAAAGTGATGCAAGTGCGAGTACGTAATCTGTTATCTCAAAATCCAGAACCAACTGGCGTTTCCGAAGATGCCGCACTTGAGGCGGTAAAAGAAGCTGATAAAGCCACCCAAGAGGCAACGGCTCCTGCAGATACGCAAACCAACAAACCGGACGTTGCCGTCGAAGCTCCCGTAACGGATGCGGCAAACGCCCCTGAGCATAAGGGGTGATCATGATTAAAGTCTTTGTTCTCTTTATCGTCCTGATTGCTGGCATTATCTTGGGTCCTCTATTAGCAGGGCACCAAGGCTATGTATTTATTCGTACCGATAGCTACGATATTACGACCAGCGTCACCAGCCTTGTGCTGTGCTTTATCCTGCTGCAATTTGTTCTATTATTCCTTGGATGGTGCTACCGCCGCTTTATGAGCACGACCTCACGGACAAAAGGCTGGTTCAGTGGTCATAAATATCAGAAAGCACACTCTCAAACTCAAAAAGCCTTGCTCAAATTAGCTGAAGGGGATTTGGAGCAAGTTGAAAAATTAATGAGTAAGCACGCTGATTTCTCTCAGCAGCCAGTGATTAACTACTTAATGGCAGCAGAAGCGGCCCAGCAACGTGGGGATAGTTATCGTACCCATCAATATTTAGATAGAGCGGCTGAAGCCGCAGGTAAAGATCAACTTCCCGTGGATATTAGCCGTGTTCGCATCCAATTGGCGGAAGGCGAAATTCATGCTGCCCGTAATGGCATCGACAAACTGCTCGACCAAGCACCACGTCACCCAGAGATTTTACGTTTAGCTGAACAAGCATACTTAGGTACTGGGGCATACCAAGCGCTCATTGAGCTGCTGCCGATTATGGCGAAAGTCCAATTACACAATGAAGATGAACTGGAAGCGTTAAAACTCAAATCGTACAAAGGGCTCATGAACCAATGTATGGCTGAAGGTGGTAGCGATGGTTTGAAAAATTGGTGGAAAGCTCAGCCGCGTAAAGTTCGCCATGAAGTCCCTTTACAAGCCTTCTTAGCTGAACATTTAATTGAATGTGGTGATACGCGTAGCGCAGAAAAAATGATCATCGAAGGATTAAAACAGCAATATGACGAACGTTTACTGCTGCTGATCCCGAAATTACAAAGTGAGCAACCTGAAGCGATTGAAAAAATACTGTTAAGCCTCGTCAAACAATCTGGCGCAACACCATTACTCAATAGCACATTAGGGATCCTTGCACTTCAACATGCCCAATGGGAAAAAGCAGAAACCTACTTTAAAGCCGCATTGGCACAGCGTTTTGATGCCTATGATGCTGCTTGGTTAGCCGATGCTTATGACAAGCTACACAAACCGCATGAAGCAGCGAAAATTCGCCAAGAGGCGCTCACTCACTCCCTCAAGCAAGAGCGAGCAAAAGGATAAATTTTTAATTCATTCATTAATCTATGATCTAAAACGCCTCCTAGTCCGAGGCGTTTTTATGTCTACCGTTTGGATCTTTACTATTTATCTCAAAAAGATAGTCTCTGAGAGCGTCACTTTTAGCGAATCGAGGCAAACCGCATATTGCTATGTTATAAAAGGGTCACATAGTGTATAAATAATCCTATACATTTTCGTTTTGAATGAATTCAGGATAAAGATATGAATGTAGTGAAAACTCTCTGGCGTTGGATTGTAGCGGGCCAAAATCGTTTACAGATCTTTTTTGACCTGCTACTTCTGATTTTATCCCCGTTTATTTTTATTTCGATCATTGGCTTCAATACTGCCGATCTGAATAAAGATATCTTTATTATTACCTTTATTATTATTGCCTATACCTATGTGACTCGCTGGATCAGCAAGTGGTTAAGCAAAGAGAAAAAAGCGTAAGCGAGAAGATAATGTTTCTTTCCTAATGCTCATCTGGTTAGGAAAGAAAATGACAACCCAAGATTGATACAAAAAAAAACACCTGCCGAAGCAGGTGTAAATAACAATCAGGTCTACAGACGGATGGTGCCTCACTCAACGTTTCGCCCGTTCGCTGATGGTAAGAGGATTAGCTCTTGATCATCTAAATTGGACAATAGGCACCGATAATCGGCTTTGCGTCATCCCTGGGTTTATGAAGCTAGGCTGTCATAATAAGTGGGATGAGCATCTACACAATAGATAATGCAGAATGCATGCCAACTTTTATATCGTTCCACATTTTTCTTTTCTCACCTCGTAACTCCCCTGCTTTTAAACGATATTTTCATTTCTTACTTATTGTTATTTTTTAACACCTCATTCTTACCAAATCCCATTCTGTTCGATTCAGCTATTTTGTCTCAATTTAGAGACAGCTTAGAATGCCTATTAATTTCTTTATATAAATCAATCAGTAAAGTGTCTCTTTTTGACGACATTGAAATGGGGGTTTGTATCGGATCTGCGACAAATATTTTTATTGATTAAAAACATAATGTTATAAGCACACTCAGATAAGAACCATTCTTGTTAAAAGAGATAGCAGAGATATCGGAATAAAGATAATAAAAAACAGATGCAAGGATAAAGATAAGAAGATAAGAAGATAAGAATACGGAAGGAAAAATAACCAGATTAGAAATAATGACGGTTTTAAAATGCAAAAACCCCGCTCGATTGAGCGGGGTTCTTTAAATTGGTCGGCGAGAGAGGATTCGAACCTCCGACCCACTGGTCCCAAACCAGTTGCGCTACCAAGCTGCGCTACTCGCCGAAATTTAACTGCTTAAGGCAGTAACTTGACATCATTTTTTTCGTGGTGCGAAAGGGGGGACTTGAACCCCCACGTCCATAGGACACTAACACCTGAAGCTAGCGCGTCTACCAATTCCGCCACCCTCGCAATGTCACAAAAAAAATGGGGTGGCTAATGGGACTCGAACCCACGACAACTGGAATCACAATCCAGGGCTCTACCAACTGAGCTATAGCCACCATAACTTCACTTATTTCAAAGTGTTGTCATAATACTACATACAACTTTATTTTGCCACCGTAGCTTGTCACCTTTTGATGGTGCGCCCGACAGGATTCGAACCTGAGACCTCTGCCTCCGGAGGGCAGCGCTCTATCCAGCTGAGCTACGGGCGCTTAACGCCGTTGCGGGAGAGGATAGTACGGATTTATCCCCCTGCTGTCTAGTCCTTTTTTCAATAAAATTATCGATTGCTTGCCTTTTATCCATTTCGTCGAGAAAGAGAGCATTTTTTCCCTCTTTCTCGTCTATTAGATGAAATTTTACCCACAAAATATTTTTACGATGGGCTTTTATCGTGGCGACTAAAGCTGCGGATCACAAAATAAAGCCCTGAAACCGTCAATAAAAAGATAGCCCCTACAATCAGTGACAAACGCGTTTCTGGATTAATCGCCATTCCCACCAGCACACAAGCTAAAAACAACAGTGTGGCGTAATTCACCCATGGAAACAGGATCGATTTAAACGTATGTCCTGCCATCTGCTGCTGGTTCTGCTTGCGAAAGCGTAGCTGACTGGTCAAGATCACTAGCCAAGGCACCATTCCCGGCAAGACGCTCGCACTATACACATATACAAACACCTGCTCAGGGTTTGGAATGATGTAGTTCAAGCTCGACCCAGCAACTAAACATAAAATAGTAAAACCGACACAACGCGCTGGAACGCCGTTTTTCGTCAGTTTTAATAGTCCACTCGGTAATTGCTTATTCTGCGCCAGCGCGTATAGCATACGTCCGCCGCTGTACATGCCGCTATTGCAGCCAGATAATGCTGCGGTGAGCACCACAAAGTTAATGACCGCGGCGGCCGAGACAATCCCCACTTTAGCGAATGTCATCACAAATGGGCTGCCTTGTTGCCCGACTTCCGTCCACGGGAACAGCGTCACCACAATAAAAATGGCGCCGACATAGAAAATAAGAATGCGCCACAGAATATTATTGATGGCTTTTTTCAGTGTCACTTGTGGGTTTTTGGCTTCTCCTGCGGTGATCCCGACGAGCTCAACGCCTTGATAAGACGCCACCACGATACACAGGGCAAATAAGAAACCTTTCCAGCCGCCAGCAAAGAATCCGCCATGCTCGGTCAAGTTAGCCAATCCAATCGGTTCGAAATTATTGCCAAGACCAAAGAAAATTAGCCCCAAACCAATCAAAATCATCACAACGATCGTGGTCACTTTGATCATCGCAAACCAAAATTCCAGCTCGCCGTATAGCCTCACTGCGGCGAGGTTTGCCAGTGCCACCAACGCGACAGCAACCATCGCAAATATCCACTGGGGTACATCAGGGAACCAATACTTTGCATATTCCCCGATTGCGGTTATCTCTGAAATACCAACCGCGACCCACATAAACCAATAACCCCACGCGGTTAAACATCCCCAAAAAGGACTTAAGTATTTATAACCAAATGAAGCAAATGAACCAGTGACTGGCTCCAGAAAGAGCATTTCGCCCATAGAACGCATGATGAAGAAGACAAATAGCCCTGCGATAATATACGCCAGTAGTACGGATGGCCCCGCCCACTTCAACGTACTCGCTGAGCCCATAAATAGTCCAACTCCAATTGTTCCGCCCAAAGCAATCAGCTCAATATGACGGGCTTCTAGCCCTCGCTGAAGACCTTGCTGTGGCTTATCCATAATTTCCCCTGTCGATAATAACCATTCGATATTCGCAGCTCTAATAGCCATAACTTTTGAGTTATCGCGGCTGGTTGTCGAAAATAAAATAAAAAATACAATCTCCCAAGATACCGTGAGATCCCTTAGGTTGCATCTATTTTTGAACAATTGCAGGTATATTTGAAGCAAGAATGGGAGCGCCAGAAAAAATAAACCCGCATTACGCGGGTCTATTCAGTAAGAAGGAGGCTTAAAGCTTACCACCGTAGTAGTAACCTAAAAACTTCAGCAATTTAAACTGTCGTTTAATTCGCGTTGGCTGGGAAAGTAAGCGATACAGCCATTCTAACCCTAAGTTTTGCCAGACTTTCGGCGCGCGCTTAACGTGCCCGGTGAACACGTCATAAGTTCCACCAACACCCATATACAGCGCATCGGGATGCACGACTCGGCAATCACGCATAAAGATTTCTTGCTTAGGCGAACCCATCGCTACTGTCACAATCTTGGCACCGCTCGCGTGAATACGCTCAAACAGCGCACTGCGATCTTCTGCCGTAAAGTAGCCATCTTGGGAATCCACAATGTTGACATTCCATTGTGCGCGTAGCTTCGCTTTAGTTTGCTCAAGAATTTCTGGCTTGCCACCCACTAAAAATACTGGCGTGCCTTCTTTTCCTGCGCGCTCCATCAAGCCTTCCCATAAATCGGCACCTGCCACGCGAGAAACCTCGGCTTTCGGGTATTTACGGCGAATAGCGCGCACAATACTGATCCCATCAGCATAAAGGTATTCCGCCTGCCCTAATAAGGTATTCAGCGCGGTATCTTGCTCTGCAATCATCACTTTTTCTGCGTTGATAGCCACAAGTGTGCCGGTTTTGGTCTTACCGTCAGCAAACAGATAGTCCAAGAAATGGGCCATGTTTTTAAAGCCCCAAATATTATGACCTCTGATGCTATATTGAGGAATTGACGACTGTTCCATGATGCTCCTTTTAACGGCTTTCCCGTTGACCACTTTTTAAGTATGAAGCGGCTTTAATACGAATAAGACCGGCACTTTCAAATAACCAGTACAGTAATTTAGCTAACACTAAACATAGCCCGAAGACTAAACAGAAAAAGACCACGCGCGAGACAAAGGAATCAACCCCTTCGCGAGCTAATACAATCATGTTGAAGATGGCGCCGAAACAAAATGCCTGCATAATCGCGGCCTTGTAACGGTTGGATTCTTTTAGGCTTAAACCATAAATCCAGTCAAACCATTTAATAATCATACCCACCACGATGGCGCCCAGCGGGATAAACAGCACGCCTCCCATGACCACCAGCGAGCCAATTAACGTCGGCGAAATCGCTAACCCAGAATGGTTATTCAGCACTTCCCACGTAAAATAGTTAGCTGAGTTTAATACCGTATCAGGACGCTCCGGCCATACCCATGCAGGAATAAACACATAGAAATCACGGATAATCGGCGCTAAACCTTGGAATTCCATTTGGTCATAATAACTGAGCAATAACCCTAAGTTTTCCCATGGCGAGAACGTATCGCGGGTTAAATACAAGAAGGTGTAAAATGCTTCAGCGCCGCTCACATCAAGACCGTAACGCTTGAGAGCTAACCAGAACATCCCAACAATACTTGCCACACCCGCCGCTGCCAGCATCCAAAGCGTGATCCAGCCTCTGACAATCCCAATAAATAGGAACAGGGCAAATGCCAAGATAATGTTGGCACGGGTTCCGCCCACAATCACATAGGTTAAGAAACCGAATGAGACCGTGCTAATCAGGAAGAAAATCCAGCGTTTTTGCGTGGGTTTCAAGAAATAGACAATCAGCATTGCAGGAATAAAGAAATAGAAAAAGCGCTTCAATGCCACGCCCGACACCTGACTGGAGAATATCTGGCTATAGGATTTTAACTTAAACAGTAAGAAACCATTGTCCATGAAGAAAATACCCACAGTGACCACCGCGACAGTGATCAATAGCAGGCAGGTTAAATTGGTTTCCACTTTATTCATGCTAAATACCGCACGACGCTGGGTATCCACGCGCTTAGTTAAACGCGTTTTGTA
The DNA here is from genome assembly GCF_009706275.1 of Providencia sp. wls1943. NCBI lineage: Bacteria > Pseudomonadati > Pseudomonadota > Gammaproteobacteria > Enterobacterales > Morganellaceae > Providencia > Providencia sp. wls1943. The sequence continues at coordinate 176,817 of NZ_WLTU01000026.1, forward strand.
TGTCACATAGTAAATGGCGTAGAAGCTGGTTGACGCCAGCATGGCATACATCAAGTAATCGGCAGGGACTATCGCGACATCAAACTGGAAAACCAATGCACAAGTCAGTGGAAATCCGAAGTAAAACGTCAGTAAATACAATAAAGTAAAGAAAATATTAAAATTAAAGCGCACACGTAAAAACTCTTTATACATCAGTGTGCCGATAAAGATAATAGAGATTAGGTAGATAAGCGCTAAGCCACCCAATTCAAGCAATGTCATGCTTTCGCCTCCGCAATGCTGAGGATCTGTTTCCAGCCATCAGTAAAGTTAGGCGCAAAGAATTCAATATGCTGTTTATTAAGCGAATTCATTTGGCGTTGTGCTTCATCCACTAATGGCAGAGTCAGCTCATCACCATAGAAAAAGACCGGGACATTCTGCGCCGTTAAATCTTGCCAGAAGGTATTTTGGCGGCTAATGACAAAAGGAATAGAGAACTGAATAAGCAAACAGACCGTTCCAACCCCTTGTTGGCGATTAAAAATAAAGTAGCCAAGGTCGCAGGTTTTCAGCAAATTCAGGTAGTCATCGAACGCCATACGTTCTTTAAGAATATCCACCTGCCCCTGAGAGAATTCGCTCTGTGCTGCTTGCTCAACTTCTGCAATGTAGTTTTGGTTATTCGCTGGGTAGCCCATTGGGACTATCACTTTCACCTTGTCGCCAAATTGCTGTTTAATCGCGCTCAGTGCTTCCACATGACGATTGGAGCGGTCACCTGAGTTACCGAGCAGGATAGTTAACTGCTCGCCCTCACGAGGCTGACGTTCGTTTAGCGTCAATGCTGGATCCATACGCGTCGGGAAGTAAAGAACCGACGATGGCACATTAGGATTCGACTGCTGGAAACGGCACAAATCTCCCCGCGTTGCACAAACGTGCCCCACTTTCTTTTGTGCCAGACGACGTAGAATATAAAATAGCTTAAATTTCAGCGAGCTAGATTCTTCATAGAGATCAGCCCCCCAAATATGCCACCAAAATTGATGGGATTTTATCTTGCCAAAAAGCAGTGCTAACCAAATTGGCGCATTAAATTGCCCATGGAAGAAAAAGCGTGTCCGACGTTCCGCTTTCGCGCGACGAATTACGCTATCTGCAATAGATTGTTTGCTGTCAAAAACTTCAATTTCAAGCATCGGATAGGCAGCAGCAAGCTGCGCATCCTGGCTCACCACCATAAAATGCGGCTTTTGTGACGGTGCCATCTCTTGGCAAATAACGTTATTAAAAAACGTTAAAACCGTCTGATTATGATGCGGGAGATCAGATCCCAGTACATGTATTAAGGTTGTCATGCTCGCCTACGGTAGATCAAAAATACGCAACAACAGAGAGTAAAATATACGATATAGGTCGCCATATAGGCTTGTGTCGCTCCCACGGCGCCATGTTCAGGAATAAACCAATGGGCAAAGCCCGTTAACAGAACAAATTGGCTCACTTCCGTAAGAACATAAAAACGCAGTGCCGCTTTCGCGATGACCAGATAACCAAAGACGTAAGCACCCACTTTCAATACGTCGCCGACCAGCTGCCAAGCGAACAGGTCTCTCATCCCTGTAAACTCTTTTGAGAACAGCAGCCAAATCGCAAAATCACGCAGCAGCCAAACCGTAAAGCTCACGGCGGCAACAGCAGGTAATACAAACTTCAATGCCTTAACAATTTCGGCAGAAATTTCATTTTTATGCTGTAAACGGGATAACGTCGGCAGCAAATAGACCGAAAATGTTGCTGTGATAAATTGTAAATAGGCATCCGAAATCGTGGTGACGCCCGTCCATAACCCCACTTCATCCCAGCTATAAGTCTGTGCCAGTAAATTTCGCATCATGATATAGGCGACTGGCAGCGTAATCGCCGTCAACATCGCCATGATAGTGAATTTACCCAGATTAGTGGCAATGGCTTTATCCCACGCAGGTTTGAGGGATGACAACGCAAACTGTTTACGTCGAATAACCATACCTGCCGCAGGCAATACCACCAACGCAGGAACCAATGCTAACCCTGCGAGTGCACCATCATAGCCACCCATTAGATAGCATAAATAATAGGCGACTACGCCGATTATGCTACCAAAAATGATGGCCGTCGCATTCCCAGCAGCGTCTCGATAACCTTTTAAAATCGCCAAGAAATAGTTCGCATATGCGATACCCATTTGAATCAAGGCAACCATGCGGATCACATTGCTGTATTGCTCACTGTCAAATAACGCGGCACTGATTGGGGTACTACATAGTAAGAAAATAATCGCCAGTAACGTTGAAAATCCGAGGATTATCGTTGAAGACGTTCCCAGTACAGCCCGTAATTTCTGCGGATCTTGATGGTGTTCTGCCACATATTTTGTGACGCCATTGAAAATCCCTGCGCCAGACAATACGCCTAGCACAGTAATTAATTGGCGGAAGTTCCCCGCCAGCCCGACACCACTTGGGCCAAATGAGACTGCAAATAATTTCACGATCAACAGGCCCACCCCGATTTTAATCAGGGTAGACCCAGCAGTCCAAACCGATGCTTTAGCGAGAGACATTAGGCAAAGAACGCTTTGATTCGCTCAATAACCACTTGTTGCTCGTCGTCTGTCATGTTGTAGAACATTGGCAGACGCACTAAACGGTCACTTTCAACCGAAGTGTATTTATCTTCACCGTGGAAATAACCGAATTCCATTCCAGCAGGGCTGGTGTGCAGTGGCACATAGTGGAATACCGTCAAAATACCATGAGATTTCATATATTCATTAAACTCAGTGCGCTCTTCCACATCTTTGAGTTTGATATAGAACATATGGGCATTATGTTTCAAATCTTCCGGCACGGTGGCTAACACTAAACGACCTGCAGCTACCAGCGGTTGTAACGCTTGATAATAGCGATCCCACAGCAGTAAACGGCGTTCGTTGATTTTGTCTGCTTCTTCTAACTGCGCCCATAAATAGGCAGCTTGTAAGTCAGATAACAGGTAGCTTGAACCGATGTCGCGCCAGGTATATTTGTCCACTTGACCACGGAAGAATTGGCTGCGGTTTGTGCCTTTTTCACGGATCACTTCTGCACGGTTAATCAACGCTTTATCATTGATTAAAGTCGCACCACCTTCACCACCTGAAGAGTAGTTTTTAGTTTCATGGAAGCTATAGCAACCAATATGGCCGATGGTACCCAGTGCTTTACCTTTGTAGGTAGACATCACGCCTTGTGCCGCGTCTTCAATCACAAATAAATTGTGTTTCTTCGCGATAGCCATGATGGTGTCCATTTCACAAGCCACGCCTGCGTAGTGAACAGGAACAATTGCACGTGTGCGATCAGTGATTGCCGCTTCAATCTTGGTTTCATCGATATTCATCGTATCTGGACGAATATCCACGAACACAATTTTGGCGCCACGTAACACGAATGCGTTAGAGGTCGATACGAAGGTAAAGCTTGGCATGATGACTTCATCGCCCGGCTTAATATCAATCAGGATCGCTGCCATTTCTAATGAAGCGGTGCAAGACGGTGTTAACTGGACTTTCGGACAGTTAAAACGTTTCTCCATCCACTCTTCACAACGCTTAGTGAAACCACCATCCCCGCACAGTTTGCCACTTGCCATGGCCTGCTTCATATACTCAACTTCAGTACCTACAACGGGTGGTTTATTAAATGGAATCATGTTGTCCCCTGTATAACCAATATGCTGTGCTGGCGATTGCCGCACCGCTACGTGAATAAAGATTTAACGCCGCAACATTGCTCATTTGCGTGGCAACATTTAACTGTCTTTTTTGGTGTTGCACACACCATTGATACGCTGCTGACATTAATTTCCGACCGATACCGCGTCCTGTTGCATTTGGCGTTGCCGCTAATAGCCCAATTCTGGCTGTATCTGCATCAAGGCTACGTAGGCTAACGAAACCTAAAATATCACCTGCATTACCTCTAAGGAGTAAACAGGTGTGGTCAAAGGTGCCAAGAACAGCTTTTTCTATCCATAATGCATAAAACCGACCGCTGTCCCCTTCATGGTACCAAGGGGTTCTAAAGCGGCTGTTACTAAACACAGAGGCGGCAGTGTCGCGCAGAGAAACAATATCCCCTGTTTGTGCAACAACCACATTATCCGTCTCTGATAACGCTGTGTTTAGATAAGCATTTTCTGTGCCAACCGTTAACGCAAAATCAATTTCGCCTTCAACGAAACTGAACCCCATACTGGCTAGCTCATCGATTTTAGCTGTCTCAGATGCCGCAACTTTCGCTTGCACAACATCAAACTTATCCAGTTGATAAGAAAGAATAATTTGCGCATCAGTCGCGGCGAAATCCAGTTTCGCCGTTGAACGTTTGAAAAAATCAGATTCCCAATCTAGGGGATCAATATTGGCGCGGACGGACACGAAGTAAGTCCTCTAAGTATTTGCCATAACCTGTTTTATTCAGGCGAGCGGCGGCTTCTTTAACTTGGTCGTCAGACAACCAGCCATTACGCCATGCAATCTCTTCTAAACAAGCCACTTTAAAGCCTTGACGTTTCTCAACGGTCTGAACAAATGTTCCGGCTTCAATTAAGCTGTCATGGGTTCCCGTATCTAACCAAGCGAAGCCACGACCGAGCAGCTCAACGCTAAGCTCACCGCGCTCTAAATACATTTGGTTGATGGAGGTAATTTCTAGTTCACCACGTTCGGAAGGTTTTACTTGCTTAGCAAAATCAACCACTTGGTTATCATAGAAATATAAACCCGTCACTGCCCAGTTTGATTTTGGCTGTTTTGGTTTCTCTTCGATAGACAACGCTTTGAAGTTGTCATCAAATTCCACCACACCAAAACGCTCAGGATCCATTACTTGGTAGCCGAATACCGTCGCGCCCTTTTGACGTGCGGCGACTGACATTAATTTAGGGCTGAATGAGTGACCGAAGAAAATATTGTCTCCAAGCACTAAGCAGCAAGAGTCCCCATTAATGAACTCTTCACCAATGATGAATGCTTGAGCGAGCCCATCAGGAGATGGCTGCTCTGCATAGCTCAGTTCAATACCAAATTCATGACCATCACCCAATAAACGCTGGAACATCGGCAGATCATCGGGAGTCGAAATGACCAAAATTTCACGGATCCCTGCCAGCATTAATACCGACAGCGGATAATAAATCATTGGCTTGTCATAAATCGGCAGCAACTGTTTTGAGATGCCGCGAGTGATCGGGTGCAAACGCGTTCCCGAACCACCAGCCAGAATAATACCTTTCATATTGCCTCCTAGCTGCCCAAGCCTAGACGTTCACCAGTATAGGAGCCATCTTGCACACGGCGCCACCAAGTTTCATTGTTTAAATACCACAGAACCGTTTTACGGATCCCGGATTCAAACGTCTCTTCTGGTGTCCAGCCTAATTCACGCTCAATTTTATCGGCGTCAATGGCGTAGCGCATATCGTGACCAGGGCGGTCTTTCACATACGTGATTAAGTCGCGGTAATGAGCAACCCCTTGAGGTTTCTGCGGGTGCAGCTCTTCAAGTAATTCGCAAATTGTTTCAACCACTTGAATATTACGACGCTCGTTATGACCACCAATATTGTAGGTTGAACCCGGCTGTGCTTGAGTCGCCACTAAATGCAACGCACGCGCATGGTCTTCCACAAACAGCCAGTCGCGAATTTGTTCGCCTTTGCCATACACTGGCAGTGGCTTACCGGAAATCGCATTCAAAATAATCAATGGGATCAACTTCTCAGGGAAGTGATATGGGCCATAGTTATTTGAGCAGTTGGTGATCATGGTCGGTAAACCATACGTTCTCTGCCACGCACGTACTAAGTGGTCGCTAGACGCTTTTGAGGCTGAATATGGGCTGCTTGGTGCATACGGTGTAGTTTCCGTAAAGAAGCCATCTGGACCTTCCAAGTCGCCATACACTTCATCAGTTGAAATGTGATGGAAACGGAAAGCCGCTTTTTTACTATCTTCAAGTGCAGACCAGTAATGACGCGCCGCTTCTAACAAGGTGTAAGTACCCACGATGTTAGTTTCGATAAATGCTGCAGGGCCATCAATTGAACGGTCAACGTGGCTTTCTGCCGCTAAGTGCATCACAACATCAGGTTTGTGTTCAGCAAACACTTTATCCAATGCAGCACGGTCACAAATGTTCACTTGTTCAAAAGCATAACGCTCGCTATTGGCGACTTCCGCTAATGACTCTAAATTGCCCGCGTAGGTTAAACAGTCAACCACAATCGCGTGGTCTTTTGTGTTTTCAATCACATGACGAACAACAGCGGAGCCGATAAAGCCGGCTCCGCCTGTAATTAAAATACGTTTCAACGCCATACTCCTTTTGTATCCACAACCCATTTTTGTGGGATAGCAGAACCTTGGATACCTTTAAACAGGTTATGGTCGACTAACATCAGGATCACATCCGCTTCGCTCACGGCCGTTTCAATAGAAACCAGTTCAGCAATACCTTTCAGTGCTGTTGGTAACTCGTGAATATGCGGTTCCACCGCAAATGTTTTACCTGGGTTCCAGTTCGCAACCATCTTGGTGATGTGCATTGCTGGGCTTTCGCGCAGGTCATCGATGTTTGGTTTGAACGATAAACCGAAACATGCGATTTTGATTTCATTCGCTTTTTTGCCAGTTTCCACTAAGCAATCAGCCACGGCCGCTTTCACTTGATCAACAACCCAGATTGGCTTGCCATCGTTAACTAAACGCGCAGTGTGGATTAAACGAGATTGTTTTGGACTTTGAGCCACGATAAACCACGGGTCGACCGCGATACAGTGACCGCCAACGCCAGGGCCCGGTTGCAAAATATTCACGCGAGGGTGACGGTTTGCAAGGCTAATCAGTTCCCAAACATTGATATCTTGGTCTGCACAAATCAGCGATAATTCGTTAGCAAATGCGATGTTAACGTCACGGAAGCTGTTTTCCGTTAACTTGCACATTTCAGCCGTTCTTGAGTTAGTGATTACACACTCACCTTCTAAGAAGATGTTGTACAGTTCGCTAGCACGCAGTGAAGATTTCGGTGTCATCCCGCCGACAACACGGTCGTTTTTGATCAATTCAACCATCACTTGGCCTGGCAGTACGCGCTCAGGGCAGTATGCTACGTCGATATCTGCTTCTTCACCTGCTTGGTGAGGGAAGGTCAAATCAGGACGAGCGGCTGCTAACCACTGTGCCATTTGCTCAGTCGTACCCACTGGAGACGTGGACTCCAGAATCACTAAGTCACCTTTCTTCAGGACTGGCGCGATAGATTCAGCTGCCGCTTTCACGTACACCAAATCAGGCTCGTGTTCACCTTTGAATGGCGTAGGAACAGCAATCAGGAATGCGTCTGCAGGTTGTGGCTTGGTGAAGGCTTTTAAGTGACCTTCTTCAACCGCTTTTTTCACCACAACGTCCAGCTCAGGTTCCACAATATGGATTTTACCTTGATTGATAGTGTCAACAGCATGCTGGTTGACATCTACGCCGACAACCTGCTTCTTACGAGATGCGAAGGCTGCCGCTGTTGGTAAACCGATATAACCGAGGCCGATAACAGAAATAGTTTCAAAACTCATAATTTCACCTGATTGCTTTTTAATGCTGCAAGAATACGCTGACAAGCATGACCATCACCATACGGGTTATGTGCGCGGCTCATTTCGTGATATTCCGCTTCATCTGTCAGTAACCGATTAACTTCATTTACAATGGTTTGTGTATCTGTTCCCACTAAACGAACTGTCCCTGCATCAACCGCTTCAGGGCGTTCGGTGGTATCTCTCATAACTAAAACAGGTTTGCCTAAAGATGGCGCCTCTTCTTGAATACCGCCGGAATCCGTTAAAATCAGATACGCGTGGTTCATCAAATAGACGAACGGCAGATACTCCTGAGGACTAATTAAGATAATATTATCAATGCCATGCAGAATTCGTTTTACTGGTTCACTCACATTTGGGTTCAAGTGAACAGGGTAAACCACTTGAACATCAGGATGCGCTTGAGCGATATCCGCTAAGGCATGGCAAATACGCTCAAAACCGCCACCAAAACTTTCACGGCGGTGACCAGTCACAAGCAGCATTTTTTTGCTTGGATCGATAAATGGGTAATTTCCGGCTAATTCAGCCATCATATTTTGGTTACCCATGACCTTCTCTTTGACCCACAACAGCGCATCAATGACTGTATTACCAGTCACCGAAATATGGCTATCGGGAATAGATTCGTTGAGTAAGTTTTGGCGCGAATTTTCTGTCGGCGCGAAATGGTACTGAGCAAGGTGCCCCGCAATTTTACGGTTACCTTCTTCTGGCCATGGTGAGTAGAGGTTTCCTGTGCGCAGTCCAGCTTCAACATGCCCAACTGGGATGCGATGGTAGAATGCCGCAAGACTGGTTGCCATTGTTGTGGCAGTATCGCCGTGCACAAGGACAACATCCGGTTGGAAATCCGCAAATACTGCCTTTAATCCTTCCAGAATACGGCAAGTAATATCGGTTAAATCCTGACCTGGTTTCATAATGTTGAGATCATAATCGGGCGTGATCTCAAATAAGTTCAGTACTTGATCTAGCATTTCACGGTGCTGAGCGGTGACACACACTTTCGCTTCAAAGTCTGCATCATCAGCAAGAGCATGAACCAATGGAGCCATTTTAATGGCTTCAGGCCGTGTGCCGAATACAGTCAATACTTTCACAGTGACTCTCTTATATTTTCTTCGCAGTTTACTGCTTTCTTTAGTTTTAATGATGCTATTTCGCCACCGACCTTGCTGCCGGTGGCGAATGTGACATTACGATGGGCGACGGCGAGACAGTACCACTCCGGCACCTACTAACATACCAATTGCACCCCACAGAACAGCAATAAATGCTCTGCGCGGACTATCGCGTTTGATTGGATCTTCAGGCGTTCGCAGATAACGATACGCATGGAAATTATCTTGAAGAACAGGTTCAACATTCAGCGTCGATAACATCGCCACATTCTGATCATAATCTGTATCAAAATCTGGACCTGTGGCTTTTAACGTCTCAATTTGAGCTTGCAGTAATGGAACACCTAACATGAACATTTTTGAGTCAGGAATTTCATCCACTGGCGCAGTCGTTTGATTACGTGAAATACCTTGCTTTTCCGCCACTTTAAGAGCTTGTTCAAGGCTATTTAGACGACGGTCATATGCTGCGGTTGCTACCATCGCTTCACGTTTAACTAACGCTTTCATTGATTGGGTTTTGGTTGCCCAAGTCCCTTTCAATTCATCATTCAAATTTGTGGTTGCACGCTGATTAGCAAACTCAATATATTCACGTAACAGTTGATTGCTGTCTGTTGCTGTTTCAGCCACTAACTTCACGCTATCTGTTGGGTTTTTGAGTGCATCAGCTGGCGTATATTCGATATTGTTGATCAGTTCATCTAACAATGCCGCATCCGCTTTCGGGTCATTTTCCAAGCGTTGCTTATAATACTCAGTACCTAACCAAAATTGGCGGCGAGTATCGTAAGAACCTAATTGTTTGGTAAATTCTTCATAAGCTTCTTTGGCAATCGTTGGTAGTTGCCCTTCTTGCCCCACCGCATTAATACGAGAATCAAGGTTGCGCAGAAATTGTTGCTGAGAATAATAACTTCCCAGATTGTTCACAGTCGGTAAATCCGTGATAGCCGTTGTACTCCACTTCGGCTGCATAAAATAGGATGCTCCCAGTGCAATCGCAGCAAAAATCACTGCACATGCGACGATCCAAATTTTACCCTGCCATAGTGAACGGCATAAATCACGAATATCTAACTCCGCTTCAAGCGAGGTTTGATGTTGATTAGGTTGCGTTTCTGAGTTATTCACTGCACAGAACCTCTATAGTTCGTTTGTCGTTACCGGACCGCACTCTTACGCGCACGACGTCTAATTCGCTTGATAAAACGGGCGACTTTCCATGCTCGCTTGATGCAGTAACCATACATCATAAATACAAGCAAAAATAATGCCAACATTACCCATTCAGGAACGAATGAAAGGCGCTCGCCAATAATACCAATACACGCAAGAACTGCCGCAGCCAATGTGATGATTACAAATGCCCCTTTCGGGGTAAAACCTGAGCGCATAATCAAGTGATGAATATGCTGACGATCCGGTGAAAATGGACTCATACCTTTACGAATTCGGCGGTACATAATTGCCACCATATCCATAAGCGGAATAGCAATAATCCATAATGCAGTCACAGGGTTTATTGGATGAACATCTTCTTGTGTTGAAGCAACAAGGATCCAAATAATGGTAAAGCCAATCAACGTACTTCCCGCATCACCCATGAACACTTTAAAGCGACGCCCTAAAACGCCCATATTCATGAGGATATAAGGAAGAATAGCCGCTATAAATGCAAAACACCAAAACGCTAACGCATAGTTACCATTTTGATACAGTAAGAAACCAAGGGCTCCAAAGGAAACCGAGGACAATCCGCCTAATAAGCCATCGATGCCATCGACCATGTTGAAGGCATTGATCGCAGCCCAAACGGCAAATAAGGTGACGATATAACCAAATGGCCCAAGTACCAGTTCCCAAGGACCAAATGCATGGCCTAGAGACTTTAACGACAACCCACCCGCTGTCATCATGACGACAGCGACGATAGCTTGAACCCCAGCGCGTAATTTCACGCTGATATCAAACCTATCATCCAGAGCACCAACGAACACTAAGAGCCCCGCACAAGCAATATATAGCCACTTATGGGGAATGTATTCTTCCGTGATCATAAACGCGAAGCAAACGCCAAAGAAAACAGAGATCCCTCCAACGAGAGGAACCAATCCTACGTGTTTCTTCCTGAAATTCGGTTTATCAACCAAGCCAATTTTTTTCGCCACAATACGCGCGACAAAAATAAAAGCTAAGGTAAACAAAAAGACATAGAAGAGATTACTTACAAAGTGTGTGCTATCCACTGTTCTACTCTCTTATATTTCTATCCAACTTTTAAACACTAAAACTTTTGGTTGCTGTGATAAATTACTGCCGCCACATAGTATTCGAACAAAAAATGGTACTCTAAAACAGATTTCCTGCGTTTTGATATGCACAAAACATGCCGAAAAAGCCAATACGACGATATAGTTTTGCGTTACAAACTCACCTTAAAGATTTTATCTCTTAACACTGCAAGATGCATGCCATAAAAACAATCTCCAACATATTAACCGACCATCACTATCACTTTTCATATGAATGAGTAAATATCAGTTATTGGATAAATCTAAGTATAAAAATTAATGTAAAAAATACCATCTTATAAAGAATAAGCTAGCATCCGTTGATTATTTCATTTTACTCATCAAGAAAGTAATTCATGCTTATGTTGATAAATAATAAAGACTATTATTTTGTGAATGTTCACTGTTCACTGATAAAAAAATAGGCGCCCTAATTAGAGCGCCTATTTCTATACTCATAATCCTAACGAGACTATGCTCTTTTCATAAAATCAAAGAACTCTTCGTTAGTCTTAGTCATTGCTAATTTGCTGATGAGGAATTCCATTGCATCGATTTCGCCCATTGGGTGAATAATCTTACGCAGGATCCACATTTTTTGCAGCTCATCTTGGGAGGTGAGCAGCTCTTCTTTACGTGTACCAGAGCGGTTGTAATCAATCGCAGGGAAAACACGTTTTTCAGCAATTTTACGGGACAGGTGTAATTCCATGTTACCTGTTCCTTTAAATTCTTCGTAAATCACTTCATCCATTTTCGAACCGGTATCAACCAATGCGGTCGCGATGATAGTCAAGCTACCACCTTCTTCGACGTTACGAGCAGCACCGAAGAAACGCTTTGGACGATGTAATGCGTTTGCGTCCACACCACCAGTCAATACTTTACCTGATGAAGGAACGACGGTGTTGTATGCACGAGCAAGACGAGTAATAGAATCCAGTAAAATGATAACGTCTTTTTTATGCTCAACCAGACGTTTCGCTTTCTCGATAACCATTTCAGCAACTTGGACGTGACGCGCAGCTGGCTCATCAAACGTTGAAGCAATAACTTCACCTTTCACTAAGCGTTGCATCTCAGTAACTTCTTCTGGACGCTCATCGATCAGTAGAACCATCAATACGCAGTCAGGGTAGTTATGGGCAATGTTAGCCGCAATATTTTGCAGTAACATGGTTTTACCCGCTTTCGGTGGTGCAACGATCAAACCACGCTGTCCACGACCGATAGGTGCGGCTAAATCCAATACACGTGCCGTTAAATCTTCAGTAGAACCGTTACCACGCTCCATGCGCAGACGATTATTGGCATGCAGTGGGGTTAAGTTTTCAAAAAGGATTTTGCTGCGGGCGTTTTCAGGTTTGTCAAAGTTAACTTCGTTAACTTTCAAGAGTGCAAAATAGCGTTCACCTTCTTTCGGGGGACGAATTTTTCCTGAAATGGTGTCGCCGGTGCGTAGGTTAAAGCGGCGAATTTGGCTAGGGGAAACATAGATATCATCAGGGCCTGCGAGGTAAGAACTGTCTGCTGAACGGAGGAAACCAAATCCATCCTGCAATATTTCCAGTACGCCATCGCCGAAAATATCTTCTCCACTTTTAGCATGCTGCTTCAAAATTGAGAAAATAATATCCTGCTTTCTCATACGGGCTAAGTTCTCTAGCCCCATGTTTTCGCCTAACGTAATCAGTTCTGATACTGGCGTATTTTTTAATTCGGTAAGATTCATAATGGTGGGTTCTTTAACTCGGGGTATTTCTCGAACTATGAACGTAAATTGGAGGCAACTTTTATAGTGAACCTATTTAGTATAGTGAACCTATGAAGCGCCAGTTTAACTTTATAGTGCCCTGTTGATAGATATGAACTCATAACCAACAACAATGCATTAAAATTTGTGCTAGCTACAACTAATATTGCTGTGAAGGTGTTGTGACTAACGAAAGCGTTGTAATCATCAAGATGACATGCCGCATATTATTAGAAACGTAATCAATATTAGCAATAGTTTTTTATACATTTTAGGACAACATCTTATCCCTAATACAGCCCATTTATTTACTCAAGACTTAAGTCACAGTGATACAACCATGAATTATCAACTTTAGATTAATAGTCAGTAACTAAAATTGGCATTGAACAGAACTGCAAGCTAGACGTTTCAGAAAAGAGCAAAGGAAAACAAGGTAATTCTTATGGGTACTCTATGAGGAATGCGGATAACTTATCATGCTTAAATGGGGACGTCTAGCGACTCTCTATATAAAATAAATGCGCCGCTAAACGTTTTGGCTTATATAAAGCTATAACTTACAGATTTTCGTCTAGAAATTCTTTCAGTTGAGTTTTAGATAAAGCACCAACTTTAGTTGCAGCTACACTGCCGTTTTTGAATAATAACAGTGTAGGGATACCGCGAATACCAAATTTTGGGGCAGTCGCTGGATTATCATCAATATTCAGTTTTGCGATAGTCACTTTGCCTGTATATTCTTCAGCAACTTCATCAAGGATTGGCGCGATCATTTTACAAGGTCCACACCATGCAGCCCAGAAGTCGACTAAAACAGGTGAACTTGCATTTAGAACGTCTGACTCAAAACTTGCATCAGTAATATGTTTAATTTTGTCGCTCATGTTGTACTCCAAAGGATCATTTTTACAGACATAGTGTAACATTAATTGGCAGCAGTATGCTTTATTTCAAAAGATACGCTTTCGTAAACCAACCGATAACTGATATTCTAACATACTATGAGTAAAGCACACTTGACAGAAAAGAAGTTTTCCGACTTCGCATTGCACCCAAAAGTCATTGAAGCACTTAATAAAAAAGGCTTCAACTTTTGCACGCCTATTCAGGCGTCTACCCTGCCTTATACTGTCGAAGGCAAAGATGTTGCGGGGCAAGCACAAACAGGTACAGGTAAAACGTTAGCATTCCTAACGTCTACATTTCATTTTCTCTTAACTCACCCGGCAATCGAGGGGAAAAAAACCAATCAGCCACGTGCGCTGATCATGGCTCCTACTCGTGAATTAGCCGTACAGATTTACTCAGATGCTAAAGAGCTGGCCGAGTACACTGGTTTGAAAATGGGTCTAGCCTATGGTGGTGATGGCTATGACGAGCAATTACGCGTATTACAAAACGGCGTTGATATCCTTATTGGAACAACCGGTCGTCTTATTGATTATGCAAAACAAGGTCACGTTGATTTAGCAGCTATCCAAGTTGTTGTTTTGGATGAAGCTGACCGTATGTACGACCTCGGTTTTATTAAAGATATTCGTTGGTTATTCCGCCGTATGCCTGGCGCAGCAGACCGACTCAACTTACTGTTCTCCGCAACACTCTCTTACCGCGTGAGAGAATTAGCGTTCGAACAAATGAACAGCCCGGAATATGTGGAAGTTGAACCACTACAAAAAACCGGTCACCGTATTAAAGAAGAGTTATTTTATCCATCCAACGAAGAAAAAATGCGCCTACTACAAACGCTACTCGAAGAAGAGTGGCCTGAGCGCTGCATTATTTTCGCCAATACAAAGCATCGTTGTGATGATATCTGGGCTCACCTTGCTGCCGATGGCCACCGTGTCGGGTTATTAACTGGCGATGTCGCACAGAAAAAACGTCTGCGCATTTTAGAGCAGTTCACTCAAGGTCAAATTGATATCTTGGTTGCGACTGACGTTGCTGCTCGTGGATTACATATTCCATCAGTAACTCATGTATTTAACTATGATTTACCTGACGATTGCGAAGACTATGTACACCGTATTGGACGTACAGGTCGTGCGGGTGAAAGCGGAAATTCTATCAGCTTAGCGTGTGAAGAATACGCACTAAACTTACCTGCAATCGAAGAGTATATTCAGCACTCCATCCCTGTCAGTAAATATAACAGTGATGCACTGCTGAGCGACCTGCCGGCACCAAAACGCCGCCACCGTCCGCGCCCAAGTGGTCCACGCCGCAATTCTAATGCGCCGCGTCGCCATAATGGCCCACGTAATAACCATAAACGTGCAGGCTGAGTAAATACCCTATGCTGAAATCTTCTTCTCTGTATGCCGCTATCGATTTGGGTTCCAACAGCTTTCATATGCTGGTTGTTCGCGAAACTGCAGGTAGCATTCAGATTATTTCTCGGGTTAAACGGAAAGTTCGTCTGGCTGCGGGTTTAGATAAAGATAATATTTTATCTGAGCAAGCCATGGAACGAGGCTGGCAATGCCTGCGTCTCTTCTCAGAACATCTGCAAGATATTCCTAACTCGCAAATTCGAGTTGTGGCAACCGCGACATTACGCCTTGCTAAAAATGCCGATGTCTTTATTGAGAAAGCCAGCCAAATCCTCGGAAATCCCGTAAAAGTAATCCAAGGAGAAGAAGAAGCTCGCTTGATTTATCAAGGCGTCGCCCATACAACTGGCGGACCAGAGCAACGCTTAGTGGTCGATATCGGGGGCGGCAGTACCGAACTTGTCACCGGTACAGGCGCGAAAGCTCAGCTACTTTATAGCCTCGAAATGGGCTGTGTGACTTGGCTTGAACGCTACTTTAGCGACAGAACGCTAACAGAAGAAAACTTCGCTCAAGCCGAAGCGGCAGCTCAACACGTCATTGCGCCTATCGCTGATGTCCTTAAGAATCACGGGTGGAAAATTTGTGTCGGCGCATCGGGTACTGTACAAGCGATTCAGGAAATCATGATTGCTCAAGGGATGGATGAACTCATCACCCTGAGTAAATTACAGCAGCTGAAGCACAAAGCTATCCAGTGCCATAAATTAGAAGAGCTTGAAATCGAGGGCCTCACGTTTGAACGTGCCCTCGTTTTCCCAAGTGGCTTATCGATCCTGATCGCAATTTTCAAAGCACTGAATATCGAAAATATGACATTAGCTGGCGGCGCTCTTCGCGAAGGCTTAGTGTATGGCATGCTTGAACTGCCTATTGAGCAAGATATTCGCGCGCGCACACTACGCAATATTCAGCGTCGCTTCCTTGTGGATATTGAACAGGCTAGCCGCGTGCGCCAGCTTGCTGAGCATTTCTACCTGCAAGTTGCCAAAGAGTGGGAATTAGATAGCCGTTGCCGTGATTTATTATCCAGCGCTTGTGCATTACATGAGATTGGGCTGAGTGTTGATTTTCGCAAAGGCCCAGAGCACGCAAGTTATTTAATCACTCACCTTGATTTACCAGGCTTCACGCCAGCGCAAAAACGCTTTCTCGCGGTTCTTCTCAAGAACCAGCAAGGTCAAATAGACCTCGCTTCGCTGAGCCAACAAAATGCATTACCTATTCAGCAAACTTACGCATTATGCCGTTTATTGCGCCTAGCCATTATTTTTGCCAGCCGTAGACGTGACGATACATTACCAGCATTGCGCCTTAACGCTAATGGGCAAGATTTAACCATCGCACTGCCATACCGCTGGCTTGAGGAACACCCTTTACGAGCTGAAAATTTACAGCAAGAAGTTCAGTGGCAAGGGTATGTGAATTGGCAACTGGCCTTAGAAGAGCGTAATAGCTCCAATTGATATCGCTCTAAATTGATCAGGATAGGTTCCCACCTCGTCGTGGGAACTCTCTCTTAAACTCTTTCGCTACTGATCGGTTTTCTTATTTAGCCCCAAGCGTGCCTTGATATCCGCTAAAGCGGACTGCCCTTTTTGCATTCGCTCTTCGGCGGTAACCACTTTTCGTTGCTGCTCCCACACCAAATCATCTTGCGGTAATTCCATCAAAAAGCGGCTCAGTTCAGGGCGGATCAGTTCGCCGTATTGGCGACGCTCGCGGCTATGAGTAAAGAATAACTCTCGCTGCGCTCGCGTAATTCCCACGTAAGCCAGTCGACGCTCTTCATCAATATTATTTTCATCAATACTACTTTGATGAGGCAATAATCCCTCTTCCATTCCAACTAAGAAAACATAAGGAAATTCAAGACCTTTAGATGCGTGCAATGTCATCAACTGAACTTGATCTGAATCTTCATCATCTTCTCCACGTTCCATCATATCGCGCAGCGTAAAGCGAGTGACAACCTGATTGAGCGTCATTGGATCATTCAGCTCATCCCCTTCAATCATTTCGCTCATCCATGTAAACAATTGATTGACGTTTTTCATTCGCATTTCGGCGGCTTTGGTACTGGCTGAGGTTTCATACAACCAACTCTCGTAGTCCATTTCCCGTAAAAGATCCCGTACCGCTATCAATGGTTCACGCTCCGAAATCCGGACTATCCCTTCCATCCAATGAGTGAAACGCTGCAACGCTTCCAAACCTTTCCCTGTTAAAGTCTGTTCCAGACCTAAGTCAAAGCTGGCGTGATATAAGCTTTTGCCTCGCTGATTTGCCCATTCTCCCAATTTTTGGATAGTTTTAGGGCCAATTTCTCGGCGTGGCGTATTCACAATACGTAAAAAAGCACTGTCATCTTCAGGGTTAGTCAGCACCCGCAAATAAGCTAAAAGATCTTTAATTTCAGGACGTGAGAAAAAGGATGTCCCGCCCGAAATTCGGTAAGGAATACGGTTTTGCATCAGCATTTTTTCAAAAATACGTGACTGATGATTACCTCGATACAAGATCGCATAATCTTTATATTGGGTTTTATTAATAAAGTGGTGAGCAATTAATTCACCGATCACGCGTTCCGCTTCATGGTCTTCATTATTGGCTGTCAGCACCTTTAATGGCGCCCCATAACCCAATTCAGAAAATAATTTTTTCTCGAAGACATGAGGGTTATTAGCAATCAAAATGTTGGCTGCTTTCAAAATACGGCCTGATGAGCGGTAATTTTGCTCCAGTTTAATCACATTCAGTTTTGGAAAATCTTGGCTGAGTAACACTAAGTTTTGCGGCCTCGCACCACGCCAAGAATAAATAGACTGGTCATCATCACCAACGACCGTAAAGCGGGCACGGCTGCCCACGAGTAATTTCACTAACTGATACTGACTGGTGTTCGTATCTTGGTATTCATCCACCAGCAAATAACGAATTTTTTGCTGCCAACGCTCACGGACTTCTTCATTATGATAAAGCAGCAATGTTGGTTTGCTGATTAAGTCATCAAAATCCAAGACATTACAGCTTTTTAAATGCAGCTCATAGCGACGATAGCACTCAGCAAAATGGTGCTCTTTTTCAGTTCTCGCTTGCCCGACCACTTGCTGCGGAGAGATCAGATCGTTTTTCCAATTTGAGATCGCAGAGATCAGCTGTTGAAGAAGATCTTTATCTTCCTCAAGCAGATCAAATGTGAGTTCTTTGAGTAACGCCATTTGGTCTTGGTCATCAAACAAAGAAAAATTGGCTTTGATCCCTAACGCTTTATATTCACGTTTGATAATTTCCAGTCCCAAAGTATGGAATGTGGAAATGATTAACCCTCGGGCTTCTTTTTTACCTAATGTTTGCCCCACACGCTCTTTCATTTCGCGCGCGGCTTTATTGGTAAATGTCACTGCCGCAATTTGCCGAGGCTGATAACCACAATGGCGGATCAGATGCGCAATTTTATTGGTAATAACCCGTGTTTTACCTGAGCCTGCCCCTGCCAAAACAAGGCACGGACCATCTACATATTCAACTGCCTGTTGCTGGCTAGGATTTAATCGCATGGTTTTTTACGTCACTCTCTAATGCTAAAAGATGCAACCCGAATTGTAGCAGAAACCAAACCTCACAGAAAAATAACTGAGCTAACAGTCGACAATCTAAAGTAATTAAGATTATAGAAGCAAAAAAGCCGCACCATAAAATGGCACGACTTCAATTTTATACTTAAAATAATCTCAATTAGCTTCCTCTAAATCATTTGTACTAGAGGAAGGCGGTAAACAAAACTATCCCTAGGAGCATACAAAAGTATGTGACTAGGGTAGTTTAGTGAAGCCAACGCACCTATAGTACGAAGGATGACGAGGAATTATTGTGCGCTAGAAATCTTCTTCATATCCGTCATATAACCACGCAAAGTCTTACCGATTTTCTCAATAGGATGATTACGGATAGCTTCGTTGATATCACGTAATTGCGCGTTATCTGTCCCATTATCTGCAACTGGTTTCGCTAAATCACCTGCTTGTAACTTGGTCATAAACTCTTTCAGCATTGGAACTGCTGCGAATGAGAACAGGTAGTTACCGTACTCTGCAGTATCCGAGATAACCACGTTCATTTCATATAAACGCTTACGTGCAATTGTGTTAGCAATCAATGGCAGCTCATGCAGTGATTCATAATATGCTGACTCTTCTAAGATACCCGCTTCCAACATAGTATCGAACGCTAACTCAACACCCGCTTTAACCATCGCAACTAACAGAACACCGTGGTCGAAATATTCTTGCTCTGCAATTTTACCTGCAAATTCTGGGTAGTTTTCAAAAGACGATTTACCAGTCTCTTCGCGCCATGTCAGTAAGTTTTTATCATTATTCGCCCAGTCCGCCATCATTGTTGATGAAAACTCACCAGAAATAATATCATCCATATGTTTTTGGAACAGTGGCGCTAAAATGGTTTTCAGCTGCTCTGATAAAGCATAAGCACGAATTTTCGCTGGGTTAGACAAGCGATCCATCATCAGAGTGATACCACCCTGCTTCAGCGCTTCAGTGATTGTTTCCCAACCAAACTGAATTAATTTTCCTGCATAGCCTGGCTCTACGCCATCGGCAACCATTTTGTCATAGCTCAGTAGCGCCCCCGCCTGCAACATGCCGCACAGAATGGTTTGTTCACCCATTAAGTCAGACTTAACTTCAGCAACGAAAGAGGACTCTAGAACGCCCGCACGATGGCCACCAGTTGCTGCTGCCCATGCTTTCGCAATCGCCATACCCTCACCTTTCGGATCATTTTCAGGGTGAACTGCGATCAACGTTGGAACACCAAAGCCACGCTTATACTCTTCACGAACTTCGGTACCTGGACATTTTGGAGCAACCATCACAACAGTGATGTCTTTACGGATTTCTTCACCAACTTCAACGATGTTAAAACCGTGAGAATAACCTAACGCAGCACCTTGTTTCATCATTGGCTGAACCGCACGAACAACGGTAGAGTGTTGTTTGTCTGGCGTTAAGTTAACAACTAAATCTGCTTCAGGGATCAGTTCTTCATAAGTCCCAACTTTGAAGCCATTTTCTGTCGCTTTACGCCATGATGCACGTTTTTCTGCGATCGCTTCTGGGCGCAAAGCATAAGCGATATCTAAACCAGAGTCGCGCATGTTCAAACCTTGGTTCAGACCTTGAGCACCACAACCGACGATGACGATTTTTTTACCTTTCAGATAGCCAGCTTCATCCGCAAATTCTTCGCGTTTCATGAAACGACACTTGCCTAATTGCGCTAACTGCTCACGTAAATTCAATGTATTAAAATAATTCGCCATGGTCTTACTCCATTATTCGGTCAGTGTTCTGTTGTGTTCGTATTATCAGGCAACTTCGTTACCTGTTGCTCATTATTGAGCAGTTATGGATTTACTATATGCGATGATGAGCATTGCTTAAATTGATATATTAACAATATAATGTTGCAATATTTGCAACGTCAATCAAGGTATCATCAGAGGGCAAAATGGATATTCGTGATCTACAACTGTTTTTGCACTTAGCTGAAAGCTGCCACTTTGGTCGCACATCAAAAGCCATGCATGTCAGTCCATCCACACTATCAAGACAAATTCAGCGTTTGGAAGATCAACTGGGTCATCCACTATTTATCCGTGATAACCGCTCGGTGAAACTGACCCAAGCGGGTGAGCATCTCAAACAGTTTGCCCAACAAACATTGTTGCAATATCAGCAGCTAAAGCATGCGCTTAATCAGCAAAGTCCATCATTAAGCGGTGAATTACGCCTATTTTGCTCTGTCACTGCTGCTTATAGTCATTTACCTCAAGTGCTTGATAAATTTCGTGCTTTGCATCCGCTCGTTGAAATAAAGCTCACCACGGGCGATGCCGCAGATGCCGTTGAAAAAGTCGAAACCAAAGAGGCGGATTTAGGCATCGCAGGTAAACCTGAAAAATTGCCAGATAACGTGCGATTCGCCAAAATTGGGGAAATTCCCCTTGTACTTATTGCCCCATCACTACCTTGCGCAGTACGGAGTATGGTGACTGAAGAGGAGCCGGATTGGTCTACGGTACCGTTCATTCTTCCTGAACATGGCCCTTCTCGTAAACGTATTGAATTATGGTTTAAGCGTCATCGAATCCATAACCCTGTAATTTATGCGACGGTTTCGGGTCATGAAGCCATTGTGTCTATGGTGGCATTGGGCTGTGGTATTGCATTAATACCAAGTGTCGTCGTTGATAATAGCCCCGAGCCTGTCCGTAGCCGTGTATCTCAACTCGATAATATTTCGATGGTAGAACCATTTGAACTTGGCGTTTGCCTACTCAGCAAACGCCTAAGTGAACCATTAATTAAGGCATTTTGGGAATTGCTCCCAGAACACTCAATCTAATGTTCTTTTGCTATCTTGCGGCGCTAGGAAGAAACGGAATGACGGATTTCCCGTTTCATCATGATATTCATATCCTAGTGCATCAAGATGGCGATCAAAGCGCACTTCTGGACCAGAAAGCTCAAAGGCCGCCAGCACTCGCCCATAGTCTGTTCCGTGACTACGATAATGAAATAGCGTGATATTCCAGTGAGTTCCCAGTGTTTCTAGGAACTTCAATAATGCCCCTGGAGATTCAGGAAACTCAAAGCTATACAATTTTTCATCTAATGGCTTCGATGGTCGCCCACCTATCATATAACGCACATGCAGCTTCGCCATTTCATCATCCGATAAATCAGCCACTTCATAACCATTATTTTGCAGCCCTTGAATGATGTCATGCCGCTCTTGTTCACCGCCATTTAAGCGAACACCCACAAAAATGCAGGCTCGCTCTGGATCAGCATCTGTATAACGATAATTAAACTCAGTGATTGAGCGGTTACCAAGCAATTGGCAGAATCGCAAAAAACTGCCTTTCTGTTCAGGAATAGTCACTGCAAGCAGCGCTTCTCGTTGTTCACCTAATTCGCAACGTTCGGATACATAACGTAAACCATGGAAGTTCATGTTGGCGCCTGACAGAATATGCGCCAGCCTTTCACCTTTAATGTTATGTTGCTGAACATATTTTTTCAGCCCCGCCAGCGCTAATGCCCCCGAAGGTTCTGCAATCGCTCTCACATCCTCAAAAATGTCCTTCAGTGCGGCACAAATTGCATCACTATCCACCGTGATCACATCATCGACATACTGCTGGCATAGTCGAAAGGTTTCATCGCCAATGCGTTTCACGGCAACGCCTTCCGCAAATAAACCAACACGAGGGAGATCAACTGGATGGCCAGCTTCTAATGCTGCTTTGAGACAAGCTGCATCTTCAGCTTCTACACCGATAATTTTAATTTCAGGCATTAACTGTTTGATTAATACAGCGACGCCAGCAATCAATCCACCACCCCCAACAGGCACAAAAATACGGTCGAGGTGTGCATCCTGCTGAAGAAGCTCGAGTGCAATAGTCGCTTGACCCGCTATCACAGACGGATGATCAAACGGTGGTACAAAGGTATATCCTTCGCGTTTTGCCATCTCAATCGCGTGAGCTTTAGCCTCGTCAAAATTTGCACCGTATAAAATAGCCTCTCCACCAAAGCTGCGAACAGCATCCACTTTGATATCTGCGGTTGCCACCGGCATAACAATCTTGGCTTTAATGCCGACGCGATTAGCTGATAATGCAACACCCTGCGCATGGTTTCCCGCTGATGCAGTAACTACACCTTTGGCTTTTTGCTCTTCAGTCAGCCCTGCAATCATGGCGTAAGCACCACGTAACTTAAAACTATGAACTGGCTGTCTATCTTCGCGTTTGACTAAAATGGTGTTTCCCATACGCGAAGAGAGTTTGCTCATTTCCTGAAGCGGTGTCACTTGCGCCGCTTCATAGACTGGCGCACTGAGCGCCGCCTTTAGATAGTCGGCACCTGTCGGTGCCGCTGGTAATGGTTTTGCGGCTGCCACAATTAGCCTCCTAATTTAGACTTATCGCGTACAGCGCCTTTATCCGCACTCGTCGCCAAAGAAGCATAAGCGCGTAAAGCGAAAGAAACCTCACGTTGACGGTTACGCGGAGTATAGGCTTTATCTCCACGCGCTAATTCCGCTTCACGACGTTTTGCCAGCTCACTGTCGTTAACATCTAGGGACATGGTACGTTTTGGAATATTGATATCGATAATATCCCCATCTTGTACCAGAGCCAGTAATCCACCGCTTGCCGCTTCAGGAGAGATATGTCCGATAGATAAACCTGAACTTCCACCGGAGAAACGCCCATCGGTGATCAGTGCACAATCTTTGCCTAATCCCATCGATTTCAGATAGGAAGTTGGGTACAACATTTCTTGCATACCCGGTCCGCCTTTAGGGCCTTCATAGCGGATGACGACAACATCACCAGCGACAACTTTTCCACCTAAAATTGCCTCTACCGCATCATCTTGGCTTTCAAACACTTTTGCAGGCCCACGGAAAGTTAAGCTACCTTCATCAACCCCTGCTGTTTTCACAATACAACCATCTTCAGCGATATTTCCAGCAAGTACCGCCAAGCCACCATCCAAGCTATAAGCATGTTCGAGGTTACGGATACAACCATTTTCACGGTCAGTATCCAGTGATGGCCAACGGCAATTCTGAGAAAATGCTTGGGTGGTACGAATACCCGCAGGTCCCGCTGAGAACATAGACCTTACAGATTCATCATTCGTCAACATAACATCGTACTGAGCCAATGTTTCTGGTAATGAAAGGCCTAAAATATTCTTCACATCTTCCTGCAATAAACCTGCACGACTCAGCTCCCCAAGAATACCAATCACGCCACCAGCACGGTGTACATCTTCCATATGATATTTTTGGGTGCTTGGTGCAACTTTACATAAATGAGGGACTTGGCGAGATAAGCGGTCGATATCATCCATGGTGAAATCCACTTCCGCTTCTTGCGCAGCCGCCAGCAAATGCAGAACAGTATTTGTGGAGCCACCCATCGCGATATCTAATGTCATCGCATTTTCAAACGCGGCTTTTGTTGCGATATTACGCGGTAATGCGCTCTCATCATTCTGCTCATAATAACGTTTAGTCAGTTCAACAATTCGCTTACCTGCGTTGATAAATAACGTTTTACGATCAGCGTGAGTCGCAAGTAATGAACCATTTCCTGGCTGAGAAAGACCTAATGCCTCAGTTAAACAGTTCATTGAGTTCGCAGTAAACATTCCTGAGCATGACCCACACGTTGGACATGCTGAACGTTCAATTTTTTCACTATCTTCATCACTGACATTTGGGTTTGCACCTTGGATCATCGCATCCACAAGGTCAAGTTTGATGATTTGATCTGAAAGCTTGGTTTTTCCTGCTTCCATTGGTCCGCCAGAAACAAAGATCACGGGAATGTTCAGGCGTAAAGACGCCATTAACATGCCTGGGGTAATTTTGTCACAGTTGGAGATACAGACCATGGCATCTGCACAGTGCGCATTCACCATATATTCCACAGAATCAGCAATTAGCTCTCGGGAAGGTAAGGAATACAGCATACCGCCATGCCCCATCGCAATCCCGTCATCCACCGCAATAGTGTTAAACTCTTTCGCGACGCCGCCTGCTTGTTCTATTTGTTCTGCGACGAGTTTACCTAAATCACGTAAATGTACATGACCTGGAACAAACTGAGTAAATGAGTTTACAACGGCAATAATTGGCTTACCAAAATCATCATCGGTCATACCTGTCGCGCGCCATAATGCTCGCGCACCTGCCATATTACGGCCATGAGTGGTTGTTGCTGAACGGTACTTAGGCATATCTTAACTCCCGAGTTTTAAAACAGGCGGGGAACGACCGCCTGTAATTTATAGTATTTAATTATTGAGGGTTTACTGGATCTAACCAGCCCCATTTATCTTCTGTTGTACCGTTAAATAAACCAAAGAATGCTTGCTGAATTTTCTTCGTCACAGGACCACAACGACCGATACCAACTTGGATACCATCAACACTGCGAACTGGAGTGATTTCAGCAGCTGTTCCTGTCATAAAGACTTCATCCGCTAAGTACAGAGATTCACGAGACAGCGTTTGTTCACGCACTTCGATTCCCATATCTTTCGCCAATGTCAAAATGGCATCGCGGGTGATCCCCGGTAATGCTGATGAAGTAAACGGTGGCGTGTACAGAATGCCATCTTTCACTTCAAAGATATTCTCGCCTGCGCCTTCAGAAAGATAACCATGAACATCCAGCGCGATACCTTCTTGGTAACCATGACGACGCGCTTCGCTACCAACCAATAATGAAGATAGGTAGTTACCACCTGCTTTTGCACCAGTAGGAATAGTATTTGGTGCAACACGATTCCATGAAGAGACCATTGCATCAATTCCTTGGTCTAATGCCTCTTCACCTAAATACGCCCCCCAAGGGAATGCGGCTAAAATGACATCAGTACTGTAGCCATCTGGTGGATTCACGCCCATGCCCACATCACCAATGAAAACTAATGGACGAATATAGGCACTGACTAAGTTATTTTTACGCAGAGTTGCACGACAAGCTTCCATTAACTCATCGACGCTGTAGCTGACTGGCATACGGTAAATTTTCGCAGAATCATGTAAACGCTGCATGTGTTCACGATGACGGAAAACAACAGGTCCTTTGTGTGAATCATAGCAACGGACGCCTTCAAATACGGAGGTACCGTAATGCAGAGCGTGAGACATTACATGAACTTTAGCATCTGCCCATGGCGTCATTTCACCGTTAAACCAAATAAAGTCAGCTTTCTTAGTCATTTTATCTATTCCTTACATTGCACTTTGTGTGCGTAATAGTCGCGATTCTTGTTGTTTTATTTCAACTTCAGTGATATCAGCCAGCTTCGTTAACTGTGCACATAACTGTGCCAACGGTCTCTGGCTACTGACAGTCAATTCGATACTTACATTATCACTATCTGATAATTGATCCACATTCATAGAACTAATCCGAAATCCACGATGGCGAGTCACTCGCAAAATACGCTCTAAAACCTCGGGGCGGAAACGGGCTAATATCGAGAGTTGATGCTGCATCATAACGGTTTCTCCATCATTTTTTCGTTACTAGCCCCTGGTGGAACCAATGGCCAGACATTTTCTAATTCATTAATTGATACCTGTAATAAAAACGCACCTTCACTTGTCAGTAGCTCATCGAGTGCTGCGTCCACTTCTGATTTACATGTAATACGGCGACCTTGAATACCAAAAGCGCTTGCTAAAGCAACAAAGTCTGGGTTGTCAGTTAAAATGGTTTCACTGTAGCGTTGCTCGAAAAATAGCTCTTGCCATTGACGAACCATTCCTAAACGTTGGTTATCTAACAATAAAATCTTAACGGGTAACTGTTTGCGTTTAATCGTTCCTAGTTCTTGTACATTCATCATGAAAGAGCCATCGCCAGAGATACAAAGAACGGTATCTTCAGGGCGAGCAACCTGCGCACCCACCGCTGCTGGGATCCCAAAGCCCATCGTCCCTAACCCGCTTGATGTTAAAAAATTCTCTGGTCCATCAACAACAATATGTTGAGCAGACCACATTTGGTGCTGGCCAACATCTGTTGTCACAACAGTATTGGGCTTCATTTTGTCTGATAGTTGTTTCAGCAATAATGGGGCGTAGATGGGTTCACCTGGGTGGTCATAACGCCAACCAAACTCCTGCTTAAGTTGTTGAACTTCTTCCTGCCAACTCGTGATATTTTTTGTCACCATCAATTGAGGTAATAACGCTTTCGCATCACCCAATAGTGCAACATGAGTTTGACGTAATTTATCCAATTCAACGTGATCGATATCGATATGAATAACTTTCGCATTCGGAGCAAACGTGTTTAATTTACCTGTGACTCTATCGTCAAAACGCGCACCAACTGCGATGAGTAAATCACAACGTTGCACTGAAATATTGGCAGCTTTCGTACCGTGCATCCCCAACATACCGAGATAGTTTTTATCTGCTGGATGCACTGCACCTAAACCTTTCAAGGTGACAACTGATGGGATCTTTGTCTGTTCGATAAAGGCTCTCAATTCAGTTACAGCCCCAGACATCCCGACTCCACCACCAATGTACAACATTGGTTTTTCTGACTGCTCCAACAGCATTCTTGCTTGCTGAATTGCATCCTCAGAAGTCGAGTCTTGTTGCTCTACAGGCATTAAATAGGGGGATAAATCTGCATGTTGCAGCTGAATATCTTTCGGAATATCAATCAGTACTGGCCCAGGACGCCCACTATTTGCGATTGCGAAAGCTTCAGCGAGAATACGAGGTAAGTCCTCTATGGATTCCACCAAAAAACTATGTTTTGTACAGGCCAGAGATAACCCTAAAACATCAATTTCCTGAAAGGCATCTGTACCAATAAACTCTGAAGCTACCTGCCCTGTGATAGCAACAACAGGGACGGAGTCGAGCAATGCGTCAGCCAACCCTGTAATCACGTTTGTTGCTCCAGGGCCTGAGGTCGCAATGCAAACACCTGTTTTTCCTGTCGAACGAGCATATCCGATGGCTGCGATAACTGCACCTTGCTCATGGCGACACAACAAATGTTCCACGCCACCATCGTACAATGCGTCATAAACAGGCATGATAGCGCCACCTGGATATCCAAAAACAGTATCAACGCCTTGTGTCCTTAATGCTTGAACTAACCACTGTGCTCCGTTCATGTTTATCACCTATCTGCCTTTGTTTATTTGCTTGTATTTATTATGTTTTTATTATCTTTGTTGGTTTGCATAAATTTTATGTCAAAAAAAACCCCGCGCCTTTCGGTGCGGGGTTCTCGTAAGATTTGGCTACTATTTCAGCCTTCGTCGTCCAAGTGCAGCCCCGCACGGTGGGATAATAATCACCACCACGCTAATAATTAGGCTAATCACTTGGATGAATTTGTTCATGTGTTTAATCTTTTCAACTTTAATCGTTATCTTTATTAAAGAGTTATCATTTTAAAATTACTTTGACAACCCTTATTTATTTTTTTAATGATTAAGTTTTTTATCTCATTTAAATTCAATGAATTACAAATAATTCAGACTAAACAACTATTAATAAAGTAAAAATCCAGCGATTAGCAATAATATTCACCCATGATTCAGCTCAACTCTCTGCCTCTGATTTAGCGAAATGTACGCCATCATGCCTATCCAAAAAATTAACTTAATTTAACCAATTTGCTGTTGAAACTATTATTATTCAAAAAATAAAATGAATGTAACTAGCTAAATTAAAGGCTTCAAAGCGCTTCGAAAAAAAATGAAACATCGTGCAATTAAACAATTTAATTATCGAGTCGCTTCGCAGATATCGGAATCGCAATAGGAAAATACGTCTAATCCATAACAGAATATTATGCTAGCCAATCAAGGAGATGATTTATGACGTTAGCGATTGTTTACACTCGAGCATCTATTGGATTAGACGCTCCACTTGTCACTGTTGAAGCGCATATTAGTAATGGACTACCGGGGTTAACTTTAGTTGGCTTACCAGAAACGGCAGTTAAAGAAGCGCGAGATAGAGTACGGAGTGCTATGGTTAATAGCGGCTTTGAATATCCTGTAAAAAAGATGACGGTAAACTTAGCGCCAGCAGATTTACCGAAGGAAAGTGGTCGCTATGATTTAGCTATTGCGATTGCAATACTTGCTGCATCCGGACAAATTCCTGATCAGTTATTAGAGCGCCATGAGTTTCTTGGTGAATTAGCGCTCTCCGGAGATATACGTTATGTCAACGGCGGGATCCCTGCCGCTCAAGCGGCAATAAGTCAAAATAGGCAATTAATTCTATCGAAAGATAATCAATATCAACTCAGTTTATTAGCTGATAGCAGCGTCAGTTTTGCCACATCTTTACTGGAACTTTGTCATTACTTGCATCAAAAAAGTACACTATCGACTAATCAACAAGTTATTCAACATGCTTATCCCTCTGACTATGAAAACGATATTTGCGATATCATAGGCCAAGAGCAAGGAAAGCGAGCATTAGAAATCAGCGCTGCAGGTGGGCACAATTTATTATTGCTAGGTCCTCCCGGTACAGGTAAAACTATGTTAGCTCACCGGTTGATAACTTTACTGCCGTCCTTAACGCCTCAAGAAGCTCTAGAAGTCATGGCATTACATAGCCTTAGCCAAACCATGGAAACCATAGATAAGTGGCCTACACGACCATTTAGATGCCCTCACCACAATACATCAATGACCGCATTGATTGGTGGTGGTTCATTACCTAAGCCAGGAGAGATATCCCTCGCCCATCACGGTATATTATTTTTAGATGAATTACCTGAATTCACACGCTCTGTATTAGACTCTTTACGAGAACCACTAGAATCTCATCAAATTATCATTTCAAGAGCAAAGGCTAAGGTGTGTTTTCCTGCTAACTTCCAATTAATCGCCGCCCTGAACCCTAGCCCCACAGGGCATTACCAAGGAGAAATGAGTCGTTCCTCTCCAGCAAAAGTACTACGTTACTTATCACGCGTTTCAGGGCCATTCTTAGATAGGTTTGATCTCTCTATTGAGATACCTTTACTCCCTCTAGGTACTTTAAGCCAGCAAACGCATCAAGGCGAAACTAGCAAACAAATTCGCTTACGAGTTATTGAAGCAAGAAACCAACAAATCAATCGAGCTGGTAAAAGTAATAGTCAGCTAACCGCAAGTGAAACAACAAAAACCTGCCTACTGGCCGCTGAGGATGCACTATTTTTAGAGAATGCACTTAATAAACTAGGGCTATCTATTCGTGCTTGGCACAGAATTCTTAGAGTTTCTAGAACAATTGCAGATCTTAATTATTCACCGAATATACAACGGGAACATTTACTAGAGGCGCTAGGGTATCGAGCAATGGATAAGTTATTGCTTCATTTGCAAAAACAAGTAAGCTGAAGGAATTAAGGCAAAAGTTAATGATTAGACATAAACAACAAAAGGGACCGAAGTCCCTATTTGTTTTAATGCTTATACTGTTTTAATACTAATGAAATTAATCATCCGTATCGGTATAGTCTTCTGTTGGATCTATCTGTGGCTTACCACCTGATAGTGTATGGAAGCGCTTCGGACGATTAATTCTGCTAGAATATTTCACCCATACCTTTTCTTCAAGGGTTGTAGGTTCGCGCTCTCCACGGCAAACAGCGACGAATAATTTTTCTTCTTCTGTTTGCGCTGCGCGTTTTCCTGTATCAAGCTCATTGAAAGCTTGGCCATGACGTTCTAGCAACTGAGCTTCTTTGATGGTGAAATCACCATGACGAGAAAAGCCACGTGGGTAATGTTTATTATCAAAAAAACGATTAGTCGTGATGAAGCTATCTGCCATCTGACACACTCCTAACTGATTACGGTCAACTCTATATGGCGCGGAGTATTAGACAGCATTGACAATCTGTAAAACAAAACATTTAAATCATCACGACAAAAATTATTGGAGATACGTGTGGACAGCGAGTTATTAAGAACTTTTTTAGAAGTCAGTAGAACCAGACACTTCGGCAGAGCCGCAGAATCTCTCTACTTAACCCAGTCTGCCGTTAGCTTTCGTATCAGACAGTTAGAAACACAATTAGGCACAAGCCTATTCACACGACACCGTAATAATATTCGTTTAACTGCTGCTGGAGAACGTTTAGTTCCCTATGCTGAATCTTTAATGAATACATGGCTTCAAGCCAAAAAAGAGATCACACACGCATCCCAACATACAGAACTGTCTATTGGCGCTACGTCATCATTATGGGAAAGCTATCTCACTGGCTGGTTAGAGGTTCTATATAGCCAACATGATGAACTACGATTAGAAGCGCGCGTTTCCACACGTCAATCACTCGTAAAACAGTTACATTCTAGAGAATTAGACTTACTGATAGCGATCGAACCACCAAAAATGGATGAATTTGAAAGTACCATCATTGGTTCTATTCAACTTCAATTAATGGCTTCCCAAAAGAACATAGCCCTTACTCAATATAATTTTATCAAGTTAGAATGGGGAGCTGATTTTCATCCCAAAAATGAGCCAACTCTACTGCAAGATGATTCCCCTGTAATGATTACGACGTCTGCAGAAATTACGCGTCAATTATTGCCTGTGTCGCTTTCAGCAGCATTTTTACCAGCACATTGGCTCCAACATTATCCAACGTTAAAAACACTCTCAAATAACGTTATTATTAAGCCTTTATATGCCATTTGGCTGAAAAAAAATGATCAGCAAGTCCTCATTAATCAACTTATTAAAACACCAATACCAAACACACAATAGGCATTAAAGAATTCAAAAATAGGGCGAGCTATCGCCCTTTTTTATTGCAAATATATGTCTCTTAGATGGAATAATACTTAAAAGTAGATATGAAAATATGAAAATATGAAAATATGAAAATATGAAAATATGAAAATATGAAAATATGAAAATATGAAAATATGAAAATATGAAAATATGAAAATATGAAAAATACTAAGAAATTTCACAGTTAGGAAGAAAATTAAGGGATACAAAAAGAAAAACCCGATTAATATAATCGGGTTATCAATAGATACTTCTTTTATTATTACTTAATTGGTAACTGGCAGGGGCGGAGAGACTCGAACTCCCAACACCCGGTTTTGGAGACCGGTGCTCTACCAATTGAACTACGCCCCTAAATTAAGTGGCGGAACGGACGGGACTCGAACCCGCGACCCCCTGCGTGACAGGCAGGTATTCTAACCAACTGAACTACCGCTCCACTTATTCTTTTTTGCCTTTCGGCAACTTATCGCTTCGCAATAAGCTTTAAATTAATGTCTGGCAGTTCCCTACTCTCACATGGGGAGACCCCACACTACCATCGGCGCTACGGC
>NZ_WLTU01000027.1:0-187323 GCF_009706275.1 Providencia sp. wls1943
AAACGTTTAGAAGAGTCTGGCTTTGAATTTGAATTTATTGAACTGAGAATTGCTTTGGAAGATTTATTGGTTTCCAGTGGAAACTAACTCATTTTTACGCTTCTAACACCATAATATCCCTGCCATCTCGTGAGATAAATAATGAGATGGTTTCTATCGTGTTTCTCTTTACAACTACCCTGTTTAAATCATTCCTGTTTAAATCATTTGCATTCACGCTTATTATATGTACATTCAAATAATTGAAATTTGAAAGATATAGATAATAAATATATGTATGGTGTTATTAATTTAATCAATTATGGATAACATTATGCCTATCGAAAGTTCCACCGTGAAAAAAACACCTTTTTCCCAATCAAAATTTTTAAATTTCCTGACAACAGATGATGCCGCATCTTTCAAAGAAAACATATTGAAAGTCTCAAATTCAAAAGAGCGTTTCGGTGGTTTTTGTTTTGGTGCATCTGTGAAATTTTTACACTATAGTGATAAAGGTTTAGAGCATGAATATATCAATATTTATAATAAACATTTAGATAACATAACAGCCAACAACCCTATAACAAATGCAAAGCCTTCTAATATAGAGATGGCATCAGTTTTACATTACAAAGATTACACAGAAAAAAAACACGAAATCAAACAAGGGAATAAATTACTTAAGGAAATATTTGACATACAAAAATTACAAGCAGAATCAACACTAAATAATAACTTATCACTGCCCATTTCATTTTTATCATCTGCACTGGCAGAACAAAACTTTATAAAGGTAATAGATCTAGCTTTGGATGAAAACGTGGAAAAATATTGCAATAAGGAAAGTAGAATGCAAAAAATAATTTGTGCAGCAGTTCTTGACGAAAAAAGAAAATATATAAAAAACAGATATTCAATAAAAAAAACTGACAAGCTAGATGAAATTTTTCTCTGTCTTAATTCAAATCCCGGCATCCGTTCTAGATATAGAGCTATTAATAGTCTATTAGATTCATCACGAATTCCCACAAATGCGAAAACAGAAACTGCTTGGGTGGAAAAAAATAAGCAGCAAAATTTAAACTCTAATATAAAAATAGCAAATAAAATCAGACAGACAAAGAAATTCAATGATTTTATGAGTATGATTAAGGCTTGTAAGGATGATACCCAAAATTATCTATTTTCAAGCCCTTATCATACTTGTGCAATCAATATTAAGAGAAATAAAGAAACTGAAAAATATGAATTTTTTGACCCTAATGAAGGCCTTTATGAATGTGATAGTTTTGATGAATTTTCGCTTTTTCTAAAAAACTACATGGATGAAAATCAAGAATATGAATTCATAAAAGATGAAAAATCTGATTATCAAATAGCATTCGTTAAGTTAAATAGGATAAACCAAAATTCAGCTAACTATAATGAAAATAAAGGTTTTGATAGTAATTTAAAAATCAACAAACTACTCGCATTAGATAACTTTAAGGTTATATTAAAAAGAACATCATTAAAAAGCAGAGTACTGAAAAAGAAAAGCGATAGTATTGTACATCAAAGTTTTAACAAAAAAAATCATTTAGTTACATTAGAATTTAATTACACTAAGTCAAATGAATCTAAACAAAAGACCATCTACTCTTCAAATATTGACGCGTCGGATCTTCACCAAGTTATTCGGAAGAATCTAGCTCAATTAAAACAGACAGATCAGAATATTTTTATTG
This sequence comes from Providencia sp. wls1943, assembly GCF_009706275.1. Classification (NCBI taxonomy): domain Bacteria; kingdom Pseudomonadati; phylum Pseudomonadota; class Gammaproteobacteria; order Enterobacterales; family Morganellaceae; genus Providencia; species Providencia sp. wls1943. The sequence continues at coordinate 1,710 of NZ_WLTU01000027.1, forward strand.
ATAAAAAAGGAAATATATACCCTATAGCCCCTCATATTTCTATGGCTAATTTTCATATTAATACGGTGCCTAGTGATAATTTTAGCCCTGTTACACTCAATAATAATTGAGCATTACGATCCCATTAAATTACTTTGTCCCATGCCAACGGGTAAACCAATCGTGTTCAAGTTGAATATCAAATTGATCAAGTACACGGTTCACGGTTTGGTCGACAATATCTTGAATAGATTGAGGCTGATGATAAAACGCAGGCATTGGGGGCATAATCACCGCTCCCATTTCTGCGGCTTGAACAAGCAACCGTAAATGCCCCAAGTGCAGTGGTGTTTCACGTACCCCTAATACCAGTTTTTTCCCTTCTTTTAAAACGACATCTGCGGCACGGGTGACTAACGTATCTGTATAACTGTGAACGATGCCTGAAAGGGTTTTCATGGTACACGGCATGATAACCATACCCGCAGTACGAAAAGAGCCTGAGGAGATGGCAGCGGCAATATCGCGGCTATCATAAACATGGTCTGCTAGCTGTTGCACATCTTTAACACTGCATTCTGTCTCCAGTGCTAATGTCTGGCGTGCTGCTGCACTCATCACTAGGTGGGTTTCCACATCCTTCACAGGCTTGAGCACTTCCAGCAATCGAATACCGTAGAAAGCCCCACTCGCGCCCGTTAACCCAATGATAAGTTTTTTCATGTTCAACCCCAATTCACGTAATTTCCTGCATTATATACCAAATACGCGGAGGGTGTTGAGCTAGGAATGGATATGGCTTTGATTAAAAGTTACCTAGTAGCATGAAAGCTAAGTCTAAGGAACTATTCTCGCTAGAATCCTCTAAATAATTCATGCTGTAGTTAGGCTAGCCGACCAGAATATCATTAATTTTCTATATAGTTAGGGCTACAGCTAGGCGGCAAATAAAGCTATCCCAAGGAGCATACAAGAGTATGTGACTTGGGTAGCTGAATGAAGCCAACAACACTGTAGCCCTAACTATGACGAAAATTTAGCCTTCGTTGTATATCTCTAAATCCTCAACATCACTCTGATCTTTCAACTTCAACTCATCATCTTTACGCAGATTTTCCAGATAATCTAAATAGGTCTGGTCAATATCTTTGGTCACGTAGATGCCATCAAATACGGAACATTCAAATTCGTTGATTTCCGGATTTTCTTCACGAACCGCGTCAATGAGGTCGCTAAGATCTTGGAAAATTAGTCCATCTGCGCCAATCAGTTTACGGATTTCATCCACTTCCCGACCGTGTGCAATCAACTCATTGGCATTTGGCATATCGATGCCGTATACGTTAGGGAAGCGAACTTCTGGTGCTGCTGAAGCAAAGTAGACATTCTTTGCACCCGCTTCACGAGCCAGTTCAACGATCTGTTCTGATGTGGTACCGCGCACAATAGAGTCATCCACCAGCAGAACGTTTTTATCACGAAACTCTGCACGGTTTGCATTCAGTTTACGGCGCACAGATTTACGACGTTCTTGTTGCCCAGGCATGATAAAGGTACGTCCAACATAGCGGTTTTTCACAAAACCTTGACGGTACGGTTTATCGAGGATATGGGCGATTTCTAACGCGATATCGCATGAGGTTTCAGGGATTGGGATCACCACATCAATATGCAGGTCTTCCCATTCGCGCGCAATTTTCGCGCCTAATTTTTGCCCCATACGCAATCTTGCGTTATACACAGAGATTTTATCGATAAACGAATCTTGGCGAGCAAAATAAACATATTCAAAAATACATGGTGTCAGCTGCGGGTTTTCTGCACATTGGCGAGTAAATAATTTGCCATCTTCAGTGACATATACCGCTTCGCCTGGCGCAACATCACGCAGGAATTCGAAACCTAAAGTATCAAGTGCTACGCTTTCAGACGCGACCATATACTCATGTTCGCCAGTCGCAAGAATACGGCGACCAAGGACTAATGGGCGAATACCATGAGGATCACGGAATGCCACCATGCCATGACCAATAATCAGTGCCACGCAAGCATAGGCGCCACGGATTTTTTTGTGCATTGATGCTACGGCACTAAAAATGTTGTCGGGTTCGAGAGGAAAATGGTCAAACTTATCTAATTCGTATGCTAATACGTTTAGAAGAATTTCGGAGTCTGACGTGGTATTCACATGGCGACGTGCTGTTTCAAATAGACTCCGAGCGAGTTCGTGAGCATTTGTCAGGTTACCATTATGTGCAAGGGTGATACCAAAAGGAGAGTTAACGTAAAAAGGCTGGGCTTCGGATGCGCTGGAGCTACCCGCAGTTGGGTAACGCACATGTCCAATACCCATTGAGCCTTGAAGGCGCAGCATGTGGCGCGTTTCAAAGACATCTTTTACTAAACCATTTGCTTTACGCAAACGGATATTGTTTTTACCATCAATAGTCGCAATACCCGCTGCATCTTGCCCACGATGCTGTAGCACCGTTAACGCATCATAAATTGATTGGTTTACCGGTGAAACACCGGCGATACCGACAATACCGCACATTTAGTCTTTCCTCATCAGCCAGACGGAGAGATATTCTCCGGTAGGAAACTTGACGCATTTTGCAGGTAGTCAAAGAACCACCTAATAATATGACTGAACTGCGGAATAAGCTGTGAACGATGCCAATCCTCACTTTGAGGAAGCGGTGTAAATGTATCGAGAAAGAACAATAGCGCCGATACAATTAATACCCCACGCAACGCACCGAAGCAGATCCCCAGTACACGATCTGTACCCGATAATCCGGTTTTTTGTACTAATGAACTAATCACATAGTTCACCACTGCACCGACAATCAATGTCGTGATAAACAGTGCTGCAATCGCAATACCATTACGAACCAAAACATCCTCAAAGTTCGTAAAGTAACTCGCTAAGTAAGGATAGAACGTACTTGCAACGAAGAACGCACAACCCCAAGTGATTAACGATAATGCCTCACGTACAAATCCACGGATCAGGCTTACCAGTGCCGAGAAGCCAATAATGGCGATAATTGTGTAATCAATCCAGACCATATTTCATTCCAAAATTCGCATTCACGTCAGCGGCGAATGCATTCTAACAGAAAACGAAAACGTTTGCGTAACCATTTTTCATTGAATTTAAAAAAATCAGCGGCGAAAAGAAAAAATCATAATCGCCGCAGTAAGTTGCTAAATACCCTTATTTTTTAGGGATAACTGAATGTCAATTTAAGGCTTAAAAGCTTGGATTATCCCTTTTGTGCCGGTAATTGCGTTCAATTCAGGTAAAGCAGATTCAAGCTTCTGCCTTGACGCTTCAGGTCCCACATAAATACGGGTTAATTTGTTATTCACCGGTTGCGCTGGCACCGTATAAACCTGATACCCAGACAATCTTAGCTTCGCCACAATTTCTTCAACCTTGCTGGCATTATTGAGGGCAATCACTTGCACTACATAGGCTTTACCTTGAGGTTCTTGTTTTGGCTTAGGCGCAGGTTCTGGTTTCGGTTCCGGCTTTGGTTCCACCTTAGGCTCAGGTTTTGGCGCGGGCTTAGGTTCCGGTTTCGGCTCTACCCGTGGTTTTTCTGGCGTGACATTGGCAGGAATGGCGCTTCCATTTTGATTCACCACGTTTTGACTATTATTACTTTGATTTGCACTGTTTGCGGTTACAGAAGGCTGCTCACTTTGCTTTTGCTCAGTAATAGCTTCCGATAACATCGCTTCAGAAGTTCCTTCCGAAGAAGCGGTCGATGCACTGTGTGTAATTGGCGCAATTGACTCAATATCTTCTTCATCACCCGGTTTGGGAATAATCGGAATGGCTGCAAATTCATTTTCATTGTATTTTTTATCGCCATCCAGCAATGCAGGCAATACGATGACCCCTGCAGCGACTAAAACAATGGCGCCAGCAAGACGATTCTGGAATTTACTAGCCACTGGCTTTATCCTTCTGTTTTCTCTAATAGCATCATGACATGAGCCACGGTATGGAATGATCCACACACCACAATCACATCTTGTGGTCGCGCATCCGCACACGCTTGTTGCCAAGCTGCTTCCACAGAATCAAACTCATGTGCACCGTCAACGTGCTGACTAAGCTCAGTCACATCTGCACCACGAAACTCTCTCAGCGGTGCAAGATACCAGTCAGTTACCTGCTGGGATAAACAAGTTAATGTCCCTTGAATATCTTTATCCCCCAGCATTCCCACTACCGCACGAATTCGTCGACCTTCTACCACTGGTAATTGCGCGAGTTTGGAGACTAAATAGCCTGCAGCATGAGGGTTATGGGCTACATCCAAGATCATTAACGGATGTTCACCAATGATCTCGAAACGTCCCGGTAACTGAGCGGTACTTAAACCTTGGTGGATAGCTTGGTCAGTGATTTTCTGCGCTAAGTCCGCATCAATCTCCATCAAGCAGCTGATCACACCCATCGCGGTTGCTGCATTGGCCAACGGCACATTCGGTAATGGTAAATTAGCCCATGACCTCTGAGAACTTTCCCAAGACCAATGTTGCCCTTGTTCTTGGTAATGCCAATCCTTGCCACGACGAAACAGCATGGTGCCAATTTTGTCGGCATAAGCGCCTATAGAGTCCGGCATATCAGGCTCACCCACCACGCCATAATGGCCTTGACGGAAAATACCCGCTTTCTCATGGCCAATATGCTCACGGTCAGAACCTAGCCAATCAGTATGGTCAAGCGCAATACTGGTGATTGCCGCGATATCCGCATCCACGACGTTAGTTGCATCAAGGCGACCGCCCAACCCTACTTCAAGGATCACAATATCTAACTCAGCTTGCTTAAATAATTGTAGTGCAGCTAAAGTGCCATATTCAAAGTAGGTTAACGAAATATTTCCACGCTGCGCTTCGATAGTCGCAAATGCTTGGCAAAACTCACTTTCAGTAAGTTCTTTACCTTGGATCCGGACGCGTTCCGTGTAGCGCACTAAATGTGGCGAACTGTAGACACCCACCTTCAAACCCGCCGCCATCAAAATGGACTCAAGCGTATGGCAGGTTGTGCCTTTTCCGTTGGTTCCAGTGACAGTGATGACGCGAGGAGCGGGTTGAGTGAGATGCATTTGGCGGGCAGCTTGCCCTACTCGTTCCAACCCCATATCAATATTTTGACTATGCAGGTCAGTGAGATAAGAAAGCCAAGCCTCCAATGGAGACTTGGCGGTAGGAATGATTAGATTACTCATCATCTTTTTTATGTTTAGCGCCTTTTGCTTTATCTGCACCCTCGACAGCATCAGCAAGATCAATTTCCACATCAACTACTTCAACAACCAGCGCTGGCGCGGTGTTTAGACTTGGTTGATTGGTTAACATCGCGAGGACATCAGCCAAACGATCACGCATATCTTGACGACGCACGATCATGTCAATTGCCCCTTTTTCCAGCAGGAATTCACTGCGTTGGAAACCTTGAGGTAATTTTTCACGAACGGTCTGTTCGATAACGCGAGGACCCGCGAAACCAATCAGTGCTTTAGGCTCGGCAACGTTGATATCACCCAACATCGCTAAACTTGCAGAAACACCACCCATGGTTGGGTCGGTCAGTACAGAAATGTACGGTAAGCCACGTTCTTGCATTTTCGCCAGTGCAGCACTGGTTTTCGCCATTTGCATCAGAGACAGCAACGCTTCTTGCATACGCGCACCACCACTGGATGAGAAGCAAACTAATGGACAGTTATCTTCCAATGCTTGTTCCACAGCACGGACAAAACGTGCGCCCACAACCGATGCCATTGAACCACCCATGAAGGAGAATTCAAATGCAGCCGCAACAACAGGCATCTCTTTGAGCGTACCTTTCATCACGACGATAGCATCTTTTTCACCCGTTTCTTTCTGGGCTGAGCTAATTCTGTCTTTATATTTTTTAGAATCGCGGAATTTGAGCACATCTTTTGGCTCTAATTCGCTACCTAATTCCGTTGTTGAGTTTTCATCAAGGAAAGATTCAAGGCGTTGGCGAGCATGAATACGCATATGGTGGTCACATTTTGGACACACTTGTAGGTTACGCTCAAGTTCAGCACCGTAGAGGACTTGCCCACAGCTATCACATTTAGTCCAAACACCTTCAGGAATGTTTGCTTTATGGGATGGGGTTGAAGTACCTTTTTTTAAAATTTTCTCAATCCAGCTCATTAATGGACCTTTTCGTCTGATTGCACTCTGACGACACCTCAAATAATACCAGCTACTGAGTTTCAGGGGTGGTTATATAAGAAGCATCTATCAGTATGTTATTTTTTGCCATTAAACCACAATGATATCTCACTGTAGATAAAAACTTTTTTCAAACCGATTATTGGTTATCGTTTTTTTGCGTCGCCGCACTATTTTCTTTTGCCACTGCATTTTTTTCTTTTGCAGCAGCTCGACGGTGGCGAATAATTTCAATGACACCCGGCAGAATCGAAATAAAGATAATCGCGACTATCAGTAATTTCAAATTCTTTTGTACTATCGGTAAATCACCAAATAAATACCCTGCATAGGTAAAGAGTAGCACCCATAATAGCGCACCTGTCACATTATAAAAGGCAAAATGACGGTAAGACATTTTACCCATACCCGCAACGAAAGGTGCAAAGGTTCTCACGATAGGCACAAAACGCGCCAAAATAATCGCTTTTCCGCCATGTTTTTCATAAAACTGATGAGTTTTATCCAAATAGCTACGACGGAAAATTTTTGAATCTGGGTTTTTAAACAGTTTCTCACCAAAGATACGTCCAATGGTGTAGTTCACTGCATCCCCAATAATTGCTGCAATAATCATCAACAACACCATGACGTGTACGTTTAAATCATTACTTGGCAATGCTGCTAACGCACCCGCGACAAATAATAATGAATCCCCGGGAAGGAAAGGTGTGACCACCAACCCCGTCTCACAAAATAGGATCAGGAATAAAATTCCATAAACCCAAACACCATATTCGGCGACCAATTCCGCAAGATGCACATCAATATGTAAAATAAAATCAATGATAAAACTGATAAACTCCATGGGGTTCCTCATGTGGAGATTTATATTAACGACCTTTACAGTAGCTCATCCGCGAGAAATAGAGGCCCCATCACATTCTGTGGCAGGTTAAATTTTTCAGGATAATCCACGCTCACTAAATACAGCCCTTCCGCTTTGGCTGTCGCCGCCGCTTTCGTTCTATCTTTTAACTCTAGAAGATGTGCCATCCAATCAATATCTTGATTACCACAGCCTATCTCTAACAAACTGCCAACAATGTTTCTCACCATATGATGTACAAACGCATTGGCTTTTATATCCACAACCACATAGTTTCCGTGACGCGTGACATTTACGTGCATCACATTACGCCAAGGGGTTTTTGACTGGCACTGCACCGCTCTGAACGAGGTAAAATCACGCTCACCGAGCAATGCTTGCGCCGCTTGGTGCATACGCTTTTCATCAAGCGGAAAATGAAAGTGCGTGACACCATTTGATAAAATTGCAGGTCGATAACGGTGATTAAAAATCACATAGCGATATCGACGTGCAGTTGCACTAAAACGCGCATGAAACTCATCATCTACAGGTTTACACCAGCGAACCGCAATATCGTCAGGAAGATGGGTATTCGCCCCCATCGTCCATGCAGCCTCTTTACGGTTAGCTGAAGTCTCAAAATGCACCACTTGCCCAGTCGCATGAACACCGGCATCTGTACGCCCTGCACAATTGACGGTGATTGGCTCTGCGGCAATTTTAGACAAAGCAGCCTCAAGGCAGCCCTGTACGCTTTTCACTTCTTGCTGGCGTTGCCAACCATAATAACGGCTACCGTTATACTCAATTCCGAGGGCAATGCGATGCAACTTTGGGGACTCCGACATTAGTAATACAGCTCCTGAGCCAGTTTTTCTGCTGTCTCAACCGCCATTAGCGCGCCACCAAAACGAACGTTATCCGCCACTGACCAGAACTGTAAAATTTCCGGTATACCATAATCGTTACGAATACAGCCAATGCTTAAGAAGTCATTACCTGATGCGTCAGTCACTTGAGTTGGGTAATCACCCTCTTCTGAGACCTGAATATCATCAAAACGTTCAAATTCTTCGCTCGCTTCTTCTGCGCTAACTGGGCGTAGTGTCTCTAAGTGCACCACTTGCGCATTACCATAAAATACGGGTGACTGAATAAAGCTTACGGAGACTGGCAAACCGTCGTCTTGCAGCACTTTACGAACTTGCTCAACTAAACGGCGTTCTTGCACAACACTGCCTTCGCCATCTGCTAATAATGGCAGCATGTTAAAGGCTAATTGCTTAGTAAAACGACCTTCTTCAGCAGGGATGCCATTCAATAAACGCGCGCTTTGGCCTGCTAATTCATCAACGGCTGCTTTACCGTACGCTGACATCGACAGCATATTAGTCAGTGTAATGCGCCCTAAGCCAGCCGCATCCACCAGAGGTTTGATGGAAGTTAATAGTTGGCTAACATAACTGTCTGCTACTGAAATAATATTGCGGTTACGGTAATCCGCTAATACTTGCGGGTTAACGCCCGGTACCACTAACGGCACATCAGGGTCTAACGCAAAAATACCACTGTTATCAATCACAATGCAGCCTTCTTGCGCCGCTAATTCCGCATACTGTGCCGCAGCTTCTTCGCCTGCCGCGAAAAAGGCAATTTGCGCCTGCGACCAATCGAAGTCCGCGACATCTTGCACTTGATAGCTTTTACCGTTGAAGCGAATGCTCTCCCCTGCACTGCGCTCACTGGCTAGTAAATAAAGCTCACCAACGGGAAACTCTCTTTCTTGAAGCAGGGAAAGAATGCCTTCGCCCACTGCGCCTGTTGCCCCGAGTAATGCAATATTCCAACCTTCTGTCATGGTTTTTCCTCTAAAAAATCAAAGTGAAATAAGCTGTAATTAGCCACTTATTTCACCTAAAAGAATCTGTTATTAAATTTTTGCGTTAAAGCCTAATTCGCTCAGTAACTGGGCTGTCTCTTGGTTATCGCATTGAACTGTTAACGATGACCATTCACGGCGTTCTTGGTAGTGTTTACGTAATTTATCGAACTCACCGGGAATGCCAGCCACTGCACGCAGTGACGCATCATCACGGCGCACATCATACACGAGATGCACTAATCTTTTGAGCTGGCTTTGCGTTAATTTACCATTGAAATTAATGCAGTCGATATCCGGTTTCGGTAACAGCGATGTCAGAGACACATTCGCAGGTTTACCTAGGAATTCGCAATAAGCTTCAAAGACTTGGGTTGTTCCTCGTGCTTTGCCCTCTAAAGTATAGCCTGCAATATGCGGCGTACCGATATCCACATACGCCAGCAATTCTGTATCCAGATCAGGCTCAGGCTCCCACACATCCAATACCACACTCAGCGGTTTACCTTGTTCAAGCAACTGTAATAGCGCTTGGTTATCCACCACTTCACCACGGCTCGCATTCACCAAAATGGTACCATCGCGTAGATTTGCTAATCGAGGCTCATCCATTAAGTGGAAAGTTGAATATTCGCCTTCCATATTGAGCGGCGTATGGAAGGTTAAAATATCAGCCTGCTCCAGTAGCGAATCGAACGGAACAAAAACTTCTTGGTCGCCTTTATCTGCTCGAGGAGGGTCACATAATACGGTATTAACGCCCCACGCTTGCAGACGTTTATACAAGCGCCCTCCCACATTCCCGACACCCACTATCCCTACGGTTTTATCGCGTAAATCAAAATTATCGCGCTCTGCCAACATCAGTAATGCAGAAAAAACATATTCAACGACAGCAATGGCATTGCACCCCGGCGCTGAAGAAAATCCAATAGTGGCCTCGGCAAGCCACTGGGTATCAACATGGTCAAACCCTGCCGTTGCCGTACCGACGAATTTTACTGGCGTATTGCTCAGTAATGATTTATTCACTTTGGTAATTGAGCGCACCATTAATGCATCTGCATCAACCAGTTCCTGTTCTGGCACTGGGCGCCCTGGTACTGCTTTAACTTCGCCTAGCTCACTAAATAGTGTTTGAGCATATGGCATGTTTTCATCAACCAAAATTTTCACGGAATTCGTCCCAATAGAATGTGTGTCATGCCCGATTTGGCTGCCACACTATACTCCAAATCGTCGATAGGCTGAATCATTTACATGACAATGCTTTTGGTTGAAATTGATAGGATAGTTGGCGGCATTTAATTTTTCTTTTTATTAAACAAACTTACAGATGAGTCTGACTACCTAATCCCAAGGATTTCATGTTTAATCAGCAAAACCACATTAAACGTTATTCATTTTTCAGGAAGGCATTTATTTTGAAAGGTATATTGATTGTGAAAAAAGTATTACTGCCGCTACCCCTAATGTGCTCGTTTTATGCCTATGCTGGCGAACAAAACTGCTCAGCGGACACCATCGCCATCAACAATTTTAATAATTTCGTCTTTGCTCAAGAGCGCCCATTTAACGACGCATTAAAAGAGATGAATGCGCGCACCACCAGCCCAGACGACTACATCAACAACACGGTTCAGACCAAGTTTGATGATTGCGGGGCCCTAATCGAATTAACTGGCCATGAAGTTGTCAAATTCAGTATCCACGACAGCGTATCCGTCAAATCCATTGATATGAGCATGAAAAAAAATGGTAACGGATGGGACTACAAATCCGCATTTAAACTGTCTGTTATTAATCAAGATAATGTTGAAAAAACTATCTTGCAGCAAAAAATGAACGGGAAGTTTTTCACTGATCAGAATGGAAAAATAACCGAAGCCAAAGATTCTTCTTATACGACAACCCTCGATAAAGAGCGCATGTTAACGAGAGCTGTCACCACTTTTTTAACTGATGATAAAGGACGATTATCTGAATCCAACCGAGTCAGTACGCTCGAAAATGATAGTGTGAAAACAGCCTTCCTCTATGATGCGAAAAATCGCTTAGTTCGCATGCAGTCTGACTCAACCGTCAAAGAGTTTACCTATGATGATGGCAGACCGTTAACCGAAAAAACTATTGAAGAATTTTTTACCACCGAAACAACCGTGACGACCTGTAAAAGCTGGAATACGTTCGGAAGATGCACCGACGCAAAAAAAAATATCACCACATTAATTAAAGATGAACACGGAGGGAAAGATAGCGTGTACAACTACCACGCTAATATCAAATACGATTATGTATATTGATTTTCCCTCTACTATGGGGTCAGCTCTTTCATCCGAAACCGGTCTGGAGTGACCCCTGAAATTTGCTGGAACATCGCAATAAATGCAGACGCCGAACTATACCCCACATCCAAGGCGACTTCATGGACACTTTTACCTTTGTCCAATCCAGCCACTGCATGTAAGTAACGCAGGCGCTGGCGCCACTCGCTGAATGACATACCCAGCTCTTGTTGGCAACGGCGAGATAGCGTTCGCTCAGAGGTATAGGCCCGTTTTGCCCACTGGGCAAGTGTTGTATTATCCGCAGGATCTTGCTGTAGCTCCGCTAAAATCGGCGCTAACAATTTATCTTTGCTGGTGGGTAAATAGGTATCTTGGCACGGTGAAATGGCAAATTGGTCAATCAATACCTCCCCCAAACGAATATCCTGCTCGGTTTCGGGCTGAATAATGCCCCGTTGATACATATCCGTCATAATCGTGTGGAAAATGGGGCTTAAACGCACAACACAAGCCTTACTGGCCAGTCGCGGCGTATAGGCTTGGGCGAAATCAATAATACGAAATTTAACACTCTGCTTATTAAAACTCGCATGTTGAGTATTGGCAGGGATCCAGATGCAAAACTCTGGCGGTGCCATATAATGCTTACCTTCCACTTCCATTTCCATAATCCCACAAACCACATACAGTAATTGACCAAAGGTATGGGAATGGGATTTGTATTCAGTTTGCTGGTTAATTTGTTCATGACGCAAGGCAATAAATTCAGGCTCAATAATATTGCATTCGTTAATCTGCAGAACATCACTTTTTAAATTATTCATAGGCTGTCTGAAAAGCGTTATCGATTGTCTGAATATCAGTATATATAATATTTCGGACAGATGTATACTCCTGTGGCTGATTAGGGAGAACGTTGTTAATGAAATATTTCCTGTTTCCGCTGGCCGCGGTTTTATTATGGTCCATAAATGCCATCGTCAACAAAGCCGCTGCAACGGCAATTGACCCTGCTGCTATTTCGTTTTATCGCTGGGCTCTGGCATTTTTAGTCATGACCCCATTTGTTCTGCGCTCGGTACTGCGCCATGCCAAAGTGGTTAAGCAACATTGGTGGCAACTGGCCATCTTAGGTGCTTTGGGGATGATGCTGTATCAAAGTTTGGCTTACTATGCCGCACATACGGTAAGCGCGACATTTATGGGTGTTATGAACTCATTTATTCCGCTATTAACTGTGGTGATTAGTATTTTTGTTCTGAGGGTGATCCCAACCGTTGGGATTGTTGTTGGTTCCGTTCTGTCTCTATTTGGATTAACTTGGTTAGTCAGCCAAGGAAACCCAAGCTCATTACTGGATAATGGATTGGGTCAAGGCGAATTGCTGATGATCATCGCTTCCGCCGCTTATGCCCTATACGGGGTATTAACTAAGCGCTGGTCGATTCAACTTTCTAGCTGGGACTCCCTGTATGTTCAGGTATTCTTTGGGGTTTTATTATTAATTCCAAACTTCTTGATGGCTGATGATGTAAGCCTTAACAGCAATAATATCGGGTTAGTTTTATTCGCTGGGATTGCCGCATCGATTCTGGCTCCAGCAATGTGGATCCAAGGTGTACTGCGTTTAGGCGCCAATACCACCTCTATCTTTATGAACCTTGCCCCGGTATTTACTGCCATTATCGCGGTATTCACCCTTGGGGAAGAGCTAAAGAGTTACCACTTAATTGGAGGCGGTATCGTGTTACTCGGTGTGATGTTAGCCCAACAGCTACGCACCCCGCTCACTCAGCTATTTTCTCGCAAGAAAAAAGCGTTAGAAGAAGATACTTGCCAGTAAGCCATATTAATAGCTAATAGCTCGATTGATTAAAAGCCCCATAATCTACTTCAAGGTTATGGGGCTTTGTTTATTTCATGTCTTTCTAGCTAATCACACAGACCAATTTGCACCTAAAAAAATGCATAAGTTTGATAATGACTGTTTTTAGGTGCAAATTAAGTAATTCCTAGCTCTTTGCCCCCTAAATAGCGGGCATGCAAAAAGGCAAGTTCAACAGCATCTATATCGGCGCCAGTGATACCGTAATCCTCAAAATAGTTACGCCACTCTCTAACAACCAGCCAGATTTTATTAATTTCATCAATTGCTTGGTTTCGGTTTAAACCAAAACGTTCACACCAAGAAAGTGCATTATTCAATGTCACTTCCTTACCAAACTCACCAACACCAAGATGTAATCGTCTATATTGTGAATGTGAAGGCCGAGGAACCACATCGTATAATGGACTAAGACGCCACTGTAAGATAACTGGATTATTAAGTGTTTTTCTTTCTACCGTTGGAATTTGCTCCGGGTATTCAGTCAAGACAAAGCCGTGATTTCGTAAGTGGTCGTCATCATTATTAACGAAAATATTGAATATCATTCTTCGATAGAGTTCTTTTAGATCCTCTCTAAGATGGTTCGCATCTAAATAGTGTCGCATTGCATCGGCTAACGCTGCATAACTACTTTCAATGGATGACATTTCATGAATATTCATTAAAGTGAGCCCTGATATAAAATGCCTTCTTCCTGTCGTGTGTCCCGCACCAACACGATCAAAACGCTTAATCAGCATAGCAAAATTACCTGAACCAACTTCTTCAAGACGCGTCTCAGGTACATTTAATCCGGCAGAATGAGCTAATCTTAATGTGGCATGCTCGATAGCTGGATAACAAAAACCACGATCGGTATTAGAAGCAAATTTTGCAAGCCAATGTGTTCCATCTTCCACGATAACCGTCGCTTTTGGGCGCATCCCTCCCATACTCGAGCCTGCATCAAATATCCCATACAAATTAGCGGGTAAAGGTGCACCATTTTCAATACGTTCAGCTGCATCAAAAAGATATCCCAATGACTTAATATCTGGTGACGTTCTAAGCTCTCTTGCTGAACTACCTTCAAGAGTAATATCCAGCGCTCCTGTTCTATTACTGCCAGCTTCAAGAAGATAAACTGATTCCGGTAGAGAGTTTGCTGGTGCGCGTTTTTTAGCTTCAATAACTCTCCGCCCCCATGCATCAGGTGCTGCATCTCGGATCCCACCAAATAATGTTGACTCATGAGCAAATAATTTTTGCCCCGCCACTAATTGTCCTTAAAGCATCCCAAGCCCAATAGGGTCAATTTCTATTGCACCGTTACGTTGCAAATATTTCAAACCATAAACAAAGCTTGAGCTTAATAGCTCTGAGCCTTCTTCTTGTATGTGTAGTTTTCCCGCAGGAACGGATTCGATAGTAGAGGGTAAGAATGCATGTACCATTAGGTTTTTATTAGAAATCATACTCTTCAAGTTCCTTGTCACTTAATGGACTCGCTCTTCGAGGTTGATTCATTGCTTCCAATGCGCTTACTGCATTATCTTTTTTATTCAATGCATCGGCGAGTGTTGCTCCTGCACGAACAATGTCTAGATAACGCAAAATCTGACCAATGGCGATGCCCGGATCACCATTTTCAATTCGACTCACGGTATTACGGCTCAGATTTGCTCTGACGGCAACTTCTGCCTGCGTCATTCTGCGGGCAATTCGGCTTTGCGCCAAGGAATTACCTAATGTAGAGAGCTGAAGAGATTGTTCATGAGAAAGTAATGTCTATTGTGAACGCTTCATACTGCACCTAAAATAGGTCATAAAGTCTATAATGCTTCATTTTAGGTGCAAATGGATAAAATTCAATCTATTCGATATTTTGATTTTACCCAATTGTCTGTTTGAATATTTAATTAGCTAAACATGATGTGGATACCCACTATGTTCTCTTCGGTGCCCGGCTCGCTTTCAACGTGATCCGTACCAACAATCCACCGAGATGTTCACTCTTTAACAGCTGCAATTCTGAGCCGTGGTAGCTGGCGATATCTTTTACAAGAGCCAAGCCCAGCCCTGACCCTTCCAGTCCTTTGGCATTATTCAAGCGCCTAAAGGCTTTTAATGAACGGTGAATATATTTGTTTTCGATACCCGGCCCTGAGTCTTCAACTTCCAGTTTAATCATGGAATTGCGACTTTCATCTGCCACGATTCGCACCGTAACAATCCCCTGTTCAGGGGTATATTTAATCGCATTATCAATCAGGTTCGCACACATTTCCGCCAGCAAAATAGCATCCCCTTTGACCCAGCAATGATCTAATCCTTCATAGCCTAAATCAATCTGTTTACTTTCGGATTGTCCCAAACGGGTAAAACAGACTTGCTGAACAATTTCCACCAAATTGACCGCACGATAAAGCCTGATCGCCTCTTTTTCGTGCTCTTTTAAACGCGCAAGCTGCAATAAGCGGTCAGTTAATACGATAGTGTTATCCAAGGTTTTATTAATCGCCTGCAAACTTTGTTGTTTCTGTTGCTCATCATCGCTATTAAGTGCCACTGAAACTTGCGTTTTTAATACCGCTAGCGGGGTTTTTAGTTGATGGGAAGCATCCGCACTGAAACGTTCTTGACGCTTTAACATCCGTTTTAACCGCTCCACATAGCGGTTCAAGGCATCTACAAGCGGCGAAAGTTCCGACCATGGCAACACATTCGGGATTGGTGTGAGATCATTCGCCGCGCGACCGAGCATTAAATTAGAGAGTTTTTTCAGTGGTGTTAATAGCTTACGCAACAGTAAATACGCCAATATCAGCGTCACAACCACGACGGTACCTTGGCTCATCAGCGCAGAGATCAGCAATTGATTTGCGAAATCTTGCCGCGCATACACCGTTTCTGCGACGCGGATCTCCACCATGCCCTGGATACCACCTTCGTTAATCGGCTGGAAAAAGGTCGCCACACGAATGGGCAGCCCCATGTATTCCGCATCATAAAAGTAGACTAAAGCAGTGTAATGTTGAGAGCGCATCCAATAAGGAGGGATTGGTGGTAGGTCATCATAACCAGAAATGGTTTCCCCGTGAGGGGCAATGACTTGGTAAAACAGACGGTCATTATTATTCAGCTCAAAGCTATCGAGCACCACATAAGGAACGTTCACAGAAAGATGTTCATCCACCACCTGTAAGCGTTCAGCCACAGTTCTCGCCGACGCCAGTAATGTCCGGTCATAAGCGAGGTTTGCCGCGTTTTTAGCACTATAATAGTGAGTATAAACGGAGAAACTTCCCAACAAAATGAGGGGGATACCGAAAAAAAGCAGCAACTGATGAAAGAGAGAGCGTGGATGAGAGACTAATTTCATACACTACACTGCTCTAATCGGTATCCCAATCCGCGTAAAGTATTGATATTGATATCTGAACCCGTGAGTTTTTTGCGAACCCGATGCACATACAGTTCAATACTTTGTAAATTGGCTTCATCCGACAGCGAGAATACCTGCTCAAATAATTGTGTTTTTGAAACAGGTCGCCCTCTGCGATGAAAAAGCGTATTCAATACCGCGTATTCTCGCGGCGTTAAACCTAGCGGTTCCGCCTTCAGTGAAAAATAACCGTCATCATGAAAACAGAGGTCACCAAAACATTGGTCGCTATTCACATTCCCTTGACTACGGCGTAAGAGCGCGCGTACTCGAGCCTCTAATTCAGCGATATCAAAGGGTTTAGTCAGGTAATCATCCGCCCCTGCATTCAGCCCTTTCACGCGGTCGGCCACATCTGAGTTCGCCGTTAATAGCAGAACAGGTGTTTCTTGATGACGTTTGCGCATCTGGGCTAATACATCTAAACCACTCATTCGTGGTAATGAAACATCCAAGACCACCAACGAATAATTTTCGGTTTGTAATAGCTGATCGGCGATGTAACCATCACTGGCGATGTCCACAGCAAATCCCGATGCCGTTAAGGCTTTCTGTAACCACAAAGACAACTCGTCATGATCTTCAACCAATAACATTCTCATTAGTCGCCCACTCATTATGATTATTTATGCGTATAAGTTGGCACTCTCTCGATTGAATGAAAAGTGTTAAACGTGATTTTTACCGAAGCTATCACAACTATCCTTCGTTAACCTGCTACCACAAACAAAAATTAACATAAAATTAACATAATCAAAAAGGGTAAATATAAAACAATCTGATATATATCACATAAAAATAATTTTATTTGTTAATGAAAGGTAAATGAAAGGTTCTCAATACAATGATGCATAGCGAACCAACATTGTCCAAAGCTATTCATCGACAACGACATAACCAACAACAACCAAGTAACTTAATTATTGTCTAGTGAGGAATGAAGCATGAAGAAGTTCACAATCAATGCATTAGCAGCAGCAATTTTTTTAGTTGGCGTTAACCAAGCAATGGCGTTACCCGAAAGAACAGAATGTATTGCCCCTGCCAAACCTGGCGGTGGCTTTGATTTAACGTGTAAACTCGTTCAAGTCTCCATGCTGGAAACCAAAGAGATCGAAAAACCGATGCGTGTGACTTATATGCCAGGTGGAATTGGTGCCGTTGCTTACAACGCCATCGTGGCTCAACGCCCAGCGGAGCCGGGCACCATCGTTGCATTCTCTGGTGGCTCCTTACTCAACCTTGCTCAAGGTAAATTTGGTCGTTACAACGAAAATGATGTGCGCTGGCTAGCAAGTGTTGGCAGCGACTATGGCATGATTGCCGTGCGTGCCGACTCCCCTTATAAAACTTTAGGCGAACTGATGGACGCCTTCAAAAAAGATCCAAACAGCATTGTCTTTGGTGCGGGTGGATCCATCGGTAGCCAAGATTGGATGAAAACGGCGTTACTGGCCAAAGCTATCGACTTAGACCCACGTAAAATGCGCTATGTGGCTTTCGAAGGCGGCGGTGAAACACTGACAGCTTTGTTAGGCAACCACGTCCAAGTGCTCTCCGGCGATATTAGTGAAATGACCCCGTATATCAGCGACGGAAAAATCCGTATCCTAGCGGTGTACGCCGATAAACGCTTACCCGATGCCTTAGCCAATATTCCAACCGCTAAAGAGCAAGGCTACGACATTGTTTGGCCAATTATTCGCGGATTCTATATGGGACCAAAAGTGTCCGATGCGGATTACAACCAATGGGTTGAAGCCTTCCAAAAATTACAACAAACCGACGAGTTTAAAAAGCAACGTGAATTACGTGGCTTGTTTGAATACAACCTATCGGGCCCAGAATTGGACGCTTACGTGAAAAAAGAAGTTGAGAATTACCGTGAGCAAGCGCGTTCCTTCGGATTAGCGAAATAACGGAGTCACCATGAGCCAACGCATATTTGCCATAGTCTGGCTAATACTGTGTGGGATCGGGCTGTATATCGGCTGGGGCATCCAAAGTGAGTTTACTTATGAACCACTGGGCCCCCGCCCCTTCCCGATAGCCATACTGTCATTAATGACCCTATGCGCCCTTGCACTTCTATTGGGTCGCCAAGAAGCAATTGAATGGCCCAAACCGTATGTTTTGCGCCGTTTAGTCTTGTTAATCATTGCATTAGTTATTTATGCATGGGCGTTTGAGTGGTTAGGTTTCCCATTAGCGACCACCTTACTGACCATCAGCGTTGCCCTGTTATTCGGTGCAACCCCGATAGCCGCTCTGATTTCCGGTCCGATTCTTGGTCTTTCGCTGTTTTACGCCTTCGACAAATTGCTCGATGTGACATTGCCCATCGGCGAACTTTTTAGCTAAGGAGAAAAGTATGGAAACGTGGATGTATTTATCTCAAGGCTTTGAGGTAGCGCTGATCCCGCAAAATATTATGATCGGGCTGATTGGCTGTTTCATCGGCACGATTGTCGGCATGTTACCGGGTTTAGGCCCTATCAACGGCGTAGCGATATTATTACCCTTAGCGTTTGCGCTCAAGCTACCGGCTGAATCCGCGCTTATTTTACTGGCTACCGTCTATCTAGGCTGCGAGTATGGCGGGCGAATTTCTGCCATCCTATTGAACGTTCCCGGTGATGCCGCGGCGATTATGACCACGTTAGATGGTTACCCGATGGCGAAGCAAGGCCAAGGCGGTATCGCTCTCTCGATTTCTGCCGTCAGTTCCTTTATCGGTTCCACCATTGCGATTGTTGGGATCATTTTATTTGCACCACTTCTGGCACAATGGTCGCTCGCCTTCGGGCCTGCTGAATATTTCGCGTTGATGGTTTTTGCTATCGCATGTTTAGGTAGTATGATGAGCCAAAATCCTGTCAAATCGCTGCTTGCAGCATTGATTGGTTTGGCGCTTGCGACCGTCGGTGTCGATGCCAACTCTGGGGAATACCGCTTTACCTTTGACAGCGTTAACTTATCCGATGGCGTCCAGTTTATCGTCGTGGTTATTGGACTGTTCTCTGTCAGTGAAATATTACTGATGCTAGAAGGCACCGCGACCGGACAAGGATTGATCCGCAAAACGGGTCGAATGTTATTTAGCAAGAAAGAAGCTAAAGCCTGTGCGGGTCCAACATTACGCTCCTCATTTATTGGCTTCTTTGTCGGTATTTTACCGGGTGCGGGGGCAACTATCGCCAGCGCCATCACCTATATGACAGAGAAAAAAATTGCGGGTGATAAAGGGACATTTGGTGAAGGGGATGTTCGCGGTGTCGCGGCACCTGAGGCCGCTAATAACGCCTCTGCCTGTGGGTCATTTATTCCGATGTTAACTCTCGGTGTTCCGGGTTCGGGTACGACAGCGGTTATGATGGGGGCACTGACCCTGTATAACATCACTCCAGGTCCGGGAATGTTTACTGAACAACCACACATCGTTTGGGGATTAATTGCCGCACTGCTTATCGCTAACGTTGTGTTGTTAGTGATGAATATTCCGCTGATCGGCTTATTCACGCGAATGCTCACCGTGCCATTGTGGTTCTTAGTCCCTGCGATTGCTTGTGTCTCTGCGGTGGGGGTTTACGCGGTACATAGCACCACTTTTGACTTATTACTGATGATGGGGCTTGGGGTATTCGGCTATATCTTGCGGAAGATGAATTTCCCACTATCTCCGCTGATCCTCGGGTTTGTTTTGGGTGAGATGCTAGAGCAAAACCTGCGCCGCTCGTTGTCTATCAGTAATGGGGATTTCAATATTCTGTGGAGCAGTACTATTTCTAAGAGCTTATTAATTCTAGCGGTGCTGGTGCTGGTGTTACCACCGATTGTGAAGCTTATTCGCAAACGCCGCCAGCAAACCGCGCAAGCCTAATTCCTACTGTACGTTATGACTGTCAGACTTAGCCCCATGAAAATGGGGCTTTTTTTGTTTACTAGCTCACTGATTTTCTAATTTCGGATAGCCCTGCTCGCGTAGCCATTCACGGCCCACATCAATGGTTGGTGTTTGTACAATAAAGACAAACAATGCGCCGATCATACCGCCTAACAGCGCTCCACCTAGAAAGCCACCAGAAAAGAAACCAAAGAAAAACAACATAAAGGCTAATACGGCGGAAAGTAAAACCGCCAGTCCGGTGAGCTTCCAATATTTCGCGCCCATGCGTTTTTTACCTTCTTTTAGGCATTGACGAAACAAGCGCCCTTGCTCTTTTCTCTCTAATCCCGCTAATTCAGGAACACTCTTCGCCGTCCAATACGCCATCTTATCTACCTTTCTTTTTAATTAAATTTTGTCTAACGCATTTATACGCAGCTTAGAGGTAAGATACTTGCGGATAACTCTGATAATCGTCGTGAGAACATCAATATTCAGGGGGCTGAGCAGTTTGTGTGGTCAATAAAATTTGCCCCATAAAGATTTCGGGGCAAACTTTTTGATTAATAAAAGGGATACTTCAGTAACTCAGCAAAACAACGTTTTTATTATTGCGTTTTGCCAATATAAGCATATTTTAGCCGTGGCGCGGATACACCGATTTTTCTTCTTGCTTTCCAAAAAGTGGATACATGATTTTAGTATTAAATGCACGCTTAATTTTGGCAGGGAACAGCCCCTTAATACTTTTAAGCAATGCATTACCCAAAATTTTCAAATCATTTTTCCAAATCTTACACCGTGTGAAATCCATATTAGCTCCTTATTGATACATTAATGGAGCAAATATCATGGCACTATTCTCATGACGATAATTTAATAAAATGATGATTATGGCGGCGACAATCATTAAGCCATAAAAAAGCGAGAGCCTTAGCCCTCGCTTTCTATTCGGTACATCTGTGAATAAGACTTACGCTTTGTATTTGCTCATCACTAACGTTGCGTTGGTACCACCGAAACCGAAGCTGTTAGACATCACTGTGTTCAGTGCTTGCTCAGTTGGTTGGGTGATGATGTTCAAGCCTTTCGCTTTCTCATCTAAATTCTCAACGTTGATGCTTGGTGCGATAAAGCCATGCTCTAACATCAACAAGCTATAAATCGCTTCTTGAACGCCTGCTGCACCTAAAGAGTGACCCGTCATCGCTTTGGTTGCAGAAAGTGCAGGGCAATCATGACCAAACACTTCTTGGATAGCTTCTAACTCTTTAGTATCACCGACTGGCGTTGAAGTGCCGTGTGTGTTGATGTAATCAATTTTATCAACACCCTGCATTGCCATTTGCATACAACGCACTGCGCCTTCGCCCGATGGAGCCACCATATCAGCACCGTCAGACGTTGCGCCGTAGCCAACGACTTCTGCGTAAATGTGTGCGCCACGTGCTAATGCGTGCTCTAACTCTTCAACCACGACGATACCGCCGCCGCCCGCGATAACGAAACCATCACGGTCTTGGTCATAGGTTCTTGATGCTTTTGATGGGGTTTCGTTGTACTTAGTTGACAACGCGCCCATTGCATCGAACTCACAGGTCATTTCCCAGCTCAGTTCTTCACCGCCACCAGCAAACACAACATCTTGTTTGCCCAATTGGATCAGTTCAACTGCGTGACCGATACAGTGTGCAGAAGTTGAACATGCAGAGCTGATGGAGTAGTTAACGCCTTTGATTTTGAACGGGGTTGCTAAGCAAGCAGAAATACCGGAAGCCATTGCACGAGTCACCATGTATGGACCCACACCACGCAGACCTTTCGCACGCATACCGTCAGAACCCGCTACTTGGTTACGTGGGGAACCACCACCAGAGCCAACAACAACACCCGTACGCAGGTTAGACACTTGGTCTTCCGCTAAACCTGAATCTTTAATCGCCTGTTCCATTGACAGGTAAGCATAGACAGAGCAATCACTCATGAAACGGCGGACTTTACGGTCAATCAGGCCTTCAGTATCCAGCTTTACATCACCCCAGACATGGCTACGCAGCCCTGCCTCTTTAAATTCTTCTGAGAAAGTGATCCCGGAACGACCTTCCTTCAGAGAAGCCAGTACTTCTTCCTGGTTATTACCAATGCTGGAAACAATACCTAGGCCAGTTATGACTGCACGCTTCATTCGTTACCTCATGTCTATAATTATATGATTACGGGATTACAGGTGTCACTTTAGCTTACACTTGTACGCTGAACAAGTCCGATCAGGGTAAATATTTGTATTTTTTTTATCATGACACAAATAAGGCTTTTATGTGACGGTAGCCTTACACTGATATCAGCGTTAGAATTTGAATATGATTTTGCAATAACGGGCTTAAACGTGAAAAAGACAGCTGTACAAACCGCTCACCTCAGTTGGAATGAGGAAGGCACACCGATTTCAGAACAGTTTGAAGACATCTATTTTTCTAACCAGAATGGGTTAGAAGAGAGTCGCCATGTGTTTTTGCAGGGAAACCATTTTCCACAGCGATTTCTAACACACCAAGATGAAACTTGTGTGATTGCCGAGACAGGATTTGGTACTGGATTGAATTTTCTCGCTTTATGGCAGACCTTCAACCAATTCAAAGCCGAAAACCCCAATGCAAAATTACAACGATTACATTTTATTAGCTTTGAAAAATACCCTTTATCAAAAGCTGATTTAATCGCCGCACACCGTTGTTGGCCTGAGTTAGCCGAGCTCTCGGGGCAATTATGTGAACAGTGGCCCCCCGCTCTACCCGGCAACCATCGAATTATTTTAGAAAATGGTACAATCACCCTCGATTTATGGATTGGCGATGTAAATACGCAAATATCCATACTTAATGACAATTTAAACAATAAGATAGATGCGTGGTTTTTAGATGGTTTTGCTCCTTCCAAAAATCCGCAGATGTGGAGCGAACAGTTGTTCGCTGCAATGGCAAAATTTGCTCGTCAAGGGGGAACATTTGCCACCTTTACGGTAGCCGGATTTGTCAAACGCGGATTACAGCAAGCGGGCTTTACTATCATGAAGACCAAAGGATTTGGTCAGAAGCGTCAAATGCTAACGGGGGTACTAGAAAATAATCTGACTCGCCCGATGGCACCTTGGTTTGCGCGTCAACCCGCATCTCATACCGATGATATCGCAATTATTGGCGGGGGTATTGCCAGCCTCACCTTAGCCCGTTCACTCAGAAAACGCGGTGCGAATGTCACTATTTACTGTCAAGACCAGCAAGTCGCCCAAAATGCGTCTGGAAACCGCCAAGGCGCGGTCTACCCCCTATTAACAGGGAACGATAATGCCCTAGAGCGCTTTTTTGTCAGTGGCTTCCCGTTCGCCACTCGCTTTTATCAGCAACTGAGCACGCAAGGTATCGAATTTAATGGGCAATGGTGTGGGGTAAGCCAAATGGCGTATAACCCTAAATCCATCAAAAAAATCGACAACATGTTGCAAACTGAATGGCCGGAAGAGTTTGCTGTTGGCAAAGATAGGCAACAACTCAGTGAAATTAGTGGTGTGGATGTCAATCATCGAGGTATTTATTACCCCACTGGCGGCTGGCTATGCCCTGCACAATTATGTGAAAGCTTAGCGCAAAAACTCGCTGAAGAAGGCGTTAATTTCCACTTTGGTCTGTCAGTCACCGACTTACAGCGCTCAGCGGAAGGTTGGGAGCTGACATTAGATAACCAGAAAAAAGCCCATCATCAAACCGTGGTGATTGCCAATGGGCACTTACTGAATCAGTTTGAGCAAACGAAAAACTTGCCTATCACGCCTGTGCGCGGGCAAGTGAGCCATATTCCGACTAATCCCACATTACAGCAATTAAAAACCGTGCTGTGCTTCGAAGGTTATATGACGCCAGAAGATGCCACAAACCAGCACCACTGCTTGGGGGCAAGTTATCAACGCGATAATTTGAGTCTTGAATACTCCGAGGAAGAGCAGCAAGAAAATCTGCAAAAGTTGCTCACCAGCTTACCGGATGTGGATTGGACAGCGCAGGTGGATATCTCTGACCAACAATCTCGCCAAGGGATCCGCTGCGTGATCCGTGACCATATACCGCTACTTGGTAATGCCCCTGACTTTGATGCCCTGATGCAGCAATATGCGGATTTACCTGACCAACTGCATCGCGAAAAATCCCTCTCGCCATCGCCAGCGTATCCAAATCTATTTGTATTTGGCGCATTAGGCGCACGAGGACTTTCCACTGCCCCACTGTGCGCAGAAATCCTCGCGGCACAAATTTTTGATGAACCCATGCCTGCCGACGATGACGTACTTGCCGCATTACATCCAAATCGTTTTTGGGTAAGAAAACTGCTGGCGGGACGACCAATCACCACGAAAGAGGCGTAAACAAAAGAAGCATAAACGAAAAAGGGCTTCCATTTGGAAGCCCTCAGTACGAATCAATATTGAACTTAATTCACGTTCAATAGCATGGCGCAGCGATCAATTTTTTGAAACCCTGCATCCACTTCGTGTTGCAAGATATCTTGTAATTCGCTCGTCAATTGCGTCTCTTCCATTATCGAAAAACCAAGGCGCTGATAATACGGTGCATTCCACGGAATATCACGAAACGTAGTCAGTGTAACCTGACCAATCTGTTGCGACTGAGCAAACTCGATAACCTGCTGAATAAGCTGCTTACCTAAGCCCTGCCCCTGCGCTGACTGCTGAACTGAAAGCTCCACAATATGCAGGCTATCGCTCAAATGCTCCGCCATAATAAAGCCAACAGGCTGGTCATGATGATCCACCGCGAGCCACTCTAAGCCATTCGCAATACACTCAACGTGGTTTTCTAGCGGTTGAACCTCACCTTGGGCAATCCAATCAAACTTAGGATGTCCGGCAAAAGTCTGCCCCGCTGACGCTTCTACCTCAGGTAAGAATTGGGCATCTTCTTGGGTTGCTAATCGAATGGAATACATATCATTAATGGAAGACATATAATCAATACAATCCGTAAAACTAACGCACGGTATCTAACAGTGTTTTCCACATACCCAGCACCAAAATTTGATCTGGTGGGGTCAGTTCGCCGGCTTTAATAGCATTTTGGATACTCAGCTCAACGCGCTGATACAGTGCATCAGCACTGGTTTCGTTCTCTTCTTCCAGTTCTGCCACAGCAAGGGTTAAGTGACCACGCAGATAGCCACCAGCAAACAGCTCATCATCGCTGGCGTGTTCAACCATATCATCAATTCTTGTCAGTATGCGTGTTTCAAAATCCGCAAGCATGCTTAATCCTTACTGTAGTGAGAGATTATTCTATTAGGCGAAAATATCTTCCGGATAAGGGAACAGTTCCGCGCAAAGTGGAGGTGTATTGTAAAACGATTGTAACGCATTAATAAAGCGCAGCGGTCTCTCTGGGATACCTTTTTCGAGGTACTCCATCACTTGGGCATGCACTTTGCGCATAAAAGCGATACGGTCGGGTTCGAAATCCCCTTCTAAATTGTCGCAACTCACATTAAACGGGATGCCCGTTGCCACACAGAAAAACCAATCTAGCGCTTGTGGTTTAATTTCAACCACTTCAAAGTCACACTGGGTTTTCTCATCACGACCATCTGGGCAGTACCAATAACCGTAATCCACTTGCTGGCGACGTTTTTCCCCAGCAATGCACCAGTGAGAAATTTCATGGAGTGCACTGGTAAAAAAGCCGTGTGCAAACACAATTTGGCTGTATGGCGTGGTGTCATCGGCAGGTAAGTAGATAGGCTCGTCGTCCCCTTTTACCAATTTGGTATTGTACTCTTCACCGAAACACTGTTCGAAAATATCAATAAGTTGCTGATAATGATGTTGGGTCATGGAACGCTTAAATCATCTTAAAATAATGTGAGAAACCAAGCTTTAATATCGTCACCGTGGCTGTCATTTAACAGCTTAATACTCATTAAGAGTGAAATCACGACGATCATCGGCCTGATAAGTTTTTGTCCTTTGGTTAACACTAAGCGAGCGCCAAGTCTCGCTCCAACCATTTGGCCGACAAGCATAACAAAACCGAGTACCCAAAGAACATGACCTCCGATAATAAAAAAGATCAAAGATCCAAAATTGGAGGCGAAATTTAACAATTTTGCATGTGCGGTGGCTTTGGCGAGGTTATACCCTAATAACAGGACATAAGCGAGCGCTAAAAACGAGCCAGTTCCAGGCCCAAATGCCCCATCGTAAAAGCCGATACTCATCCCCGCAGCAACCCCAAAAATTGGCATACTGACGCGCTGAGGCCTATCTTGCACACCCAAAGATGGCGTGAGTAAGAAATAGAGCCCGACGCAGATGACCATCACTGGCAGCAACTGCTTTAAAAAAGCAGTATCAATGGATTGGATTAAAATCGCCCCGAGCATTGCCCCTATTATGGTCATGATCACAGGGAAAATTTGCTCTCGCAAATTAATGGCTTTGCGCCTTGCAAAATAGAGTGTGGCGGAGAATGAACCGCCGATAGCTTGTAATTTATTGGTCGCCAAGGTTTCCACGGGGGTGATCCCCACAGAAAGCAGCGCAGGAATAGTCAGTAAACCACCGCCCCCTGCGATAGAGTCAATAAAACCGGCAAGTAAAGCGACAAAAAACAGCAGAGCGTAGACTTCAGGCGCAACGGCGGTAAGCCAATCCATTTTACATTCCAGATAAGTGAACTATCACGATGCAGATTTGTTATCTATTGATTATCTTATTGAAAGCTAAACAATATCACAGCCCGGATGGATTATAATCGAGGTTTCATCCTAACCTTTAAATCAAAGTGGATACCCTTGCCAAGCAAGAATATCCACTGAAAAACGTCAATGCCTTATTCGAATGGTGCCACGGCGGGTACAACATCCGCACACTGCCCACGGTGACGCAAGAAGTGATCCATCAGCACAATTGCCATCATCGCTTCCGCGATAGGCACCGCGCGAATGCCCACACAAGGGTCATGGCGACCTTTGGTGATCATCTCAACTTCTTCACCATCACGATTCAAGGTTTTCCCTGACACCGTAATACTGGAAGTCGGTTTCATGGCGATATGGGCAATAATTGGCTGGCTGCTGCTAATGCCCCCTAAAATTCCACCGGCGTGGTTAGACGTAAAACCGTGGCGAGTGATTTCATCACGGTTTTCACTGCCTTTTAAACTTACGACACCAAAACCATCGCCAATTTCTACGCCTTTTACCGCATTAATGCTCATCAGTGCATGGGCGATATCCGCATCTAGGCGGTCAAAGACTGGCTCACCTAAACCTGCTGGGACATTTTCAGCGACAACGGTGACTTTCGCACCGATCGAATCACCCTCTTTTTTCAAGCCACGTAGCAGCTCATCAAGGGCATCCAATTTGCTCGGATCAGGGCAGAAGAATGGGTTTTCTTCGACAATCGACCAATCTTTAATTTCACACTCTACGCTGCCCATTTGGGTCAAACATGCGCGAATTTGAATCCCGAATTTCTCTTGCAGGTATTTCTTGGCAATCGCACCCGCAGCAACACGCATCGCTGTTTCACGGGCGGATGAACGCCCGCCACCGCGATAATCGCGCAGGCCATATTTCTGTTCATACGTGTAATCGGCGTGCCCTGGACGGAACACGTCTTTAATCGCACCATAGTCTTGGGAACGCTGATCGGTATTTTCAATTAATAGACCGATACTGGTGCCTGTCGTCACGCCGTTGAAAACTCCCGATAGAATTTTTACTTGGTCGGGTTCACGGCGCGCCGTAGTATAGCGCGATGTGCCCGGACGACGGCGATCTAAGTCGATTTGTAAATCTGCTTCTGTCAGTGCGAGTCCCGGCGGAACACCGTCAACGATGCAGCCTAATGCTAGCCCGTGTGACTCTCCAAAGGTGGTCACACGAAACAGTTGCCCAATTGAATTTCCAGCCATTCCCTGTTTCCTATTTGCTTGCGATTCTTATACTTGTTAAGAAATATGATGTTATGCGTAATTATTATGTTTTATTTGATTATGCCGAGTAACGCAACTCTTTATTAATTAATATATTAATCAATATAAAGAGCAAAGTGCTCGTGATGTTCAACCAACTGTTCGCGGGTTAACATAAACACACCATCACCACCAAATTCGAAATCTAACCAGATAAATGGAATATCTGGATATTGCTCAATCAGATGCACCATACTGTTACCCACTTCGCACACTAAAATCCCCTCTTCGGTTAAGAAGCGTGGAGCATTAGCGAGAATGCGGCGAACCAGTTTCAGACCATCGCTACCGGCTGCCAACGCCAGCTCAGGCTCGACACGGAACTCTTGCGGCAAATCGTCCATATCTTCTGCATCCACATACGGTGGATTGGTAACGATCAGGTCATATTTAACGTCCGGCATATCACGGAATAGGTCAGAACGAATTGGGATCACGCGGTGCTCTAAACCGTGATTCGCAATGTTTTGCTCAGCCACAGCCAAGACATCCGTAGAGATATCAACTGCATCGACTTCCGCTTCAGGGAATTCATGGGCGCAGGCAATCGCAATGCAGCCACTTCCCGTACACAGGTCAAGGATAGTTTGTGGTTCATCAGACAGCAAGCCCACAAAATGGTTGTTAATCAGCTCACCAATTGGCGAGCGTGGGATCAACACGCGCTCATCCACATAGAATTCATGTCCACAGAACCACGAACTGTTGGTCAGATAGGCAACTGGAATGCGGTCATTGATACGGCGTAATACGCGCTCAATAATGCGGTGACGCTCCGTTGGAGTCAGGCGCGAAGTTAGTAGCTCATCCGGTAAATCCAGCGGTAAATACAGGCTTGGCAAAACTAACTGTAAAGCTTCATCCCATGGGTTATCGGTGCCGTGACCATAATAGATATTGGCAGCATTAAAGCGGCTCATGGTCCAACGTAAAATGTCTTGAATGGTATGAAGTTCTGCGACGGCTTCATCAACGAAGATCTTTTCCAAGAAGGGATTCTCCTGCCTGTGGATTAAAAGGGAAAATTTGAATGGCTAAAGTTTGCCACGAAGTGAAAGACAAATCAGCAGATTAATGTAAGAAAATACGCAGATATGCACTTGTTTGCGCATTTTGGCGCTAAAAATAACCGCGCCCCGGATTTTCATCAAGGGCGCAGCGTCTATCATGCTATTAAAAACGTTACGCTAATTCTTCGACTTCTTTCTCGGTTTCTTCCGGTTTTTTTACCCATACCGCATAAGCAATGGTGAGTAACAACAACCAACCGATACCCACATACAGCGCAATTCGGGTACTTTCAAAATAGCCTAACACACCAAAAATAAACACCATAAAGGCAATCGCTAGGATTGGCGCAACTGGCCACATCGGCACTGGGAATTTCAATTGCTGAACTTGTTCTGGCGTCATCTTACGGCGCATCGCAAATTGCGCCAGTAAAATCATTAACCAGACCCAAATCGTGGCAAATGTAGCAATCGAGGCGATCACTAAGAACACATCTTCGGGGATCACATAGTTCAGTACCACACCAATAAACAGCACCAGCACCATGACTAAGACGGTCATCCATGGCACCCCATTTTTGGTTAACTTAGTGAATGATTTAGGCGCCTGCCCTTCATGAGCCATGCCATACATCATGCGACCCGCACCAAAAATGTCACTGTTAATGGCAGAAATGGCGGCGGTGATCACCACCACGTTCAAGATATTCGCCGCAGCTGAAATACCTAAACTATCAAAAATCTGCACAAACGGGCTGCCATTTTGGCCAATTTGGTTCCACGGGTAGATGCACATCAGTACAAATAGCGTTAATACGTAGAACAGTAAGATACGTACAGGCACCGCATTAATGGCTTTTGGAATAGTCACTTCCGGATTTTTGGCTTCGCTCGCCGTGATCCCGATGACTTCAATTCCACCAAAGGCAAACATCACTACTGCAAATGAGGCGATGACGCCACCTATCCCATTTGGCATAAACCCGCCATGGTCAAATAAGTTTGATACCCCAACCGCATGTTCAGAGGCTTGACCGAAGCCAAACATCATAATGGCTGCACCACCGACGATCATCGCGACAATCGCTCCCACTTTAACTATCGACAACCAAAATTCCATTTCGCCGAATGTTTTGACGTGACACAGGTTAATGGCACCGATAAAGCAGATAATACTGAGCACCCAAATCCACTGAGCCACATCAGGGAACCATAATTTCATATAGACCCCAAATGCCGTGACATCAGCCAAGCAGACAATTAGCATTTCAAAAACATATGTCCAGCCGGTGAAAAAACCCGCTCGCGGACCTAAATAATGGCTAGCATATTGGGAGAATGACCCTGCCAATGGGCTGCGAACCGCCATTTCACCGAGCGCGCGCATCACCATAAAAACAGCGGCGCCCCCAATAATATAAGCCAGTAAAACGGCCGGGCCGGCAGTCTCAATAGCTTTGGCTGAACCATAGAATAACCCCGTTCCTATTGCTGAACCGAGGGCCATAAATCGGATGTGGCGCGCAGAAAGCCCACGCGCAAGTTGTGATGTGCTTTGCATGTTGTGTCCTTCGTATTTTTATCAGTCGTTTCGAAGAGAATTCGCAGCCGATACATAGTCGGCTGCTTCTAAAACACTTACTTATAGGAACTGTTGGTTTTTATGAATGAAAAACCGAGTTTGCTGCAAACAACGTGGCAAGTTTATGTTGATCAATAAGCGAGATAGCCGCCTCGATATCCGGCGCGAAATAACGGTCTTTATCGTAATACGCCACTTTATCACGCAGAGTTTTACGGGCTTTTTCCAGTTTTTCGCTCGATTTCAAGCCATCGCGAAAATCCATTCCCTGACACGCAGATAACCATTCAATGGCTAAAATGCCCGTCACGTTTTTCGCCATTTCCCATAAACGGCGACCTGCTGCTGGCGCCATGGAAACGTGGTCTTCTTGGTTGGCGGATGTTGGTAAGCTATCCACGCTAGATGGATGCGCTAATGCTTTGTTTTCACTGGCTAATGCTGCTGCTGTCACCTGTGCAATCATAAAGCCAGAGTTTACGCCACCATTGTTAACTAAGAATGGTGGCAATTGGGACATGTGCGTGTCCATCAACATCGCAATACGGCGCTCTGATAATGCCCCAATTTCGGCTAATGCCAGCGCGATATTGTCCGACGCCATGGCAACTGGCTCCGCATGGAAGTTACCGCCAGAAATAATGTCGCCGTTATCGGTAAACACCAGCGGGTTATCGGATACCGCATTGGATTCAATTAAAATCACTTCCGCCGCTTGGCGAATTTGCGTTAAGCAAGCTCCCATCACTTGAGGTTGACAACGTAGTGAGTATGGATCTTGAACTTTCGAGCAATTTACGTGAGATTGGGACAATTCACTCGTTGGCGATAAGACATCGCGGAATAACGCCGCCACATCGATTTGACCTTTTTGACCACGAACTTCTTGGACACGTGCATCAAATGGCTTGCGTGAACCTAATGTCGCTTCAACACTTAACGCTCCACACACAATGCCGGATAACAGCAGATTTTCCGCCGCAAACAAACCTTTTAACGCAAATGCCGTCGAGGTTTGTGTCCCGTTCAATAGTGCTAAGCCTTCTTTAGCTTCCAGCGTTAATGGTTTCAAGCCCGCTTTTTCTAACGCTTTTTTCGCAGGTAGCCATTGGCCTTCAAAGCGCGCTTGCCCTTCACCAATCAAAATCAAGCTCATATGCGCTAGCGGTGCTAAATCGCCAGATGCGCCCACGGATCCTTTTGCAGGAATATACGGATAGACTTGTGCGTTAACCAGTGCAATCAGTGCTTCAATCACTTCCAAGCGAATACCTGAAAAACCGCGCGCAAGGCTGTTGATTTTTAATACCATAATCAAGCGAACCAGGTCATCGTCCAGTGGCTCACCGACGCCAGCCGCATGGGACATCACAATCGAGCGCTGTAAAGATTGTAAATCTTTGCTGGCAATACGCGTGTTAGCAAGTAAACCAAAACCAGTATTGATCCCATACGCGGTTTTATCTTCCGCTATAATTTGATTGACAGTCGCAACGCTTTTTTCGATAACACTGTGGGCATGTTTATCTAACGCAACAGTCACTGGCTTTTGGAAAACAACGCGTAATTCGTCGAGTGTCATTTTCCCTGGATGGATAGTTAATTTAGTCATCAATGGCACTCCTTAACGTGTTTTTAGCATAGGTAAGTTTAAGTTTTTCTCTTTGGCGCATTCGATAGCAATGTCATAGCCCGCATCCGCGTGGCGCATCACTCCTGTCGCTGGATCATTATGCAATACGCGAGCAATGCGTTCCGCCGCCGCATCAGTTCCATCACAGACAATCACCACACCAGAATGTTGGGAGAAGCCCATTCCGACACCGCCACCATGATGCAATGACACCCATGTTGCGCCGCTCGCCGTATTTAATAGTGCGTTGAGTAACGGCCAATCAGACACCGCATCTGAGCCATCTTTCATCGCTTCAGTTTCACGGTTTGGACTCGCTACCGAGCCTGAATCTAAATGGTCACGACCAATCACAATCGGTGCAGAAACTTCGCCACTTCTGACCATTTCATTGAACGCTAAACCTAATTTGGCGCGATCGCCCAAACCAACCCAGCAAATGCGTGCCGGTAAGCCTTGGAAACTAATACGTTCACGCGCCATGTCTAGCCAACGATGCAGATGCTTATCGTCTGGCAGTAATTCTTTCACTTTGGCATCCGTTTTATAGATATCTTCAGGATCCCCAGATAGCGCCACCCAACGGAATGGACCAACACCGCGGCAAAATAGTGGGCGAATATAGGCTGGAACAAACCCAGGGAAGTCAAACGCATGTTCAACACCCATTTCCAGAGCCATTTGACGAATGTTGTTACCATAATCGAATGTCGGAATGCCTTGGGCTTGGAAAGCCAGCATCGCTTTCACATGTTCTGCCATGGATTTTTTCGCCGCTAGCGCAGTGCCTTGTGGGTCTTTCACGCTCTTTTCGCGGTATTCGTCCCAACTCATGCCAATTGGCAGATAACCATTGAGCGGGTCGTGAGCACTGGTTTGGTCGGTGACCATGTCTGGCTTAATGCCGCGACGAACCATTTCAGGTAAAACTTCAGCCGCGTTAGCGCACAGCGCGATAGAAACGGCTTTACCTTCTGAGGTGTACTTTTTGATGCGCGCTAATGCGTCATCCAGATCGGTGGCTTGTTCATCCACATAGCGAGTTCTTAAGCGGAAATCGATACGGCTTTGCTGGCACTCAATATTTAATGAGCAAGCCCCTGCTAATGTTGCTGCTAACGGCTGTGCGCCCCCCATTCCACCTAGACCAGCGGTTAA
The DNA here is from genome assembly GCF_009706275.1 of Providencia sp. wls1943. NCBI lineage: Bacteria > Pseudomonadati > Pseudomonadota > Gammaproteobacteria > Enterobacterales > Morganellaceae > Providencia > Providencia sp. wls1943. The sequence goes on from NZ_WLTU01000027.1 coordinate 35,566, forward strand.
TACCCAACGCCCAGTGAGATCACCATTGTAATGTTGGCGACCTGCTTCAACGAAAGTTTCATAGGTGCCTTGAACAATCCCTTGGCTACCGATGTAAATCCAGCTTCCTGCCGTCATTTGACCGTACATAGCTAAGCCTTTAGCATCCAATTCGTTGAAATGCTCCCAATTCGCCCAATGTGGCACAAGGTTGGAGTTAGCGATTAATACGCGGGGCGCGTTTTCGTGGGTTTTGAATACACCGACAGGTTTTCCTGATTGCACCAGTAGGGTTTCGTCGTTATCTAGCTGTTTCAGGGATTCAATAATTTGGTCATAGCATTGCCAGTTACGGGCTGCGCGGCCAATGCCACCATAAACCACAAGTTCATGGGGATTTTCTGCTACGTCAGGGTCGAGGTTGTTCATCAACATGCGCAGTGGCGCTTCTGTCAGCCAACTTTTAGCTGTTAAGGTCGTTCCACGAGGTGCTCGAATTTCAATATTACGATATTTGTTATTTAACTTTGTCACGAATATACCCTCACTTAGATGCGTGTTTGACTTATTGCGTCTCCTTATAGATATAGTTGTATATACATGTACAATCAATTTATTTTTTAACAATTGCGATGGCTAAAATAGACTCTAGCGATAAATATTATCTATTAAAAACAATATGATAAAAAATCACCCTTTGATTTTACTGATGTTTTTTTATTCTAAATATGCCTACCAGATCACATTTAATTCACAGTTATTTTACATTTAATGTTGGCAGGAATGGTAATGAGCACAGCCAACAGCCCTGCGCTCAGATGAGAATAAGTGTGGGAATGAAATATCGTTAATTGAAAAACGCTATGAGGAAAAACTGCCTTTGAGTTTATATCGATGACCGGGAAACAATAACTTCGTACTGGTCACGATATGGCTTTGTGACCATGTTCGTCGGGTAATTTGCAGGCACGATGCGCCCACATGCACTTGCAAAAGCCGGGCACTACGGTCATCTGCTTCTACCGCTTCAACAATATGCTCGCCCTGAGTCAGAGGCGCAACACGGGATAAATAATCATGGGGAGTGATGGTCAGAAAGTCTTGTTCCAGATAATCCGGTGCTGCCAGCGCATTCACAAAACGGTCTTCAATTTGTACTGGAATATCATTCTCCAAATGGACAATCACGGAATGATAAACCGGCGTTTCTGGGGAAATATTTAACTCTTTAGCCAGTGTCACTGATGCACTGACTTGTTCTAACTTGTTAATTTTGCAGCTGTATTGATGATTTCTGGCGAGGATCTCATCTTCAATGCTGTGGATTTCAAACAAGGCTGATTGCCCTTTAGGCTCGGCAACAAAGGTGCCAACGCCTTGAAGACGCACCAATAACCCTTCAGCGGTAAGTTCCCGCAAGGCTCGGTTCGCCGTCATTCGGCTACAATCAAACTGCACTACCAACTCGGCTTCTGAAGGCACACGATCGTTGGCTTGCCACTCTCCTGATTGTATTTTTTCAATAATTGACTGCTTAACTTGCAAATACAATGGAACAGGAGTTTTCAGCTTCGGTTTTTTTTCGGCTGTCACGTTTATTTCCAAATAAGTAATGTGTGTGAGTCGTCAACATTGAAAATTAATCAAAATAATTGCTGCCTATAGTGGAGATGATATTCTTAGGCAGCAATCAGAACTTTATGAGCAAATAGTATTATAACCTGAAAAACAAAAACGCTTTTTCTATTTTAACTAAAATAAACCATTAATTTTTGTGGGTGACTTTTCCTTGATAAACGCGCTGATTTAATGGGTTAGTGCCCTGTTCATAAATCATTTCTACCGGATCCTTAGCATTCCAGACCACAAAGTTGGCTTGATAGCCTGCGCGTAGTTGCCCAAGACTGTTTTCTCGCCCTAGGGCTTTCGCCGCGTGACGAGTCACTCCTGCCCAAATTTCTTCAGGGGTTAGTCTAAATAATACCGCCGCCATATTCATCACCATACGCAGTGAAGCAAATGGGCTGGTACCTGGGTTAAAGTCTGTAGAGATGGCCATGGGCACTTGGTTTTCGCGTAATAATTCAATCGGCGGTAATTTGGTTTCACGTAAAAAATAGAACGCACCGGGTAATAATACCGCCACGGTTCCACTGCGTTTGAGGGCTTGAATACCTTGGAGATCTAAGTATTCAATATGGTCGACTGATAGCCCGTTAAACTCCGCCACCAGCTCGCTTCCCCCTAAATTAGAGAGTTGCTCCACATGCCCTTTTACTGGAATTCCTAATTTTTTCGCTGCTAAGAATAATTTCTCGCTTTGTTTAAGAGAAAAGCCAACACTTTCACAGAACACGTCCACCGCATCAAATAGCCCTTTCTTCCATAGCTGCGGCATAATTTCATCGCAAATAAGGTCAATGTAATCGTCTGCTTTACCTTTATATTCTGGTGGAACCGTATGCGCGGAAAGTAATGTCGAGGACACATCTATCGGATAAGCTGCAAATAATCGTTTTGCCACTGACAGTTGTTTCTCTTCGTTGGCAAGATCTAAACCATAGCCCGATTTCATTTCAATGGTGGTGACACCTTCACGGATCAACGCGTCTAAACGCGGTTTCGACACCTCAAATAGCTCAGCTTCACTCATGGCTCGCGTGGAGCGAACGGTGGAATTGATCCCGCCACCTTGCGCACTAATCGTTTCATAGGAGACGCCATTCATGCGCTGTTCCCACTCTGCGGCTCGGTTACCGCCAAACACTAAGTGGGTATGGCAATCAATCAGTCCCGGTGTGATTAAGCGACCTTCAACATCAATGATGTGGCAACCGTTGGCATCTACTTGGTCACTTGGGTGAATGGCAATGATCTGCTCACCACGAATGATTAAATCGTAATTTTCCAGTAACCCGTATGCCGTTCCAAGTTCAGTATTCATTGTGGCGATCCGCCCGTTACGCCAGATCACATCATTTGCGTGTGCTTTAAATAACATAAATCATCCCATGGCAGCAGAAACCCGATTCGGCTTCACATATGAAAGGTACAGATATAAACGTATAGATATGTATATACAATTAGACTACTTATCGGTCTGTTGTCAATGTCTACTCACGTAAAAGTTATAAATTTGTTACGCAGCGCTAAAAATATTCTATGATAACCGTTCATGGGAAAAATGGGTTACACTACGATCCGTTTTGTGGGATCCGTTTTGTGGGATCCGTTTTGTGGGTTCTGTTTTGCACATCCAAGAAAGCATCATTTATTAACAATTGATTTATAAACAATGACTAAAAATAAATTCGCCTTAGAAGATGGCGACATCAATCTCTTTAAAGACGCTATTCAAGGTACTAAGAAAATTCACCAAGACCAAATAGTGCATGCCCCTATTCGCGCGAAAGTCACTCAACCATCCAGTAAAAAAGTTCAGCAAGAACAAGTGGATGCTTCGTTTTATTTTTCTGATGAATTTCAACCACAGCTCGATAATGAAGGTCCTACTCGTTATTTAAGACCGGATGCCAACCCGTATGAGTTGAAAAAATTACGTCGTGGAGACTATGTGCCGGAGTTATTTCTGGATCTCCATGGGTTGACCCAAATGGAAGCGAAACAAGAAATTGGTGCGTTAATTGCGGCCTGTAAGCGGGAAAATGTCGATTGTGCCTGCATCATGCATGGGCACGGTAAGCATATTTTGAAGCAGCAAACGCCACTGTGGTTAGCTCAACATCCTGATATTGTTGCTTTTCACCAAGCCCCTAAAGAGTGGGGTGGCAATGCTTCGTTGCTATTATTAATTGAAACGACTGAGAGTGCTCGCCGTTAAGCACTCACTTCGTTTAGTTTTCATCTCCTAGGATGCTCAAACTTAAGATTGGGTCAACGAAATCTGCGATGGGCTGAGCATCCATTCTAAGTGGCATTTCATCTGCTCAGTATCCACTTCAACACATGCAATCGTCGATGTTGTAAACATTGGCGGTGCTTCGTGGGGACATAACTCCGAGACCAAATAGCCAACCAGTGGCAGGTGCGAAACCACTAAAACTGCTTTGGCACCACTAAATGCATAGTCTCGAATTTGAGAGGCAACCCAATCCGCATTTCCTCCAGGGGTTAACCCTTCCATGATTTGCGCTTGTGCTGGCAGCGATAACGCATCACGCATCACTTGTAATGTCTGCTCTGCGCGTAAATAGGGGCTCACTAATACCGTATCAATCTGAGGTTGACGGGCTTGTAACCATTTCGCCATCAGTACCGAATCATCTTTTCCCTTTTGGGTTAATGGCCTTGCTGAATCACTCGCAGCCTGAATCGCCGCATCACCGTGACGCATAATATAAACTTGCATAATCCACCATCTGTGCCGTAGTCCCACAAGAGAATACGGGTCTTTTTGTTAAGATAATTATTGTTAAAGATAACCATCAGCTGGGTGAGGAGAGATTCTGCAACAAACCCGTTGCAAATAAAATGATTTACATTGTTTTTTACTGACATTTTTGGTTATTCAGCCATAAAAAAACCTGATAACCACAGCGTTTAACTGTGGCATCAGGTTGATTAAACAGCGATTATCGCTTAATAAATATCGTTATTTTCTTCCGTCGATGATGCATTTTTTTCATGATCATTCACCGGATAAAACGTGCGATTAGACTGTGCCATTTCAATCAATAAATCACACGGCGCAAACTTATCACCCTGTTTTTCCGCTAAGTGTTGCAACGTTTCCACAGTTTTACTGATACCAAGGCTATCCATATAACGGAAAGGCCCCCCGAAGAATGGCGGGAAACCAATACCAAATACCGCACCAATATCCCCATCTCGCGCACTACGAATAATCTTCTCATCTAAACAGCGAGCAGCTTCATTGAGCATTAACATAACACAGCGTTGAGCGATATCTGTTTGGCTCGTTGACGTTGAGGGGTGAATGTTAATCAGTGAATAAATACCATGATCAACTTGACGTTTTGTGGATTTTTTCCAGAAAGCTAACTTACTTTTTGACTGCCCGTAAACATAAAAACCACGGCCGTTTTTCTTCCCTTTACGGTCATCGTTGACCACTTTGTCAAGCGCATCAGGGGCTTTAAAACGGTTGCCAAAGCGTTCAACGAGAATTGGTAAAATTTTGGTTCCGACGTCAATACCCACTTCATCAAGTAGATGGAAAGGTCCAACTGGGAAACCAAATTTCACTAACGCCTTATCAATATGGTCAATCGCCGCGCCTTCCACAAGGCATTGCGCCGCTTCACACAAATAAGGTGCCAGAATACGGTTCACATAGAAGCCCGCATCATCACCAACGACGATGGCGGTTTTACCTTGGCGCTTAGCAAAGGCAACCGTGGTTGCAATGGTGGTGGCATCCGTTTGCTGATGAGGGATCACTTCCACCAGTGGCATTTTATCCACGGGACTAAAATAGTGCAGCCCAATCACTTTCTCAGGATGGGGGCTACCTTCCGCAATTCGATGGATGGGTAATGAAGAGGTATTTGAGGCAAAAATCGCTTTGCCATCTGACATTTTTGCGGTTTCTTGCACCATTTTACGTTTCAGAGCCAGATCTTCAAACACGGCTTCCACCACAATATCCGCTGACTCTAGTCCTTGATAGGTCAATGTTCCCGAGATCCGAGCCATAATTGCATCCCGCTCCCGAGGCTGTAAGCGCCTTTTACTCACTCGCTGGGAAAGCAGAGCCCAGCTATAACGCAGAGCTTGAGCGATACCTTTGTCTGAAATATCTTTAATGCGTACTGGATATTTACCCAATACCGCACTCACATAAGCGATGCCACCGCCCATCAACCCACCACCAAGCACACCCACTTGTTTGATAATTTGCGGTTTAGCGTCCGCCCCAGTTTCATTTTTCAATGCAGTAGAGGCAAAAAATAGGCTACGTAATGCGGCAGATTCTGGCGTCATCGCCAGTTCACCAAACGCTTTGGCTTCTTCAGCGAACCCCGTTTTTAGCCCGCTATTCATACCCGCTTTCACCACCTGAATAATTTTTTCTGGTGTCGGATAGTGTCCTTGAGTTTTACTTAATGTTTTCTCTTTTGCGCTGGAAAACACTTTATTACGCAATAACTTGCTACTGAGTAAACGCTGTTGCCAAGGGAGAGGTTTACGTTTTACGCCCCCTTTCTGCGCCAGTTCAACCGCCGTATCCAGTAGAATCGAAACCGGAACCACGTCATCGACTAATCGCATTTTTAACGCTTGTTTGCCTTTTAATTGGCGTCCTGTCAGCATCATATCTAAAGCATTTGGGATCCCAATTAAACGCGGTAAACGCTGAGTTCCGCCGGATCCTGGCAGTAACCCTAACTGCACTTCAGGTAAACCCAGTTTGGTTTTATCGTCATCAGAACAAATGCGCGCATGGCAAGCGAGCGCTAACTCCAAACCACCACCAAGGCACGCGCCATGAATAGCCGCAATAATCGGTAGTGGGTAATTTTCAATTTTATCGAACAGAGTGTGCCCCTGCTTAGATAGCTCACTCGCCTGCTCTTTACTGGTGCAGTTAGCTATCATGCTAATATCTGCTCCTGCGATAAAACTGTCTTTTTTGCCCGAGGTGATCACCAAGCCTTTCAGACCTGATGTCGATTGTGCTTGCTGTAAAATGGCATGAAATTGCTGTGCAAACTCCGCCTTTAGGGTATTCACTTTTTCATTAGGAACATCAATGTAAATCACACCAACATTGCCATTTACTATCTTTAATGTGAATGCAGGTTCTGTGATGACTGCTGAATGTTGCGTCATTATTCCGCCTCCAAAATCATTGCTACACCAAGCCCACCCGCCGCACACGCTGTGGTTAACCCAAATCCGCCTCCGCGTCTACGTAGCTCATTCAATGTTTGGGTCACCATTCTCGCTCCTGTCGCGGCAAAAGGATGACCATAAGCAATAGAACCGCCCAGCACATTAAATTTATCCATATCAATTTCCCCAATCGCTTTCGACAAGCCCAGTTTTTCTTGAGCAAATTTTTGACTGGCAAACATTTGAATATTGGAGAGTGTTTGAGCAGCGAACGCTTCGTGCATATCAATCAAAGTCAAATCTTGCAGAGAGAGCCCCGCTCTTTGTAATGCAATCGGTGTGGCGTAGGAAGGTCCCAGTAGCATATCTTCCCACACATCGATTGCCGAGAAAGCATAACTTTTGATGTACCCTAACGGGGTATAACCCAATGCTTTTGCTCGAAATTCAGTCATCATCAACACAGCAGCCGCCCCATCAGTTAATGGTGTGCTATTGGCTGCGGTCACGCTACCGTGTTTTCTATCAAACGCAGGTCTGAGTTTCGCATAGGAAGCGAGCACGGAATTTTCACGCACGTTGTTATCTTGCGAAAATGCTTGCTTGTAAGGTGGCATATACGCGGTCATCACTTCTTGCTCTAGCACGCCACTTTTCCAAGCTTTAGCAGCCAGCAAATGAGAGCGATGAGCTAATTCGTCTTGTTGCTCGCGACTAATATGGTAACTTTTCGCCATCTGCTCGGCGGTATCTCCCATACGTAATCCCGTCGAGTATTCCGCGACACCTGGCGCAACGGGTACTAAATCTTTCAGGCGCAATTTACTGATAAGCGATAATTTTTGCCCAAAGGATTTGGCCTTACTTAACGCCAATAGCGTGGCAGCGAGCTTTTTCGATACACCGATAGGCAGCACAGAGGATGAATCTGCTCCACCCGCGACACCCACGGAGATATCCCCCACCATCATGCTTTGCGCCACATTCACAATCGCTTGAAAGCTGGTAGCACAGGCGCGAGAAACACTGTAAGCATCCGTCGAGACACTCATGCCAGTACCTAACACAATTTCTCTGGCAATATTAGGTGCTTCCGGCATCTGAACCACTTGCCCGAAAACCAATTGTTCAATAATCGACGGGTCAATATCACTACGATGCAGTAGTTCTGCAACGACGGTTTTGCCTAAATCCACCGCTGGCGTGTTCTGGTAGGCTGTGGATTGTTTAGCAAAAGGCAAACGTAATCCACTAACAATGGCAATCCTTTCTTTTGTGGCATGTTTATTATCGCCATGGTGGGAGAGTTGATTCATGGTCGCTCCTGCTAAAAGAAAAATAAGTAGAATTGTTGTGATTAAACTGAGAGGTCTGACCTGTATCGATTGTTAACATATTCTTCACATTTATCAATCAGTGTCGATAAAAAATGCGAGCTCACACACAAGTTACAATTAATTGGCAATAAAGAGGGGAAATTAGGTAAGTTTTTAGCAATAAAAAACCCATTCACTTCTAAAAATGACGCATCTGCGAAATAATAGAGTTAATGGGCTTTAAAAAGGAATTCAAACGTTTGATTAACGTAAGCCTAATTGAAAAATCAGACTTTCTGCTTCACAACTAAATGTAAAGTTCGCGGATAACTCTACACCACCTGCTACAGGATTGATTGAGTGAGTAATTTCGCACGGTTCTGACTCTACTGATTTGGCTTTTTCAGTGAGTGTTTTCAACATCGCTTCAGCATCTTGCTGAGTGGCGAAAACTTGCTGATACGATGCGGTGCAATCTTTATTTTCCAGAACTGTACCCACATCTACACAGCAGCACGCAGCTGTTTCATCCGCGCTACAACGTTTAATCGCATCAGTCATTTTATTCTCCCAATGAACAAACTGTTAAGTCAGTATCATAACGCTGAAAAAGTGCCAAACACTAGTGATATCAAATTTAGTTGCTAATAATCCAACATAAGTTTGATCTAGCTCCTTATATGAGCACTTATTACTCGTTAAGCTCATGCGAATGTTGCCATTTTGTTAATTACATCGCATTTTCGAAAAGAAAAATCGCACAAAAACAAAACAACCTTGCAACATCCCCAGTGGTCAGACCTATACTCAGTGAACTGGTCTGATTTGTCATTGCGGCAAGCGACCCTACAATTCAGCGCTTCTTGCGATAGAAGTCGCTTATTTAAATAAAACATACAAGAGGGTTTTGGTCATGAACCAGAAAAACCTATTTGCTCGATCAGCTTTAGCAATCGCAGTGGCTGTTATCTCTTCCAATGCAAGCGCAGCTGGTTTTTTGCTGAATGAATATTCAACCTCAGCCTTAGGACGTGCATTTTCAGGCGCAGGAGCCGTCGGCGACAACGCAAGTGAAGGCAGCCGCAACCCAGCTGCAATGATGTTATTTGATAGACCAACTATTTCTGTTGGTGCAGTTCACATTAACCCAAGTGTTGATATTAAAGGTAAAGGTGGCTCACCACTTAATAGCAATACTACAGCCAACGATATCGCCCCAAGTGCGCTAGTCCCTAACGCACACTTTATCTTCCCAATTAATGATAAGTGGGCTGTCGGTACCTCAATGACCACTAACTTTGGTTTAGCTACCGATTTTAATAAAAATTATGCAGCAGGCCCTATCGGTGGAAAAACGGATTTAAAAACTGTTAACTTGAATTTAAGTGGTGCCTATCGCATCAACGACAACTTTAGTTTTGGTGTAGGTGCGAATGCCGTTTATGCTGACGCTGAAATCACTCGCCATGCTGGTGACTTAGGTGCATTAGCGCCAATTATCAGTAAAGGAGCACTTTCCCCCTTCCCAGCAAGTACAACTATGGCAAAGCTTAAAGGTGATGACTGGGGCTATGGCTGGAATGCTGGCTTACTCTATGAAATTAACCAAGATAACCGTTTAAGTTTTACCTACCGCTCAAAAGTAAAAGTGAAATTTGAAAATGGTAAGTTTTCTAACGATCTACCGAAAGGCCTACTCAACGGCACTGGTGGAGCAACAGAGAAAGGAACTTTAGACTTAAATTTACCTGATATCTGGGAATTCTCTGGCTACCATAAAGTTGACCCTAAATGGGCGCTGCACTATAGCGTTGCCTATACTGGCTGGAGCACCTTCAAAGATTTAACAGCTTATAGAAAAAGTGATGGTGAAGTCCTGTTCCACAAACCAGAAAACTTTAAAGACGCATGGCGTTTAGCTGTCGGTACGACTTATTTCTATGATGATAATTGGACATTCCGTACGGGTATTGCTTACGATGAAAGTCCAGTGCCATCTAAATACCGTTCTATCTCCATCCCAGATCAAGATCGTTATTGGCTAACTGCAGGAACCACCTATGCATTTACACCAAATGCCTCTGTAGATCTTGGATTAGCTTATATGTACGGTAAAAAAGTCAATATCAGTGAAAAACTGATCGAAAGTGACAAACTTCCTATCGCTTCACCTGTATACAACTTTAAATCAGAAGGTTCAGCGTGGTTAGCAGGTATTAACTTTAACTATACCTTCTAATCAGTTATATCTTATCGGGGGAGTTCGCTCCCCTGATATCTTCCTCTGCTTCACTTTCTTTTTATGCTCTTCGCAGAAAAATCATCCTCAAGCCAAATTTTTTCTTGACTTTTTTTTGTACAGATTTATATATTAATTATAGCCCGATGTTATTTTATTGTTAAAAGCATTCCTACGGCTTATTCATGTACTGATCCCAGTCATAAGTATCCACCCAACCATTTTTAAATCGATTTTTAACTACGATGCTGCCCTTCATCTTTTTGACATGAAGACGCAGTAAAGTTGCTCACTAAGCTACCATCTGAGGAAAACCATGGAAAAAACATAGGAGGGCATTATGGGAACATTATTTACTATCAGCTTTGTTAGCGTGTTAGTCGTCAGTGCCGTGATTGACACAGTCATCCAACGAGGAAAACAGGACAATGACTAGCAGTTTATTTATCACTCTCTGATGTCCAAAAAAACATAGAGAGTGATAAACCCCACCGAATCAATCGATCAACCAATTAGTCAATCGAATCCAACTCCCCTTCAATGACCGCCGCATTTGGGTTATCTGCTGGTTGCAGCGTTCCCCCTTTAGATAAGAAATCATTACGTTGGAAGTAAGCTTCGCGGAACATTAAGTAAGGATCGGAAGAGCTTTTCAGCAATCCATCAGAATCAAGTAATCTTGCCCGGGTTTCTATACCCTCCAGTGCCCATTTACCCGCTGACATCCAGAACGTTAAATAACTCAACATTGGGTAGAGATCGTCTGCTAGGTTACCGCCTTGCTCACGCAATGTTGCGCTGCCATAACCCGGTAAAACCACATATGGACCGTAACCCACATCATAGTAGCCTAACGTATTTCCGAAACGCTTCGGTTCTTCTTTGACTAACTGAGGGTTTGCCATACCAGCAACATCAATTAAGCCACCGATACCAAACACCGAGTTCAAGAAGAAGCGGTTAAAGTGCTTAAAGCCTTGCTCCACTTCTCCACGGAAAAAGCTGTTTAACATACTGGCTGGTTCTTCAAGGTTGCCGAGAAAGTTACTGAGTCCGTTTCGAGCAGGCATTGGCACGTAATCATTCCAAGCAACGGCTACAGGTCTTAAGACATATGGGTCTAAGACATTATAGTTAAAGTTAAACATTGCTCGGTTAAAGCCTTCTAACGGGTCTGAACGCTGCTGCGTTTCTGGATCAACGCTGGCGCATCCGGCCATTAAAACTCCCGCGAGAAGAACGCTACTTATGCGAAACTTCATCATTCTCTCCATCCTTTAGTCCACCTTGCCATGGTGTTTTTATCGTTATTGCTAATCGCTTTATCATAAAAGCAAATAGAAAAATCTGTTAAGCGTTTTGAGTGGTTTAATTGCCATATAGATATAATTATAACCTATTTAATTATCAACTTATCATAAGAAATACATTCGAATTACCCCAAATGCTCGAGTCACTTCAGTAAATGTCATTAATTAGTGCATTAACATAGGGATAGACTTATCTGAAATTATTTTAGACTCAACCGTCAGATGCTTAAAAACCCAACAAAGAAAAGAATAAAAAAGATAAAAGCAGAGAATTTGGGTGTAACAGCTTGATTCGATGGAGGGTGGACAGTAAAATGCCAAGCGCTATTTATCAACATCTCAATGTCCCCTTAGTTAAATGGATATAACGAGCCCCTCCTAAGGGCTAGTTGCAGGTTCGATTCCTGCAGGGGACAAATCCCGCACCAAGAACTGTCCCAATCTTTCTTTGCCCTATTTCGCTTTTACTTCTTCCCCTATATTATTTTGCTCATATTCCTATTTGATGGGCTGACCACAATGCGAACACTTTTTGCCTTATTGATTGCTATTCTTCTGATGGGTTGTACGATGGAGAAGTCCCCTTCCGTGGTTATGGCAGGGATGACAGCAAACCAAGTGATGCAAATAGAAGGAATGCCGGATGAGCAAACGAAGCAGGATGGTTATCAGCTATTTGTTTATCATGATAAACCACAACCAGAAGCCACAACTCCAATGACAGACCGCTGGTTTATTTTTAAGAATGGATATTTGTTAGAATATTCTACGCAATATTTAAATTCCTCTGTCACAACAAATACACCATTAAGATTAACTGCAAAACAAATATTATCTCAATGGATAGATAGCCAATCCTTGCCAACAAGCCCATCTGCTCACATGAACTAAAAGATAAACTGGTGATATAAAGATTATTATATCTCTTTAGAAAGATAATGCCGCTGCATGCCTAATTCAGGGAAATTAGGGAGTGACATTTGTTTCACATAACCCAGTTTTTCATAAAATGGCAAAGCTTGGAAACTAAAGGTATCCACCAATGCATTGTGACAACCAAGTTTCTTACTCTCTTCTTCTGCGACATGCATTAATTGGCTACCTAATCCATTCTTACGCATTGACTCACCCACCCACAAATAATCAATACATAACCATCGACCTTTGATCGATGCGAAAAGCCCACCCTGCATGATCCCATTATCATCTTTGCTATACACACCAAGTTGTCCAAAATAGCTATTTTGTAAAAAAGATCGGTTGTAGCTTCTTAGCCCAGTAAATAATTCTTCTTTATCTTCAGGGGTAATCTCATGTGTAACTGTAATTTTCATAACAACCTCATTTTATTTATTATGCAGAAACTTCCAGCCAGCAAATTAATTATCGCTTATTGCTCGAATAACATCGAATTACGAATATCTTAGTTAGATGCTATTTACTTAATTAAAAACTAAACGTTTTTTATCTTGCCTGCAATTTTATTCACCGTAAAATCCCCCTAATCTTTCAGAAAAAATGTGAATAATATGACGCTTACCATTATTATTTTTGTCTTGGTCTATATCGCCATGGCATTTGGCAAACTGCCCGGCTTTAAAGTTGATAGAACGGGTGCCGCCGTCATCGGTGCATTAGCAATGATGGCCATCGACAGCATCACGCCACCTCATGCTTGGGATGCCATTGATTACCGCACTATCGGCATGCTATTTGGTTTGATGGTGGTATCGGCTTCGTTTGTGGTTTCGGGCTTTTATAGCTGGACAGCAGATCGCGTGGCGATGCTCAAAGTCAGTGCACCTACGCTGCTTGCCGTACTAATCGCCGTTAGCGGATTACTTTCCGCACTTTTAACCAACGACGTGGTTGTCGTCGCGATGACGCCGTTATTGGTCTCCATCACGCTATCTCGCGGACTTAATCCCATCCCGTTTCTGCTTGGATTCTGTTTTGCCGCCAACAACGGTGCAACAGGCTCGCTAATTGGTAGTCCGCAAAATATGATTGCGGCACAGGGGCTAGATATTTCCTTTGTGGGCTTATTACAATCCTCGGCAATACCGGCATTATTATCTTTACCGCTCACTTGGCTGGTATTGGTGTGGTTATATCGCAACCGCTGGTACTTAGCTAAAGAGCCGACTAATACCCCTAAAACGGTCTCTTCTCCAACACCACTCGATATATGGGAAACGGCTAAAGCTGGTGTGATCACACTCGCCGTGATTGTGGCTTTTGTGGTGAGTGATATACCAAAAGAGTTAATCGCATTAACGGCTGCGGGTTTCCTATTACTGAACCGTTCCATTGCGTCTAGCGATATGCTTAAGTTAGTGGATGGGAATTTATTACTATTAATCATGGGATTATTTGTCGTCAACGCGGCATTTGCTGGAACAGGATTACCGCAGCAAATGTTGAATGATTTACGCGCCCATGGTGTTGAACTCAATAACCCTTTCATTCTGTTTTTAGTAACTGGCGTTCTTAGTACTATTGTCGGAAATAACCCGTCCGTCATGTTGCTGGTGCCTTTTTTAACGCCAGACGGTAACGCTGATGCATTAGGCGCCGCATTGGTGCTTGGCTCCGGCTTTTCCAGTAACTTATTTGTATTTGGTAGTTTGGCGGGCATTATTGTGGTGGAACAGGCCGCTGCTTATGGCGTGAAAATTACATTCTCAGAATTTGCTAAATCAGGAGGAATTGTCGCGGTGCTCTGTATGTTATTAGCCACCGCTTGGATTCTGTTTGCGTTATAAAACTGACGCCTTTCTCAGCTTATTTAACTGAGAAAGGCGTTTAAGATTTTCAGGGAAGAATAGCAAATGAGCGAACAGGAAACCCACTCGCATTATTAGGTTTAGCGACAATATTAAAAATCACGGCGCCACGAGTTGGTAATTGATCTAAATTCGCCATCAACTCTATTTGGTAAGTATCTTGCTCTAATACGTAATATTCGCCTAATAGCGCATTATTTTGGCGAAAATCTTTTGCTGCATCAGTATCAAATGTCTCATGCCCAATGGCTTTAATGCCACGCTCTTCAAATAAAAACTTGAGCGCATCCATACCCCACCCCGGAATTTGGTTATTACCTTTAGCGTCTTTATTATCCATCGCTTCCTGGGAAGGCCAACGTTTATGCCAGTCTGTACGTAGCGCCACAAAGCTATCGGGTTCGATTCGCCCATACTCGCGCTCAAAGGCTAAAACATCATCACGAGAAAAAGCAAAATTAGGATCTTGTACAGCCCGCCCAGATTGGTCGATAACAATCAGCGGTAAGACCAATTCTTGTAGTTCCAATTCATGTAAAAAACGTTTTCCTTCCACAAAATGGCAAGGCGCGTCAATATGCGTACCGTATTGCCCAGGAAAGGTAAATTGCTGAGCAAAAAAGCCGTCAGAGTAGCCAAATAATGTTTTAAATTCTGCAGAGTCAAACATAAAGAAATGAGGAGAATCTTTATCAAAGCTGTGCGTTAAATCCACCCATTTTTTGGATTTTAATACCTTTAGTGCATTTAAAACCTCGTTAGCCATCGTTTTCCCCTATCTGGTTTCAGTCCTATCAAGACAGTTTTATTGTGCTGTTTTTTATTTATTCTGAATAGGTAATAACCAACTCTATGGCGTTTGTCTATCTTTCTAAACGATCTGTTGCCAATCTTTCACCAAATTGGCAACGAGAATTCGAATATTATTTAGAGTAATTTGCCCATGCAGCTGGCTCAATAAAACCATCATAAAGACGCTGAGAGCGAATATAATCCGCATACTCTTTTGATTCAAAAGCCTCTTTTAAATCTTTAGCCCATTGAGTATCGAGATCTTTTTGTAGAACAGAAACCACAACGCGATGCTCAAGAGGTGAATTCTCAACAACTAAACCATCCGCAATACGCTGCCCTGCACTCGCCACATAGTTACCATTCACTACCACAAAATCCACATCATCCAATAGACGTAATCCTTGCGCGGCATCTGTTTCACGAATATCCAGTTTATATTTTGCAGGTTCAATGTCATTGACGCTAAAGCTGAGCGTACTGACATTCGGCTTGATTTTAATCCAACCCAGTTGCTCTAAAATTCGAGCACCACGTTCCGCATTTACAGGATCATTTGACAGCGCCACAATCATGCCATCTTGCACGTCATCCAGCGTTTTATGCTTATTAGAACGTAAACTCTGCGGTGCGCTTGGTGAATCGGCCAATGCGACCATATTAATGTTATTTTTTTGGTTATACGCTTCCATATACGCGCGACTTTGGTTTACTGATGCGTCAATTGCCCCTTCTTCAAATGCAGGGTTAATTTGCCTATTTTGTGAAAACTGACGTAACGTCACTTGGTAACCTTTTTTCTCTAAAATAGGCACAATGCCTTTATCGACCTGATCAATATAATTCCCGACACCGAAGCCAATCGTAATTTGCTTTTTATCTGAACTGTCTTTTTCTTTATTATCACCACATCCTGCCAATACAATGATTGCGGTTGCCACTAAAGATAAATTTATTATTTTTTGTTTGAACATTTGCTATTCCCTATGGTGATTACATTCAATTTTTAATATTGCCAATCGACCGGAGTATAAACAGGATTTATTTAACGTCTTAGATCCGTTCGTTATAACTTAAATAGAAATGAATATAAAAATTAACCAAACCAAAATGGTTATAACCATATAACAAAATGGTAGTTCGAATAATGATGTGATTGATATGTAATGAAGGAGATAAAAAAACTTAAATAAAGTGAGTTATTTATGACAGTAAAATTTGATTTAATTAACAATATTCTTAACCTGACACCAGACTCAAAATTAGCGAAGACCCGCGCAGAAAGACCGGTTGCAACAGAGAATACTCAAGCCGCTTTTGAGGCCATTTTTTCTGTACCCTCTCAAATACTGCCTCTAAATGTGAAATATTATTTTGCGCTTTCCGTGGCAAAAATTACTGGTTCAATATTACTCGCAAAATATTATGCTGAATTATTATCATCACAATCCATCGTCGAAATAACACCTGAGATTGCGCTTGCAGAGAAATATCTTCGAGTATTAACCAGCAATCCAAATCAAGCGGATTACGCTTTAACGCAACAATTTATTCAACAAGGATGGTCCGAGTCCGATATTATTTTATTGGCTCAGTTAATTACATTTGTGACTTATCAATCCCGCTTAGTTGCTGGATTGGAATTATTAGTTGGACAGAATCCGAATTCAGATAATAAAGCAGTTCAGCACTTTCCAATTACAGCAGGAAATTGGAGTCACACAGCGACAACGCAATTAGGACAATCATCACCAACCGCTTTTACACAACAGCAATTAGGTTGGGAATCTTGGTTATCTGCACGAGATGTCAATTCGTTAAGTGACGATGAAACTCAAACTCTGAAAAAACATGGACAATTAAATTCTGAGTATTTCCTTCTGTTAGCTCATCAAAGCGAAATTTTAGCGCTACGTACACAGATAGACCGTGGTATTTTTTATACCTCTGGCGGATTACCTCGTTGGGAGAGAGAGTTTGCTGCCGCTGCGGTCAGTAAAGTGAATGGCTGCATTTATTGCGCCTCAGTTCATGCGCGCAAAGCTAGCCAGTATGCAAAAGAACATCTCGTTGATGTCGAGAAACTGTTAGCAACGCCCGCCGGAAGCGTGCTTGCTGAAGGCTATGAACCAAGGCTTTTAGCTGCCGTTTCTCTTGTCGCTTCGCTCTCAGCTACGCCTATTCAAGCCTCTGTTGAACAAATCGAACAATTACGTTCATTAGGGTTAACGGAGCTAGAATTACTCGATTTAATTCAATCCAGTGCTTTTTTCTCATGGGCTAATCGCTTAATGCTGACATTGGGAGAACCGTTTGAACTCCCTGAAAATAAGGAGTAATACCATGGATGAGGTTATTGGATTAGTCGCTCTAGAGGCGCAAATAAATCAGGATTTGCAGTATCTTAATTTACCGATTGGTTCATGGTCGCTATCAGATGAAGATCTTGATAAACAACAGATTAATGTTGCCATTATCGGTGCGGGCATGTCGGGAATTACTGCGGCTTTTGCCTTGAAATTACGGGGGATTAACGCCATCGTTTTTGACCAAGCACCTTCCGGCAAAGAAGGCCCTTGGCAAACGCCAGCTTTGATGGAAACCTTGCGGTCACCTAAACAGGTTGTCGGCCCTGCTCTCGCCTCTCCCTCTTTAACATTCCAAGCCTGGTTTAAAGCTCAATTTGGCGATGACGCGTGGGAAAATCTCGATAAAATTCCACGTTTACAATGGGGTGAGTACCTACAATGGTTTAAAACCATGACGGCACCCACACTGCTGAATCAGCACCAATTAGTCGATGTTAAATTAATCCCTCAAGGTCGTGAATTAACGTTCGACACTCCCAATGGGCAGGTCTCTTTTATCGCGCAGCATGTTGTGATTGCAACGGGTATGGAGTCATTTAGCGAACCTAATATCCCAGAATTTATGGATAAAATCCCAACTCAATACTGGGAGCATTCATATGCGGGTAGCAACTATGAGAGATTTAACGGGCTCGATATTGGCGTTGTAGGCTACAGTGCAGGCGCGATGGACAGTTCAGCCACTGCATTAGAACATGGTGCTAAGTCTGTTGAGCTATTGATCCGAGCTAAAGAGATGCCGCGAGTAAACCGTGGGAAAGTTGCTGGAAGTGCCGGTTTTACCAATGCCTATGGGTATTTTACCGATGCGCAAAAATGGCATTATGCCGACTATGTTTTGAAAGCGAAAACCCCAGCCCCTCATGGCAGCACACTGCGCGTTTCTCGCCATACTCATGCATATTTTAACTTCGATACACAAGTCAATGATGTCACCATCAAAGAGAATAAATTGCACGTTTCCACCACTCAGGGGGACTTCTCTTTTGATTACCTCATTTTAGCGACAGGCTATCGACTGAATTGGCAGAAACACAGCGCATTTCATCGCTTAGCGCCGTTTATTAAAACATGGAAAGATGTTTATACCCCACCGAAAGGTGAAGAAAATGATGAACTTGCCGCGCATCCCTATCTTGGTGAACACTTTGAATTACAAGCAAAATCGGGTTACGAATTTCCGTTTATCGACCACTTTTATTGCTTCAATTTAAGTGCCTCACTCAGCATGGGCCCCGTAATTGGTCTGATCCCAGGTACCAATACCGGAGCTGAGCGTTTAGCGGATCATATTGCCGCCAAGTTGTATCTTGCCCATCGACAGCAGCACCTTGAGTTGGTTAAAACCAGTACAGAGAATGAGTTATTAGGTGATGAATGGCAACCTGCCTTGCCTCCCGCTCAGCGCGTACAACTGATTGAAAATGTGGAGTAAAGGATGATTGAATTTAACAATGTCCAAAAGATCTATGAAAAAAATGGGCAATCCTTAGTCGCTCTACAAGATATTAATTTGCATATCAATAAAGGTGATATTTTTGGTTTTATTGGTTATAGCGGTGCAGGTAAAAGCTCCTTGATCCGCTTAGTCAACCAATTAGAAAAGCCTACCGGTGGCTCCATCAAGGTCGATCAGCACAATTTAGCGGAGCATACCCCATCCCAAATACGAGCACATAAAAAAAGCATCGGAATGATTTTCCAACATTTTAATTTGTTAGAAACGAAGACCGTCGAGCAGAATGTTGCTATGCCTCTGATTTTACTCGGCATTGATAAGCACGAAATTGCCCGCCGCGTAGATAACATTCTCGAATACGTTGAGCTAAGCGATAAGAAATACCAATACCCTAACCAGCTTTCTGGTGGGCAAAAACAGCGTGTTGGAATAGCAAGAGCGTTAATTAATAATCCGCAAATCTTGCTGTGTGATGAGGCAACCTCTGCCTTGGATCCACAAACTACCGCCTCCATTTTGGCATTACTGCAAAAAATCAATCGTGAGCAGAAAATTACCATTCTATTGGTCACTCATGAAATGGAAGTCATTGAGCAGATTTGTCATCGTGTCGCCGTTATGGAATCCGGTCGCATTGTTGAAGAGGGCACAGTACTTGATATTTTTGCCAATCCTCAACATTCGACCACGCAAAAATTTGTGGGTACGGTACTCAATGAAAAAATTCCGGAGCGTGTACTCCATCAGCTTGAACATCAAGAGGATGTGTATCGATTAGAGTTTTTAGGTAAATCGGCACAAGAGCCAGTGGTGAATGAGCTTATTATCAAGAATATTATTAAAATCAATATCCTGTTTGCCAACATGAAAGAGATCAATGGCGTCGTTTTAGGCAGTATGTTTGTTCAAATGTTAGGAGATAAACAACATATTGATGAAGCCATAACCTATTTACGCCATCGTGGCGTTGCAGTGAATAAGGGGACAGTATGAGTGAGTTTTTTGAAACGGCACTGACAAGTAAACAATTTTTATTGGCCATGTCAGAAACATTCACTATGGTGAGTATTGCGCTTGTCCTAGGTTCACTATTCGGGATCTTATTGGGAATTTTATTAGTTATTACACGACCAGAAGGGATTTGGGAAAATAAACGTATTTATCGCGTGATTAACCCTATTATTAATATATTCCGTTCACTACCTTTTATTATTTTATTAGTGGCCATAATCCCATTAACGCGCTTTGTGGTAGGAACATCTATTGGCACCACCGCAGCCATTGTGCCATTAGTTATTTATATTGCGCCTTATACGGCAAGATTGGTCGAGAATTCATTGCTCAGTGTCCATTCAGGCATTATTGAAGCCGCCGATGCAATGGGGGCGACCAACTGGCAAATTGTGTGGCACTTTATTTTACCAGAAGCAAAGTCATCATTAATTTTAAGTTTAACCGCTGCCAGTATAACGTTAGTTGGAGCAACCGCGATGGCTGGAGCTGTTGGCGGTGGGGGTGTTGGTGACCTTGCGCTAAATTATGGTTATCAACGCTTTGATAATGTTGCTATGGCAATTACGGTTGTGACCTTGGTGATTATAGTGCAAGGAATACAGTTTATTGGTGACACTTTGGCAAGAAAGGCGCGTTTTCACTAGTTAATATAAAGTCGATGAAATATCTTCATCGACTTTTATTGATTTCTCATACAATTACCCATCACCTCTCCCCTTTTCAATTCCACCTCAAAAAATATTTACACATAAAAAAAGTCGCTATTAACACGAATTTAATAAAAAAATAGGCTATTTCTAAAAATTATATTTAAAAAAATGCAGTAAAATACCAATATATTTCAAATGATTCATATATAATCATAATAGTATACATCATAATGTTTATTTGACCTCTTGGGACTAAAAACACCATTAAATGTATATTTTAGTCACTTTGATAACATCTTTAGCTACCTCGCGCGCTTTACGATGCATCGTCAGCGTTTTATCCACCTCTAACTGAAAACTGATTATGCCAACTATCGAACAACTTATATTGCTTTCATCCATATTGATTTTACTCGGTATTTTTTCGAGCAAACTGTCTGCAAGACTGGGTTTGCCTATGCTGGTTATGTTTCTCTTTATTGGCATGTTGGCAGGTGAGGATGGCTTAGGGAAAATTACCTTTGATAACGTCAATGTTTCTTATGCTGTTGGCTCTCTTGCCCTTGCTCTAATCCTTTTCGATGGTGGACTACAAACCTCAGTAAAATCAATTAAGCTAGTCTGGAAACCAGCGTTCACCTTAGCGACCGTTGGTGTTTTAATTACCGCAGGTATCACCGGGTTAGCCGCCGCCTATATTTTAGGTATTCCACTTCTTGAAGGGTTACTTTTAGGCGCCATTGTTGGCTCAACGGATGCCGCCGCCGTATTTTCACTGCTACGCAATGCTGGCATTTACCTAAACGAGCGTTTACAGGCGACTTTAGAGATAGAGAGTGCAACCAACGACCCGATGGCTATATTTTTAACCGTTGGTCTGCTGCAACTGCTAATGAACCCACAAGCTTCCGGCAGTGAATTGGCGTTATTATTTGTTAGTCAAATGGGAATCGGTGCTGCTGTTGGGATTGGGGTTGGTTGGATTTCAATAAAGATCATCAACAAAATTAAGTTACTCGCCGCAGGTCTTTATCCTGTTTTAGTGGCTGCCTGTGGTTTATTTTCATTCGGTGTCGCCAGTAATTTAGGTGGCAGTGGCTTCTTATCTATTTTTGTCACGGGTGTGGTTATTGGTAATCACTCGTTTGTTTTTCAACGCAATACCTTTTTATTCCATGATGGGCTGGCATGGTTAAGCCAAATCATCATGTTCGTGATGTTAGGCTTACTGGTTAACCCTAGCTCGTTAATTGAGGTATGGCAGGAAGGGTTGCTCATTGCACTGGTATTAACCTTTGTAGCAAGACCACTCGCCGTTGTCCCAGTACTCAAACTATTTCGCTTCACACGAAATGAGATAGCACTTATCTCCTGGGTGGGGCTAAGAGGCTCTGTCCCGATTATTTTGGCTATTTTCCCCTTTATTTTTGGATTACCGGGTGCCAACCTTATTTTTGATGTTGTCTTCTTCGTAGTTCTAATTTCTGCAACATTACAAGGTTCCACACTGCCTTACTTTGCCCGCAAGTTAAATCTTATGCAGCCACCACCGCTTATACCCGCTGCGACATTAGATATTACCGCTGTCGACCAGATTGATGCTGACTTAGTCGAATATACTCTGGGCGAGGACTGCTCTGCTGTGGGACGCCGATTATCTGAATTAGCACTACCGGACCAAACCGTGATTGCGATGATCACCCGAGAAAAAAGCGTGTTACCACCCCGCGGGTCAACAATCTTAATGGCGAATGATCATTTGTTTGTTGTACTAAAACCACAAAATCGCTTATTCCTAGAAAGATTATTCTCCGAACAAACGTCTTCGGAGCCAACCATTATGGAGTTACCTGAGTCTGGTTTAAGCTTAAAAGGTACAACGCGATTAAATGAAATTTATGAATCGTATGGTATCTTGATTGAAGTTGATTCCGATAAAACACTCAATCAATTTATTCACGTCAATACTGAAAATGAACCCACTCAAGGGGATGTAGTTAAGCTAGATGACATACAAATAAAAATTGATGAAATGATCGGTCCACGTATCGTTACCGTTATTTTAGAGCCAGTAAAAATCCAGCAGGAATAATATGGTAAAAATAGTGATAATCCATTTCCATTTTTCCACGCTTGTTTTCTAATTTGTATGCATAAAAAAATAAAAGCCCCGAAGGGGCTTTTATCTTTGCAAGTACTCTATATAAGAGGGAGGTTAATATATTCAATGACTTTTACTAATTAAATTGAGTTAATTAATTTCACCGTTCTCATTTGAAACAATTTAATTACCACACTTAATTTGTTTCATTATGAAACGTGTGCAAAGAATTAATATTATACGAGAGAATAAAGCGAGTCGTTAAACCCTTTAGATTCTCTTTCCTCAGATGCATTGATATCATCCTGGAGAACTTCACTGAAGAATTCTCCCATATTTACGCCTAATACCTTTAATACGCGAACTAAACAATCGATATCAATACGATTCACACCTCGTTCATAACGAAATAGTTGTTGTTCACTAATGTCGATCTCTTTAGCTAATTGGAAAACTGTATAGCCTTGAGCTTTTCTTAAAGATTTAATTTTTTGTCCAACTGCACAAGCGACAGGATATTTTGTATTCATAAACATTCTCGCTTCAATCTATATTAATTGAATAAAAATCAGCAGGTATTTTCTGCCATTTTCATTGTTATTTTATATGTACTATATAGTTCATCGATAAAAACATGGTGATACATCCAACATCACTAAGATAATGATATACTAGCCTTCTAATTAGTTTCAACTAGTCTAAAAATGACATTGCAACTATGTAACAAAATATTTTTCTCTATACAAACAAGACGAGTCAGCAAATAGATCCTTAGTTATCAATCGGTTACATGAATTGATATCCAGTGAATATCACCGAGCAAGCTCAGGTGAAATAGCACATCACAAGACAATTCACTAAAAACCAATCACTTTCCCGTCAATAAATCCAAAAATAAAGGAAATAAACAGAATAATTTAACACTGTAACAAAGTTAATCGTTTCACGATAACATTGGTGGTTTTTTGAGTCAAAAACCACATTAAGTGAGCATTTCCTGTAAAAGAAAGTAAAAAATATATGTTTTACATATATAACTATTTCGCAACATAAAACATCAATAACTTACATTTTTGAACTGTATGCTACAAATTAATTAAACGCTATATTTTTAAAGTAACCTAGTGAATTTAATGCACCTACACATTCAACATAACAAAACATTAACGTTAAGGAAGTCGAACATTCACTTTACTTGATGAATATCACAAAAATATGAACATTACTGATTATCGATAATCTTATTTTAATATTATGAATACATAAACACTCGAAAATTATTGAACTTTAAGATTATCAAAACGAGAATAACTAGAATTATTCACCAATATACTACTTTACAGATGTTCTTTTGTTGTAATATCAATGAAAGTTTTATTTGTTATTTATTTAATATCAACCAAGAATATTCTTAACAATCTATTTAATCCAAACCAACATAGGGCTGTTCATGTGGTATGGTATGGCATAATTTAATTTCTAGCATAATTTCATTGCCATCATAGTTTTTAATAAAAATTCATTTTAGATAAAATTATAAATGGATTAATCCTTTAACATTATCATTTAAGTGATTTTACTTATGGCATTGATATGCTTTATTTTTATTAACTAAATTTTGGTTTCAAAAAAACTAAGAGCTCTACAATACACGGTAAAGTCTCGTTATCGTTTCATTCAATATTTTGATTCATTAAAAATTCAAAAGTTTATATTAACAATATAATGGCCAATATAACGATATGTACAATCTTAATAGGAATAATACTTTATAAGTAATATGAATACTTAAGCAAAATAAACGAAGAATGGCTGAGGGAGGGATAATAAAGTCTTACTGGGTGCAATTATGCATAAACCAATTAAAATCAGTAAGTTAAGTTTTACATTGAGGATTTATGGCGTGATTTCTGATAAAAATGAAGTGGTGGGCGATAGCGGGCTCGAACCACTGACCCCCTCCTTGTAAGGGAGGTGCTCTACCAACTGAGCTAATCGCCCACTTCATGACGCTATTTTTGATACTGGGTCGTGACCCAATTTTACGGCTACAATCATTAGATGGTGGGTCGTGCAGGATTCGAACCTGCGACCAATTGATTAAAAGTCAACTGCTCTACCAACTGAGCTAACGACCCATCTGTATTTCTAAATTGTTTTTCACTACTTTAGATGGTGGGTCGTGCAGGATTCGAACCTGCGACCAATTGATTAAAAGTCAACTGCTCTACCAACTGAGCTAACGACCCATCTATATTTCTGAATTGTTTTAATGCAAGAAAAGATGAAGTGGTGGGCGATAGCGGGCTCGAACCACTGACCCCCTCCTTGTAAGGGAGGTGCTCTACCAACTGAGCTAATCGCCCACTTCATAATAATCACATTGTCATAAATAATTGGTGGGCGATAGCGGGCTCGAACCACTGACCCCCTCCTTGTAAGGGAGGTGCTCTACCAACTGAGCTAATCGCCCAATCATTTATGTTTTCATCGTCAACGGTGGTGGGCGATAGCGGGCTCGAACCACTGACCCCCTCCTTGTAAGGGAGGTGCTCTACCAACTGAGCTAATCGCCCCGTCGTCGATGGAGGTGCATTATAGGGATACTGCGTTCTGAGTCAACGGTTTTTGAATAGATTTTTTCTGTTCGTTGCAAAAATAATCAAGATGTTTTAATTATCACCTAAGAAGTACCCTTTTTAATCAATTAACTACATTATCCTACTAAATTTTATTAGAAAAAAATCACTCAAAGCTCACCAGACTAAAAATTTTAGCGGTTATTTTCCCAATTTGATGATTTTCTTTATCTGTATAGAGATAAGCAGATTGAGGATTCACTACAGGGTGATAGAATAGAGGAACTTTTAGCAATGCTTACGATGATCATAAGCGCATTAAGAAACAACGTTTCGCAATTAAGGCAATCTCGATGAGTAAAATCAAAACCCGTTTTGCACCAAGCCCAACTGGCTACTTGCACGTTGGTGGTGCTCGTACCGCCCTGTATTCCTGGTTATATAGTCGCCACAATCAGGGCGAATTTGTCCTGCGTATTGAAGATACCGACTTAGAACGTTCAACTCAGGAAGCTATCGACGCCATTATGGACGGTATGAACTGGTTGAATTTAAATTGGGATGAAGGTCCTTACTATCAAACTAAGCGTTTCGATCGCTACAATGCCGTAATCGATACCATGTTAGAAGCAGGTACCGCTTACCGCTGCTACTGCTCTAAAGAGCGTTTAGAAGCTTTACGCGAAGAACAAATGGCAAAAGGCGAAAAACCTCGCTATGACGGTTGTTGCCGTGACCATGAACATAACCACACTGCAGCAGAACCGCATGTTGTTCGCTTCCGTAACCCGCAAGAAGGTTCCGTTATTTTCAATGACACCATCCGTGGTCCAATTGAATTTAGCAACCAAGAACTTGATGACTTAATCATTCGTCGTACCGATGGTTCTCCAACGTATAACTTCTGTGTGGTGATTGATGACTGGGATATGGAAATTACCCACGTCATTCGTGGTGAAGACCATATCAATAACACCCCTCGCCAAATCAACATTCTCAAAGCATTAGGCGCGCCAGTTCCTGAATATGCTCACGTTTCTATGATTTTAGGTGATGATGGTAAAAAACTGTCTAAACGCCATGGTGCTGTTAGCGTCATGCAATACCGCGATGACGGCTACCTGCCACAAGCGCTATTGAACTATTTAGTGCGCTTAGGCTGGTCACACGGCGACCAAGAGATTTTCTCAATTGAAGAAATGAAAGAATATTTCTCTCTTGATGCTATCAGCAAGTCAGCAAGTGCATTCAACACTGAAAAATTACAGTGGCTGAACCATCACTATATCAATACCCTACCTGCTGAAGAAGTGGCTACCTACCTTGCATGGCATATCGAACAGCAAAATATCGATACCAGCACTGGCCCACAGTTAGTTGAGTTAATCAAATTACTGGGTGAGCGCTGTAAAACACTGAAAGAAATGGCGGAATCTTGCCACTACTTCTATCAGGACTTTGAAGAATTCGATGCTGATGCAGCGAAAAAACACTTACGTCCAGTTGCTCGCCAGCCATTAGAAGTCGTGAAAGACAAATTAATCGCTATTTCAGATTGGACGGCTGAAAATGTTCATCAAGCAATTGAAGCGACTGCGGCTGAATTAGAAGTGGGCATGGGTAAAGTGGGTATGCCTCTGCGTGTAGCCGTAACTGGCGCAGGTCAATCTCCTGGGTTAGATGTTACCGTTCATGCTATCGGTCAGGCTCGCTCTGTCGCTCGTATCGAAAAAGCATTAGCGTTTATCGCAGAACGCGAAGCATCCGCACAATAATTTTCTAAATAAGAAGCCTTTCTATTTACTGCCTCTTAACTTAAGAGGCAGTTTGCTTTTCAGCCCCGCATTAAATGGGAATTGATTGCAAAATGTTCTATATTTCAGCAGTTAAACCCGAAAAACATATTAATATATTGACACTCCAACCGAGCTTGAATATGATGCCTCCCGTCCAAAAGATTTTGTTTGGGGCTATAGCTCAGCTGGGAGAGCGCTTGCATGGCATGCAAGAGGTCAGCGGTTCGATCCCGCTTAGCTCCACCATCTAAAAACCAGTTTAGATGGCTGAATTTCATCACAAAATACTTCGTTTGGGGCTATAGCTCAGCTGGGAGAGCGCTTGCATGGCATGCAAGAGGTCAGCGGTTCGATCCCGCTTAGCTCCACCAAACTCTTTCTTATCTCCCTTTAATTCATTCTTCCCTTTTCCAAAAAATCCTATTTGTAATTTATCTTAATAATTTAGCCTAACTCACTTTCCCCTACTGTACCGTCTATTCACATTTGATTTACTCATATATAATTAGTTTATAATTTTATTTAAATAGAATTATTCAGATGTGTCATCGCACATCGTCCGTATTCCATTTCAACTAGGTGAGTTATGCCACACATAGATGCCGATATCATTGTGATAGGAGCAGGCGTTTCAGGTTTATCAGTCGCAAATCAATTACAGTCACAACCCCAAAACCCCCAACATAAAACAGTCCTTATCTTAGAAGCACGCGACCGTCTTGGTGGGCGCATTCATACGCAGGAAATTGATAACCAATTTTATGATTTAGGCGCTTCTTGGATCCACGGTATTACTGACAATCCAATTAATGCTATCGCGCAACAGCACCATATTCAAACTGTTGTTTTCAATTACCAAGATGCTATTTTCTATAAAAAAAATGGCTTGGTTTTGTGTGAGAACGAAAAAGAGGCTTTTGAAGCGGGCCTTGATTATTTAATGGAACAGTTTGAGAACATTTCATCACCTTGCCAATTTAACAATGCAGCTGAAGCATTAAATAGCTGGTTGCAAAGCCCTGAATTCCACCATTTATTGACTGTCGATCACCATGCAAGTCAGTCGCTGTTTGAACAGCTACAAACAGGGTTACATGAATTTTTTGAAGCTATCGCTGAAGATCCCTGTGCTTGTACATTAGAGACATTATCCCCCTATTTTTTACAACTCGAAGGCTTTTGTGAAGGCGATGAAGTGATCTTCCCGCGTGGATATTCCCAAATTATCGAAACGCTATCGAAAGGGCTGGATATTCGCCTTAACCACCCTGTTGAACATGTTCATTACTTAGATAATTATGTCACTGTCATCACGCTTGATGGACAGCAGTTCAATGCCCATAAGGTCGTTGTGACCGTACCACTTGGGGTGTTGAAGAAAGATAAAATTCATTTCACGCCTGCATTGCCTGAAAAAACGCAGGAAGCCATTAATCAGTTAGGTTTCGGTGTATTCAACAAATTATTTGTCACCTTTGAACAAGCTTTCTGGCGCAAAAATTCACTCAATAACGTCAATAGTATGTACATTCATGAGTCTGATTATTGGTTGAATTTTATGGATGTGAGCGCGATTTATCAAAAACCAACATTGCTGTTTTTATTTGGTGGGTTGTCCGCTAAATGGCTTGAAGAGTGTGATGAGCACACCGCCTGGCATGAACTGCAAGAATCGCTTAGTAAGGTATTTGATAATGTACCCGCACCCATACAGCTGATAAAAACCGAGTGGGAGAAAGATATTTACGCTTATGGTTCATTTAGCTACCCCGCCCCTAACTATTCGGCGGATCAAATAGCCCAATTAAAACAGCCTATTAATAACAAAATTTTCTTTGCTGGAGAACATTTGGCGCTATTAGGAGCCGGTACCGTACATGGTGCTTATCAATCGGGTATAGAGGCGGCCAACAGCCTGCTTAACGCGCAATAATTATCGATTAAGCCTCTAACCCTTATTTTCGTTTTAGGGGCTTAACAATGCTATCTAGCCCTTCTATCTTCAGCCCGAGCGTCATCTCCATCAATTGTCCTAATCGCCCTGCCGGAAACTCCCCCTTTTTATAAAACCACAGTAGGTATTCCTCAGGAAGATCAATCAGGACACAGCCTTTATATTTACCAAATGGCATCGATGTATTGGCGATATCGAGTAAGTCTTGTTTTTCCATTTCTTCCCAATTCCTTCTAAATAGAAAGCGTGAAACATAAAAAAAGCGACATTCACTGAATGCCGCTTCTCACTGTAACACTTTTTATCGTGATGACTACAGGATTAATCCAACCACCGCAGCAGATAAGAAGCTTACCAACGTTGAACCGTACAGTAATTTCAGACCAAAACGTGCAACGGTATTACCTTGTTTTTCATCTAACCCTTTAATTGCACCAGCAATAATACCGATGGAAGAGAAGTTAGCGAATGACACTAAGAATACAGATAAGATGCCCACAGAACGGTCAGATAAACCAGATGCTACCGCTTTTAAACCATCCATTGCTACGAATTCGTTAGTCACCATTTTCACTGCCATGATGCCACCAACTTGTAGCGCTTCATTCGCAGGGATACCTAACATCCAAGCAAATGGATAGAACACATAGCCCAGCATAGTTTGGAAGCTAACATTGAAAATAGCAGAACAGATTCCGTTAACCATCGCAATCAGAGCGATAAAACCAATCAGCAT
The DNA here is from genome assembly GCF_009706275.1 of Providencia sp. wls1943. Lineage (NCBI taxonomy): Bacteria > Pseudomonadati > Pseudomonadota > Gammaproteobacteria > Enterobacterales > Morganellaceae > Providencia > Providencia sp. wls1943. Next base: position 65,462 of record NZ_WLTU01000027.1, read on the forward strand.
CGCAGAAACGATAATCGCAACTTTAAACCCAGCAAGAATGTATTCACCCAGCATTTCGAAGAAGCTTTGACCTTCATGCAGGCTGCGCATTTGGATCTCTTTTTCCCCTTCTGGTGGGTATGGGTTGATCAGCGATAACACCACGAATGTACCAAACATGTTTAAGACCAGAGCGGCAACAACATATTTTGGATCTAACATGGTCATGTAGGCACCCACGATGGACATTGAAACGGTAGACATCGCCGTTGCCGCCATGGTGTACATTCTTCTTTCTGACATGCTGCCTAATTGGTCTTTATAGGCAATAAAGTTTTCGGACTGACCCAGTAATAATGAACTTACTGCGTTGAATGACTCAAGTTTACCCATACCGTTTACTTTCGACAGCACCGTACCGATGATGCGGATAACGAAAGGCAGAACTTTAATATGTTGTAAAATACCAATCAGTGCAGAGATAAAGATAATTGGGCATAACACTTGCAGGAAGAAGAATGCTAAGTTGCCTTCAATCATTCCGCCAAAAATAAATTTGGTCCCTTCTGCCGCATAACCCAATAAATGGGTAAATACGCCAGCAACACCAAGAACGAAAGACTCACCGATACCTGATTTTAAGAACAGGTAAGCGAGTGCAATTTGGATCACAAGTAATTGAATAACATAGCGAGGGCGGATCCCTCTACGGTTACTACTCGCGAGAATCGCGAGAGCGCCGATGATGACGATGGATAAAATAAAGTGCAGGATCGAGGTCATATTTGACTCCAACAAAGTTACGAATCAGTCTATGCGCATATTTTATGTAATAGACAACATTTAAATGAGATTAACGTCACATTAATATGAAAACCGACTCAGCCTATCTTTCAAAAGTCACGACCAGATCACGTTTCACGAGTAACACATTAATAACAACTGTAAAAATGTTAGCCAGAAAATAAGAAATGCCATTATCACAGTGGTCGATAATGGCATTGCGCATTAAATATAGGTCACGATTAGATATTCAGCAAACGAATTAATTCTTCTTCATCAATGACTTTTATACCCAATTCTGTTGCTTTCGCTAACTTTGAACCCGCCGCTTCACCGGCAATCACCAGGTCAGTTTTCTTCGATACACTGCCTGCGACTTTTGCGCCTAAGGCGACCAGTCTATCTTTAGCTTCATCGCGGGAAAGCGTTGACATCGACCCAGTCAGTACGACCGTTTTTCCAGCGAATGGACTATCAATGTCAGCACTGTTAATCACTTTCACTTCAGGCCAGTGGATGTTCGCAATGGTCAATAAATCATGAATAACTTGGCGGTTGTGCTCTTCACGGAAGAAATGCACCACATGCTTCGCCACCACTTCACCAATATCTTGAACGGTTTTCAGTGATTCTTCATCAGCCGCCATCACCGCGTCTAATGATGCATAATGTGCCGCAAGATTTGCCGCTGTCGCCTCCCCCACTTCACGGATCCCTAATGCATAGATAAAGCGAGCCAGTGTCGTTTGTTTGGATTTTTCGAGCGCATCAATGAGTTTTTGCGCGGATTTTGGTCCCATTCTTTCTAGACCAGTTAGTTTACCCGCTGATAATTGGTAGAGCTGCGCCGCGTTTTTCACATATTCCGCATCGACCAACTGCTCAATAATTTTATCGCCCATCCCGTCGACATCCATCGCACGGCGAGAAACAAAGTGTTTCAGTGACTCTTTTAATTGGGCACCACAAGTTAATCCACCAGTGCAGCGAGCCACTGCTTCCCCTTCGATACGTTCAATATCTGAATTACATACAGGGCAATGGGTCGGAAATAAAATTTCACGACTATCTGCAGGGCGTTTATCCAGCACAACACTCACGATTTGAGGAATAACATCCCCTGCACGGCGGATCACAACGGTATCCCCAATGCGAACGCCCAAACGGTCAATTTCATCCGCGTTATGGAGTGTGGCATTGCTTACCACAACACCCGCAACTTGTACTGGCTCTAAGCGAGCCACTGGTGTAATCGCCCCAGTGCGCCCCACTTGGAATTCAACATCTTTCAGTAACGTGATTTGCTCTTGAGCAGGAAATTTAAACGCGGTTGCCCAGCGTGGTGCCCGGGAAACAAAACCTAATTCTTCTTGAGTGGCAATATCATTCACTTTAATCACGACACCATCGATATCAAAACCGAGTGTCGGGCGAATTTTTTCAACATGGTGATAGAAATCGAGGACTTGTTGGCAACCAACACGTAATTGCACATGCTCACTCACTGGCAGCCCCCACGCTTTGAATTGCATCAAGCGCTCATAATGGGTATCTGGCAATGTTTTACCTTCCACTAGCCCTACACCATAGCAGTAGAAAGTTAATGGACGTTTAGCCGTAATACGTGGATCTAACTGGCGAAGGGAACCCGCTGCCGCATTACGTGGGTTAGCGAAAATTTTACCATCCGTTTTACGTGCTTCTTCGTTCATCGCCTCAAAGCCTTTTTGAGGCATAAAAACTTCACCACGAATTTCAACCCGGGCAGGAATATTATCCCCGCGTAAACGTAGCGGAATTGCTTTGATCGTGCGTACGTTGGCCGTGATATTTTCGCCAACAGTACCATCACCACGGGTTGCCGCTTGAACTAACTCACCATTTTCATACAGCAAACTGACGGCTAGACCATCTAATTTGAGTTCGCAGCAAAATGTTAATTCAGTGTGGTTATGCAGTCGGTCTTTCACGCGTTTATCAAATGCGAGATAGCTTTCTTCATCAAATACATTATCTAAAGAGAGCATGGGAATTTCATGGCGAACCGTATCGAATGCAGCTAATGGTGCTGCACCCACGCGCTGAGTTGGGGAATCTGTGGTGATCAGTTCTGGATGCTGCGCTTCGAGGCTTTTAAGTGCCTGCATCAGCTTGTCATATTCCACATCGGGAATTTCGGGTGCATCCATAACATGATAGAGGTATTCGTGATGGCGCAATTGTTGTTTTAACGCGTCTATTTTTTGCGTGAGTGCGTCTGAGGTTTGTTTCGTCGTCATGTTTCACCAATAGATATAAAAAACCCCCTGAATCGGGGGTTTTAATTAACTTAATGTATTTCGAATTCTAGCATGATACACCTCTATTTTTTGAGGTGTCAGTATTTTTCGTTCATCATCCAACACAACACCACCTGCATCTGATGCAATACGTTGTGCCGCTTGGAGCATTAATTTAAAGTTCTGGCTAGCTTCACCATAAGACGGCACCATCATAAAGATAGAGACACCCGGCGTGGTGAAATCAGACATGGCTTCTGGGTCAAATGACCCCGGTTTCACCATATTTGCCAAACTAAACAATACTGGCCCCGATCCCGCTGGATGAACGTGACGGTGGAAGATATTCATGGCACCGAATTGGAAGCCAGCCTGAAGAATACTTTGCAGTAATGCTTCACCTTCAAGAACCTGTCCATGATGCGCTGCAACATGCAGTACCAGAACAATTTCCTTTTCGCTTGCGACTGCCGCTTTTTCTGCCGGTGCACTAGGTGCTTCGTGCTCTACTTCAGTATGAGGCTGAGCCACAGGTTGTACTGCTTCTTGATGAGCAGAGGCTTGTGGTACAGATTCTGGCTGTGCAGAAACATGAATCTTTGGCTCTGTATGAATGCGTACAGGTTCTGAAACATGTTCTTGTAAATCAGCTTCATCCGCCATATTAATCGTCAATTGCTCAGGGGCATGGCGATTATCAACATGTGGAGCAAACACAGGCTCAGAAGCTGTTGGTTTAACTGGCTTTGAAGCAGGTTGTGGTGAGTGCTCTGCAGTTAAATTAAACTCAGGCTCAGCGTCACGTTGAATTGTATGGGGTTGAGAGACAGGCTCAGCACGCGGCTCCTCTTTCACCATATAGATAGGCTGATCTTCAACAGCGGCTTTTTGTACCGGTTGATTTTCAGTAAACAGAGCAGAATCATCATATTCTGATGAGTTTTCCTGCGTGTCATTCTTTCTACGTTTTACAGGTCTGTCGCGAAATAACTTAGAGCGCTCTTTACGGCTGGTCCATAAACCATGCAGTAATAAAGCGACAATGGCTATCGCACCTACGACCACTAATATTAGACGCAAATCCTGCATCGCTGCTATCTCTAGTTGATGAATAATGATGCCATCACGGCGGAAACTACCTTAAGATTATTTCTCAATTGCTCTAAGTGCAACCCTCAGAACGATTTTCTTACAAGAAAGAGAATATTCCGCCTTCGTTTGCTGCTTTTTTATACAAAATTATCACTAGTCAGTGTAATTTCATACCTATATGATACATGCTCACCCGCAAAGGAGATAATAAGAAGTATGACCCAATCGACATTTTCGCCACAAAAAAATCACTCTGGTTTTTATTACTTTTCACAAGGGTGGCGACTAATCACTCGTCCTGGCATTAAGCGCTTTGTTCTTTTACCCCTATTAGCAAACATTCTGCTTCTTGGAGGCGCTTTTTGGTGGTTATACAGTAAGCTTGGAGGATGGATTGATCAGGTTATGAGCTACATCCCTAGCTGGCTACAATGGCTTGACTATCTGATTTGGCCTGTCGCCGTCATTTCTATCTTACTGGTTTTTAGCTATTTCTTTAGCACGGTTGCCAATATCATCGCTGCACCGTTTAACGGCTGGCTATCAGAGCATTTAGAAGCGGAACTGACCGGTAAGCCCGCTCCAGATTCGGGCATGGCAGAATTACTAAAAGATGTACCACGCATGATTAAACGCGAATTTGTGCGAATTGCTTACTATTTGCCGCGAGCCATCGTGTTATTGGTGCTGTTCTTCATTCCAGGTATTGGGCAAACTGTTGCGCCCGTTTTATGGTTCCTATTCGGCGCTTGGATGATGTCCATTCAATATTGCGATTACCCATTTGATAACCATCGCGTTGGATTCAACGACATGAAACAAGCACTCTCAAAAGATCGAGTGAATAATATTCAATTTGGTGGTGCAGTCAGCTTATTAATGATGATCCCAATTTTAAACTTAGTCATCATGCCAGTTGCGGTTTGTGGCGCAACCTTAATGTGGGTTGACCGTTATCGTGCTCGTTACGCTCGCTATTAGTCCTTCTCGAAATTAACACTTTCTAGGGATATGCAGGTACCTATCTGCATATCCTTCTCTACGGCTTCTGCTCTCAATCCAGATCAATATCAGGCTTTTCTTCTTAGTTATAATAACGTAACTTTAAATAACCCTTGGTTATATTCTAGCGTTAAATCATATTTGCAATAATCAGATGTTCGAGTATGTTGAATTCATATTCCATTTTGAAAACACACCTAATTCTTGGCTAACCGTTAATTTTAAGGATGTCCCATGAGCAAAATTTATGAAGATAATTCGTTGACCATTGGAAATACCCCATTAGTGCGTTTACAGCATTTTGGCAACGGTAATATTTTGGCAAAAGTGGAATCTCGTAACCCTAGCTTCAGTGTGAAATGCCGTGTGGGCGCGAACATGATTTGGGATGCTGAGAAAAAAGGCATCCTGACAAAAGATAAAGAACTGGTTGAACCAACAAGCGGAAATACAGGTATTGCCCTCGCCTACGTGGCTGCGGCTCGCGGTTATAAACTAACGCTAACCATGCCAGAAACCATGAGCATAGAACGCCGTAAACTTTTAAAAGCCCTTGGTGCTAATTTAATCCTGACTGAAGGCGCCAAAGGTATGAAAGGCGCCATTGCTAAAGCGGAAGAAATCGTCAACAGCAACCCAAGTAAATATCTGCTATTACAGCAATTTAGTAACCCAGCCAACCCAGCTATTCACGAGAAAACGACCGGGCCTGAGATTTGGAATGATACCGATGGCAACGTAGATGTCGTTGTTTCTGGCGTTGGAACTGGCGGGACAATCACAGGTATTGGCCGCTATTTAAAGCAGACAAAAGGGAAAAAAGATGTGGTGATGGTTGCTGTTGAACCCGCAACTTCGCCAGTGATCACTCAAGCTCTTGCAGGTGAAGAAATTAAGCCGGGCCCCCATAAAATTCAAGGTATCGGTGCTGGTTTTATCCCTGGCAACTTAGACCTTTCTATTATTGACAAAGTCCTGCAAATTACCGATGACGAAGCGATTTCAACCGCTCGTGAGCTAATGGAAAAAGAAGGCATTTTAGCAGGCATTTCATCCGGAGCAGCCATTGCAGCAGCCGCTAAACTTGCGGCACTACCTGAATATAAAGACAAAAATATTGTGGTCATTTTACCGTCTTCAGGTGAGCGTTACTTATCCACCGCACTGTTTGCGGATATTAATGCCGAATAATGATAGTTAGGTTAACATTACGTTAAAAAAGCACCAATTAGGTGCTTTTTTTGTGGGTGAGATCATAGATTAGCACGGATTGGGATGATTTATTATCCGGCATTTAGTATTAAACATAGTAATTATTTCACACCTCGAAATTAATCATTTTTTAGCCACTCACTGATTGAATGGCGAAATACCCACTAAAAGCGTTGTGTGAAGTTTAAGCTAAATAAATGATAATTTGGTTGATACCAAACAAAGTAGAAAACCAAATGAATCGTTGATAATCTAAATTATACGCATGCTCAGCATATTTCATCTACAATAGGCTGTGTCATCATAAAAAACTTAAAATCACTGAGGAAATATTATGTTCCAGCAAGAAGTTACAATTACAGCACCTAACGGTTTACATACTCGCCCTGCGGCTCAATTCGTTAAAGAAGCAAAAGCATTTACTTCAGATATTACTCTGAGTTCAGGCGGCAAATCAGCTAGCGCAAAAAGCCTGTTCAAACTACAAACATTAGGTTTAACCCAAGGCACCGTAGTCACCATTTCTGCTGAAGGTGAAGATGAGCAACAAGCAGTTGAATTTTTAGTTAAACTGATGGGCGAATTAGAATAAATCTTCACTTTGCCATCTTGTTTTAACGTAATAATTCCCTGTCCCTGAATAAATTATTCGGGGACACCTGCTTAATCACTTATATCTACTGTTGTCTCTGCAACATCAAATCTCCTATCAGTAGTAAGGTAATATTATGATTTCAGGAATTTTAGTATCCCCAGGTTTTGCTTTTGGTCAGGCTCTCATCCTCAAAGAAGATCCTATTGTTGTCAGCACCCGTAAAATCACTGACGAGCAAGTTGATAAAGAGATCCAAAACTTCATTGATGGACGTAACAAATCAGCTGAGCAGCTTAGCCTTATCAAAGATAAAGCAGAAAAAAATCTTGGTGCGGAAAAAGCTGAGATTTTTGAAGGTCATATCATGCTGCTGGAAGATGAAGAATTAGAGCAAGAAATTGTCTCACTCATCAAAGGCGATAAAAAAACCGCAGACGCGGCGGTCTATTCTGTGATTGAAGACCAAGCACAAGCATTAGAAGCATTAGATGACGAATACCTGAAAGAGCGTGCCGCTGACGTACGCGACATTGGTAAACGTCTACTCAGAAATATTCTTAATATGCCGATTGTGGATTTAAGCGCAATCACCGAAGAAGTTATTTTAGTCGCCCCTGATTTGACTCCATCCGAAACCGCTCAGTTAAACTTAGACAAAGTATTAGGTTTTATCACTGACCTCGGTGGTCGTACTTCCCATACCTCTATCATGGCTCGTTCACTGGAAATTCCTGCGATTGTCGGTACCACCGATGCGACCAGCAAAGTGAAAAGCGGTGATTTTATTGTATTAGATGGCGTGAACAACACCATTTACCTCAATCCATCTGAAAGCGAAATTGATAAGCTAAAAGCTTGCAGAAATGAGTACCAGCAAGAAAAAGAAGAGCTAGCAAAATTAAAAGATTTACCCGCAATGACTTTAGACGGTCATCAAGTTGAAGTCTGTGCAAACATCGGTACTGTCCGTGATGTCGCGGGTGCTGAACGTAATGGCGCAGAAGGCGTAGGTCTATACCGCACTGAATTCTTATTTATGGACAGAGACGCTCTGCCAACAGAAGAAGAGCAATTCCAAGCGTATAAAGCGGTAGCAGAAGCTATGGGCAGCCAAGCCGTGATTGTACGTACAATGGATATTGGTGGCGATAAAGACTTACCATACATGAACTTACCTAAGGAAGAGAACCCATTCCTTGGCTGGCGTGCAATTCGTATTTGTCTTGACCGCAAAGAAATTCTACACTCTCAATTAAGAGCTATTTTAAGGGCGTCTAAATTTGGTAAACTGCGTATCATGTTCCCGATGGTTATTTCTGTCGAAGAAGTTCGAGAACTGAAAGCAGAACTTGAGATGCTTAAAGAGCAGCTACGAGAAGAAGGCAAAGCCTTTGATGAAGCGATTGAAGTCGGTATTATGGTGGAAACGCCAGCTGCAGCAGTCATTGCACATCATTTGGCGAAGGAAGTTGATTTCTTTAGTATTGGGACGAATGATCTCACTCAATACACTTTAGCGGTTGACCGTGGTAATGAGCTGATTTCACACCTTTATAATCCGATGTCTCCAGCCGTCTTGAACTTGATTAAACAAGTGATTGACGCTTCTCACGCAGAAGGAAAATGGACGGGTATGTGTGGTGAATTAGCAGGTGATGAACGTGCGACCTTATTGCTGTTAGGCATGGGGCTGGACGAATTTAGTATGAGCGCAATCTCAATTCCTCGTATCAAAAAGCTAATTCGTAATGCGAATTTTGCGGATACTCAAGCGCTAGCGGAACAAGCACTTGCTCAACCAACAGCCGATGAATTGATGAAACTTGTCGATACCTTTATCCAAGAAAAAACGTTATGCTAACAGCAGCACATTAGTTCGGTCCCATATAAAACGATTAGGAGAAGGTCCATGGGTCTGTTTGACAAACTGAAATCACTAGTTTCGGAAGACAAAAGTAGCAGTGGCAATATTGAAATCATCGCGCCATTATCAGGCGAGATAGTCAATATTGAAGATGTACCAGACGTTGTGTTCGCAGAAAAAATTGTTGGTGACGGTATTGCTATCAAGCCTTCTGGCAACAAAATTGTGGCTCCGGTTGATGGTACAATCGGTAAAATTTTTGAAACTAACCATGCGTTTTCTATTGAATCTGATGATGGTATCGAACTGTTTGTTCACTTCGGTATTGATACTGTTGAACTCAAAGGCGAAGGCTTTAAACGTATCGCAGAAGAAGGTCAATCTGTGAAAAAAGGCGACGTTGTCATTGAGTTTGACTTAGCCCTGTTAGAAGAAAAAGCAAAATCAGTTCTGACTCCAGTTGTTATTTCAAACATGGACGAGATCAAAGAGCTGAATAAATTAAGCGGTACCGTGACTGTTGGTGAAACAGTCATTATGCGTATTAAGAAATAATTGCGCTAAACCTTAAAAAACCGCTTAATAACAAACCACCAGCGACATTTTTGCCCTGGTGGTTTTTTGTTAGGTTCACTTTCCTAAACGGTTACTTATCAAAAACGCCTGTCGACAGATAGCGGTCACCACGGTCACAAATAATCGCCACAATTACCGCATTAGGGTTCTCTTTGGCCACACGCAGCGCACCTGCAACTGCACCGCCTGAACTCACACCACAAAAAATACCTTCACGTTTTGCTAAGCCGCGCATCGTGTCTTCGGCTTCTTGCTGATTAATATCGAGCACAGTATCCACTAATTTGCTGTCAAAAATCCCCGGTAAATATTCAGGAGACCAACGACGAATACCCGGAATTTGGCTCTTTTCAGCAGGTTGTAAGCCCACAATTTCCACATCTTGTGATTGGCTCTTTAAGTAACGACTCACGCCAGTGATGGTACCTGTAGTGCCCATACTGGAAACAAAATGGGTAATTCGACCTGCGGTTTGTTGCCAGATCTCGGGTCCTGTGGTTTTAAAATGGGCTAACGGGTTATCAGGGTTATTAAATTGATCTAAAACTTTCCCTTCACCTCGGTTTGCCATCTCTTGAGCTAAGTCCCTCGCCCCTTCCATTCCTACCGTCGTGCTCACTAAAATAAGTTCGGCACCATACGCTTGCATTGATGCTTTACGCTCTTGGCTCATGTTGTCCGGCATTAACAGCTTCAGTTTGTAGCCTTTCACCGCAGCAATCATCGCTAACGCGATCCCTGTATTGCCACTGGTTGCTTCAATAAGTGTATCTCCCGGTTTGATCTCCCCACGTTTTTCCGCTTCGTTGATCATCGAAAATGCCGCTCTATCTTTTACTGAGCCGGCAGGATTATTTCCTTCAAGTTTTACCCAGATTTCCGCCTCTAGACCTTCCATTAGCCGTTGCAAGCGAACCAACGGCGTATGACCAATAAACTGTTCCAACGTTGACACTGTGTTTTTCCTTATAATAATTTTTTTATTGATTGATAATATAATTAACAATTAATTCTAAAATCAATCATCCCTTATTAATCTACGCGCTTTTAGCGAGAGAGGGGAAAAATAATGGGTCTTTACCCTGATAAATTTGTGTTTGTTGGCTGCCAAGATAGTAATTTTCTCCCCTTGTAGGAACAGTACGCGCATCCTGCCATACCACGGACAAGGTTTCCTCACCCCAACCTAAAGGTTGCACTGTTAATTGCCAAAAGTGCCCTCGGGGACCTGATTCAATGATCCTTACTGGCAATTGGTGTTGCTCATCGCTTTCTTTCTGCAAGCGAATATCCCAAGGGCGAATAAATACATCAACCTCCCCTTGCTGAGCACTAACCTGCGCGAGTGGGAAGGTAAAATTCGCTATCTGCAACTGTGAACCGCGGATCTGTCCAGGAATTTTGTTAACCTCCCCCATGAATTCAAGCACAAAACGGGTTTCCGGTGATTGCCAAATTTCATTAGGGGTGCCAACTTGTTCGATATGCCCTTGGCTCATCACGACAATGCGATCTGCGACTTCCATCGCTTCCTCTTGGTCGTGAGTCACAAAGACACTGGTAAATTTCAACTCTTCATGAAGTTGACGCAACCAACGACGTAACTCAATACGCACCTGTGCATCTAGCGCGCCAAACGGTTCGTCTAACAGCAAAATTTGTGGCTCTACCGCTAACGCTCTCGCCAATGCTACCCGCTGTTTTTGCCCCCCAGAAAGCTGAGAAGGAAAACGCTCAGCCAAATGGGCTAATTGCACCATCTCAAGCAGCTCCATCGCTTTTTGCTTAATCACCGCTTTTGAGGGTCGCTGTTTTCGAGGTAAGACGGTCAAACCAAATGCCACATTCTCAAACACAGTCATATGGCGAAATAGCGCATAATGCTGGAACACGAAACCAACATGCCTATCTTTTGCATGTACTTGGCTCACATCTTGACCATGGAAACGTAACGAACCGTGGCTTTGCTGCTCTAGCCCCGCAATGATACGCAACAAGGTAGTTTTCCCAGAGCCAGATGGCCCCAATAATGCCACCATTTCCCCTGAGCCGATATCCAATGAGATATTGTTCAGCACTGACGTTTTACCAAACAATTTGCCAACATGATTAATTTCAATACTCATAATTAATGGACTCCTGACTCAGTTTGCTGTCGGCTTAAATGCCATTGCAAAGCACTTTTCACAATCAAGGTAATAATCGCTAATAACGCTAAGATAGCCGCAGCCGTGAACGCGCCTACCGTATTGTAATCTTGATGAAGCAACTCAACTTGCAGAGGCAATGTGTAAGTTTCACCACGAATAGCGCCAGATACTACAGACACCGCGCCAAACTCACCAATCGCACGCGCATTGGTTAATACCACACCATAAAGCAACGCCCAGCGAATATTAGGCAGAGTGACTCGCCAAAACATTTTCCAACCCGATGCACCCAATAATGTTGCAGCTTCGTCCTCTTGGCTTCCCTGACTTAACATCAATGGCACGAGTTCTCTGACGACAAATGGGCATGTCACAAAAATAGTCACTAACGCCATGCCCGGCCATGAAAACATCACCTGAATATCAAAACCTTCTAACCACCCGCCAAACCAGCTGTTCGAACCGTAAAAGAGTAAATAGAGTAACCCCGCCACGACAGGTGAAACCGCAAAAGGAATATCAACTAAGGTCAATAACAGTTGGCGCCCCGGAAACTGAAAACGCGTCACCAGCCATGCCAGCATCACGCCAAAAACCAAGTTAACAGGTACTGTGATCAAGGCGATAAGAATTGTTAACCCGATAGCATGGAGCATATCTGGGTTACTTAAGTTGACGAGGACTTCACCCAACCCCTTCTCAAATGCGGTAATAAAAATCCAGATAATTGGCACAACCAGCAGCAATACTGAGAAAAATAGCCCAATTCCAATAAGCGCCCATTTTCCCCAATTGATATTTCTGCGTTGAGTGACTGGAAATGATGTGACTTGTCCCATTAATGCCCTCCTAAGCGTTTACCAAAGCGGCTTTGGATCACATTCACTGTGAATAAAAGAAGCAATGACACCGCCAAAATTACCGATGCAATCGCACTGGCGGCAGGATAATCAAACTGCTGCAATTGGCTGAAAATCATTAAGGAGACCACCTCTGTTTGCCACGCAATGTTTCCGGCGATAAAAATAATCGCCCCAAATTCACCAAGACTGCGTGTAAAAGATAAAACGGTTCCTGCAATCAGCGCAGGAGAAACTTCAGGTAACACAACGCGGCGGAACGTTTGCCAGCGTGTTGCGCCTAGCGTTTGTGCCGCTTCTTCGTATTCAGGTCCTAACTCCTCCAGTACAGGCTGAACCGTTCTGACCACAAACGGAATGCTGGTAAAGGCCATCGCGACGGCAATACCTAACCATGTATTCACCACTTTGATATCGAACTGATGCAGATACTGCCCATACCAGCCTGATGTGGCAAATAAGGTCGCGAGTGTCAGTCCCGCTACCGCGGTAGGAAGTGCGAAAGGTAAATCCACCAACCCATCTAAGAACAAACGTCCAGGAAAGCGATAGCGCGTTAAAATCCATGCCAGCAACATGCCAAAAACCGCATTAAACAGGCTTGCGACCAGAGCCGCCAATAAGGTCACTTTATAGGCGGCAACCACTTGAGGGTAACTGATCACAGCCCAATACTGCTGCCATGTCATATCGGAAAGCTGCACCACGAGAGCGCTTAAAGGCAATAGCAAAATCAAACAGACGAAAAACAAGCTGCTGCCTAACGTCAGTCCGAAACCGGGTAAAAACCGCTTTCCTGATTTACGCATTAACGACGACCTTGTTCCATAAGTTGATCAAATTCCCCTCCCGTCGAAAAGTGGTTATTCATCACATTGTTCCAATTGCCAAATTGTGATTCCACTGTAAATAGCTGAGTTGACGGGAATTTGCTTTTATTCGCTTCCATTACCTGCTTGTCATTCACACGGTAATTAAAGCGAGTAATCATATTTTGCGCCTCTGGGGTGTAGAGGTAATTCAAGTAGGCTTTTGCCGCTTTTTCTGTGCCATTTTTTTGCACATTTTTGTCAATCCACGCGACTGGGAATTCCGCCAAAATATCGATTGGAGGCACGATCACTTCGTAGTCTGATTCGCCATATTGGCTACGGATGTTATTCACTTCAGACTCAAAGCTAATTAAAACATCCCCTAACCCTCGCTCGATAAATGAGGTTGTTGCACCACGACCGCCCGTATCAAACACTTCAACGTTTTTCAGGAATTGCTGCATTTTCTCGCGCGTTTTGGGACTATCTTTCCCATTTTCTTGGTTAAACGCTCCCCATGCTGCTAGATAAGTGTAGCGACCATTTCCCGACGTTTTGGGGTTTGGGAATACCAGTTTCACATCACTACGTGCGAGGTCATCCCACGTTTTAATGCCTTTCGGATTGCCCTTACGAACTAAAAACGCCATTGTCGAATAATAAGGTGAGCTGTTATTCGGCAAACGCGCTTGCCAATCCGCCGGGATTAATTGCCCTTTATCATGAAGAATTTGCACATCGGTCACTTGGTTAAACGTCACCACATCTGCTTTTAGCCCTTGTAAAATGGCCAGTGCTTGCTTCGATGAGCCTGCGTGAGACTGCTTGATGGTCAGTGGATCATTAGGATTTTCCTGCGCCCACTGTTTTTCAAATTCAGGGTTTAATGCCGCAAATAGCTCTCTTGAAATATCATAGGAACTATTCAGTAATTCCGTCGCGGATAAGGATGCGCTACTCATTAACGAGAACATCGCCAAGCTCGCTAAACCTGTATTTTTTAAAATTGATTTTTTCATATGATCCCTACTTGTGACTAAACCCAAACATAATCTAAAAAACAATGTATATGTTTTGGTTATAACTTTGTAGTTATCAATCATCTTTTTATATATCAAGTTGGAATAACAAAGAGGTTATAGCAATAAGCTAAAAAATCTGATGGAAATTGAAGAGGTTAATGTAATGAGTAAAGCTCATAGAGATCCTGTGGTAAAATTTCGAGAACAAATACTACCACTTGCTAAGCGTAAATTTTGGTTATTCATTGATGTTGATATGGATAAATATGATGGCCGTGCAGAAAGGATTAATATCACGCTACCTCATCGCTTACTACATCGTATTAATACGCTAGTTAAAACCAATCCTGAGTATGGAAGCCGTAGTGGATTCATTGCTGACGCAGCACGTAAAGAATGACAGAAAGCCGATCAATAAATACTTTCAAGCTGCCGCTATCCGCGACAGCTTGAATTATTGCGATAAGATTATAGGGATAATAATCTTTCAATGGATGGCGCATAGTAATAACTGCCAGAAACGGCTTTAGTCATGCGCAGCAGATCATCGTATTTACCGTCAGTTTCACCAAACATGCTCAGTAATTGCTGTTCAATATTATGGAGAGTTGCGCAGTAGGCAATAAAGAATAAACCGTGTTTACCGCTTGCCGTACCGTATGGCAAGCTATGGCGCATAACAGAGAGTTCTTCCCCCTCTTCTTCAATCACTACGCGAGAAACGTGAGAAGTTTTATTACGTGCATCTTCGTCTAATTCAACGCTATCGTGTTTAGTACGACCAATCATTTTCTCTTGTTCATGTTCAGAGAAACGAGACCATTTTTTCAGGTCATGCTCATAGCGCTGTACCATGACATAGCTACCACCAATATCATCGCCTTGATTAATCAACGTCACTTCAGCAATTTCTTCGCCTTGAGGGTTTTCTGTACCATCAATGAAACCGCTTAAATCCCTATCTTCAACCCAACGGAAACCATGTATTTCTTCAACCACTTCAATAGATGAGCCAAATGCTTTTAGCGCGGCTTGCGCCAGAGAAAAGTTAATGTCATGACGTAATGACTGAATATGAATAAACATATCGCGCTGAGTTGCTGGCGCTAGCCCTTTGCCGAGCGTACGAAATGGCTTTAATTCCGGTGAAACGCCAGAGTGTCCGAGCTTCTTCCAAACGTCTGAACCAAATGCAATCACGGCACCAAGACGATCATCAGGGAATTTTGCTTGTAGTTTGGTTAATTCATCAACAAAAATCTTGCACCCTGATTTCACCTCTTCGAGTGATCCGGTCACCATGGCTTCAATAAAAATACCAAAACGACTATGTTCCTTCAAAATACCACTTTGGGAATGAGACATGCATAAACCCCTTAGAATGAATAAATTACACAAACCTATACTTTAAATTAGTTTATCGCATTAATAATGATTTTCACCTTGTTTTAACGCAAGAGTTAGCTAGTCTAGGAAATATTAGAAGGATCTAACGAGAGAAGAGAATAGATAGGAATATTATCAGTAGATTAGAACCGTAAGATATTGCATATTAAATCGAATAACTTACGGCCTTTCGTTCAAAATCTTAGCTAAGTAACTTATTTATGCCAAATAATTTGCGACACTTTCCATGTTTTCAACACTTCATCCGCAGGCATTAAATTCTCTGGACCTTGCCATTTCCCGCTAAATTTATAAACCACTTTGCTACTTTGCGGTGCAACACACAGTACCGTCGGTACATTATCAACCGCTTCCCCTAAGGAGCATGAGCCGTAAGCCTTCTGGTAAATGTCTCCAAACTCAGTACCAATTTGGGTATCCCATTCAGTGAGCATATCAGGATCATTCACGACAATACGAGATACAGTGCCTTTTTCAGGACCAAAGACTTCGACTTCAACGTCTAAATCTTTCATAGCTTGAAACACAGAAACCATTTCACCATTTTCAAGCTGCATACCACCACGTACTGCATAGCGGTCATCCAGTTGATTGTTAATCACATCACGATCCATTGGGGTCAAACTTGTAATTGCCCCCACGCCCGCTTCTGAAATCATCAGAGGGCTATGAAACCATGTGGATGGTGAGAATAGGCTTTTACCAGCACAACCCGATAGCATCACCGCACCACCGAGTAGAGAAACTTTAAATAAGGTTACGAATACGTTTTGGGACATATCATCCTCTTTAGCGGGTCATATAATGCATACTAAGACCGTCCATTTCATAAAAGATTCACGCTATTTGCTAAACCTTCAAGAAAATAATCACTGGCAGTTTAGAAATCCACTTCGTGAGTCAATCTTTTCGAATAGATCAAACGCTCAGCTTGCTCTTCTTCATATAACATTTTTTCAAACATGCAAATTGCCGAATCAGACTCTTCTCTGACCAACAATTCAATGCTACCACAACCACGGGCTATCAATTTTTTCTCTAAACGACTCACTAACGCATTAGCAATACCGCGCCCGCGAAATTCAGGATGAACGGCTAAATACACAGCGGTACCACGAATTCCATCGTAGCCCCCCATAATGGTTCCGACCACTTCACCCGATACCTCGGCTACAAGGAAAAGATCGGCGCCGCATTGTAGTTTACGCTCAATATCTAATTCAGGATCACCTGAAATTTCATTCAATTGGCAACGTTCCCACAATGTAAGCACTTCTTCATAATCATTTTGGCGAAATATGCGTATTTCCATCATCTTATCCGTTTGAGCTAAACTGTCTGCCATTATCACTGCTTTTGATACACAATCAATAATCAATATGCCTTTTTTACCTCAACGGGGTATACTTTACCCAATTTATTTCTCCCGACGGTTTTATTAAAAAACAATGAATTACCCAGACATTGATCGCATAAAAGCCTATTTGCAAAGCTTGCAAGATACCATCTGCCAAAAAATCACAGAATTAGATGGCAAAGAAACCTTCCTTGAACAAACTTGGGAACGCACTGAAGGTGGTGGTGGACGCAGCCGAGTCTTAACCCAAGGCGCACTTTTTGAACAAGCCGGCGTGAATTTTTCACATATTAAAGGTGAAAAAATGCCCGCTTCAGCGACAGCACATCGCCCGGAATTAGCAGGACGTAGCTACCAAGCCATGGGCGTTTCATTAGTTATCCACCCTCTCAACCCTTATATACCGACTACGCATGCCAATGTGCGCTTTTTCATTGCTGAAAAAGAAGGTGCCGATCCTGTATGGTGGTTTGGTGGTGGGTTCGACTTAACCCCTTATTATGGATTTGAAGAGGATGCACTCCATTGGCATACCGTCGCCAATGAACTTTGCACCCCTTATGGAACAGAGGTTTACCCTAAATTCAAACAGTGGTGTGATGACTATTTCTTCTTAAAACATCGCAATGAGCCTCGCGGTATCGGCGGATTATTTTACGATGACCTCAACCAATGGGACTTTGAGTCTTGCTTTGCATTCACCCAGGATGTCGGCAATGGCTTTTTACAAGCCTATGTACCAATTGTCGAAAAACGTCGAGAGATCCCATGGGGTGAGCGTGAACGCCAATTCCAGCTTTATCGTCGTGGACGCTATGTGGAATTTAACCTTGTTTGGGATAGAGGCACACTATTTGGCTTGCAAAGTGGTGGGCGCACAGAGTCCATCTTGATGTCTATGCCGCCATTAGTACGTTGGGAATATGATTATCACCCAGAAGCGGGTAGCCCAGAAGCTAAGCTGTATACCGATTTTTTGATCACCGGTAAAGATTGGCTCACACACAATAAATAATACAAACTTTTGTAATTAATCAGATTTCTATCTGCTGATTTTCATAATAAAAATTAGCAGATATTGATTTAATTACTTAATTATCATGTAGTTACAATAAAATCACAACCGTTTATGATTCCATTTCGTCAAACAAAATGGAGTTATAAATGAATCAGATACTTGGTCGTTCACTATTATCACCTAGCTTAATCTCTCACTTCTATCAAGAAAGCCAATGCAATGATTTGAAATCAACCCTATTTCATATCAATGACATTATGAGCCGCACTTACACTGAAGAAGATGCGAGCTATCAACGTCAATTATTGGCTAGCGCTTGTAATATCACTGGTGGTACCTACAACCGAGTGATCCGTGATGCCCAACAACGTGTAGAAAACTACACTCACAACCACTCCAGCTTACCGATTTGCCGTCGCGAAGAAATGCCAGCTGATGAGCATATGGCACATAATGATTTCGCCGTTATTATGCGAGAAGAGGATAAGGTGGCGCCGACTGAACCGGCACATCGCGTGTTCGCAGCTATTGGACTGATCCGTTCATTCCTCAAGGAGAAACTCAATATTGACCAAATGTTTGGTTGTGATGCTGATATCAATGCGGTTATCCATTATGACAAAAACTACTCCAATGCATTTTGGAATTCTCAAGCTATTTTCTTTGGGGATGGTGATGGAACTGTTTTTGGCCCGTTCTACAACGATATTGACATAATCGCCCATGAACTTGCTCATGGATACATTGGTTCACAAGCTGATTTTGACTATGTCTATCAATCTGGTGCGTTAAATGAATCGGTGGCTGACGTTTTAGGCATCATGGTCAAACAATATGTTCTAAAACAAACTGCGACACAATCTAACTGGTTGCTGGGTGAGAATTTGTTCATTGATAAGAGAAAGGGTCCGGCATTACGCTCAATGAAAGAACCTGGTACCGCTTACTATTTCACTAAATCAAATAATGACCCACAAGTGGGACATATGGACCAATATCGCGATTTACCTCGCTATGTTGATAATGGCGGTGTGCATATTAACTCAGGCATTCCAAACAAAGCCTTCTATTTACTGGCAACAAAATTAGGTGGTTATTCGTGGGAAATAGCAGGGAAAATCTGGGTTGCAGCGGTATCGGATCCAAGCGTCTCGAATACTGCGACATTTATTGAATTTGCTCAAGCAACAATTCATTCAGCGAAAAACCTATTTGGTGATCAAATTGAATTGGCAACACGCCAAAGCTGGCTAGATGTTGGGCTACAAGTTCAATAAAAATGAAGTGTAATTTGTGATTTTCACACCATTGTCGGCCCACAGAGAGGCTGACTTTTATCTAAACCGTTGATCTAAAATCATAATAAAAAAGGCCAAGTACACACGAGTTTTTGGTAACTCATCCTCAGCCTTTTCTCACTTCAATATCTTTTATTTCGTCATTTACCCAATTAACGTTTTTTCTTTTTACGTCCTGGCTGGGTAAATTTCTTTTTCGGCGGTTCCGCATTTGCTTTCGGCTTTTGGCTACCCGCGCCTTGTTTTCCCGTTGTTTTCCCGCTACCGCTACGTGCTTGAGGTTTCGCCGCTTTTTTAGGTTTAACATCGGACTCTGATTTTTCAATCAAATTAAACAGCTCGATAAGCTCATCATCGGTTAAGTCGCGCCACTCACCCACAGGAATACCAGTGAGCCTCACATTCATAATCCGCACGCGTTCTAATTTCGTGACTTCGTAACCAAAATGTTCAGTCATACGACGAATTTGGCGGTTTAAACCTTGAACCAGTGTGATGCGGAAAACAAACGGCGCTTCTTTTTTGACTTTACATTTCTTCGTCATGGTACCGAGAATTGGCACTCCCGCGCCCATGCCACGAATGAATTCATCGGTCACTGGTTTATTGACTGTGACGATATACTCTTTTTCGTGATCATTACCTGCACGTAAGATTTTATTCACTAAGTCGCCGTGGTTCGTCAGGAAGATCAAACCTTGAGAATCTTTATCTAAGCGGCCAATCGGGAAGATGCGGGTACTATGGTTGACATAATCCACAATGTTGTCTTTTTCGCCGCTTTCGGTGGTGCTAACAATCCCAACAGGCTTGTTCAACGCTATCAAGACTAAATCTTCTTCATTGCGTGGCTCAATTAACTGTCCATTGACCTTCACCACGTCTCCAGCAGAAACTTGGTCGCCAATGCCTGCGCGTTTACCGTTAATGAACACATTACCTTGCTCGATATAACGATCAGCCTCACGTCTAGAGCAGATACCGCTCTCGCTAATGTATTTATTCAGGCGTGTGGTTGAATTGATTTCCATGGTTTTCCTCAGTCATTAAAACAACTTAAATTTTAGGGCTGTGGCGAGCTAACAAATAATAGTAAAAAGCCGTAACAACCTAAACGGGTTACGGCTTTAGTCTGTTTATCGCGCTAACAGTTGGCGATTAACGTTTTTTCAAGTGCTGCATCAGACGTTTACGTTTACGTAATTGGGTTGGCGTCAGTTTATTTTTCTTATCCGCATAAGGGTTTTCGCCCTCTTTAAACAGAATACGAATTGGCGTTCCCATCACATTTAATGAACGACGGAAATAGTTCATTAAATAACGTTTATAGCTATCTGGTAAATCAGAAACTTGGTTACCGTGGATCACAACGATTGGTGGGTTATGCCCCCCCGCATGCGCATATTTCATCTTCACACGGCGACCACGGATCAATGGTGGCTGATGTTCATCTTCCGCCATTTTCATAATGCGCGTTAACAGCGCAGTACCAACACGACGAGTCGCTGATTCATACGCTTCTTGCACAGATTCAAACAAGTTACCTACACCGCTACCGTGCAGTGCAGAGATAAAGTGAATACGGGCAAAATCCACAAAGCCAAGACGCAGTTCCAGCATATCTTTGACATGCTCGCGATCTTCCGGCTTCATGCCATCCCATTTATTCACTGCAATAACTAATGAACGGCCTGCGTTCAAAATGAATCCTAGTAACGATAAATCTTGGTCAGAGATACCTTCGCGAGCATCGATAACCAGTAAGACGACGTTAGCATCTTCGATTGCTTGCAGTGTCTTGATCACTGAGAATTTTTCTACAGTTTCAGTCACTTTACCGCGCTTACGCACCCCAGCGGTATCGATGAGAATATATTCACGCTCATCACGCTCCATTGGGATATAAATACTGTCGCGGGTGGTACCCGGCATATCAAAGACGACCACGCGGTCTTCACCAAGAATACGGTTAGTCAGGGTGGATTTGCCCACATTTGGGCGCCCTACGATAGCCAGTTTGATAGGTAACGTGCTTGGGTCGAAATCATCTTCTTCGTCTTCTGAGAACTCACCTTCCGCTTCCATCTCAGCCCAGTAGGCCGCGTTAGCTTCTTCATCAGTGAGCTCGACTTCGTCGTCTTCAACCTCAATAAAAGGTTTTAAAGAGTGCTCAATTAACTGAGTGACACCACGACCATGAGAAGCGGCAATAGGGTAAATTTCCCCAAGACCCAGTGAATAGAAATCACCAACAACAATATTGGCATCAATACCATCAGTTTTGTTGGCAACTAAATACGTTTTTTTCTTGCGGCTACGTAAGTGCTTAGCGATGCCTTCATCAGCGGGCATTAAACCTGCTCTTGCATCTACCATGAAGAGAACAACGTCCGCTTCTTCAATCGCTTGAAGCGACTGAGCCGCCATATGAGTTTCTACGCCCTCTTCTGTACCATCGATACCACCAGTGTCGATAATAATAAATTCGTGCCCTTCAACTTCTGCACGACCATATTTACGATCACGGGTCAGACCGGGAAAGTCCGCTACAAGTGCGTCACGGGTACGGGTTAATCGGTTAAATAACGTGGATTTTCCTACGTTTGGACGCCCAACCAGCGCTACAACGGGTATCATTCTTCAGTGCCTCACAACTTTAATTAACTAATAGAATTCTGAGGCTAAACTCAGAAAACAAAAAAACGAAACGGCCCCTGTATTCAGGAACCGTTTATTTTATCGATAAATTGTCTGCTTGTCAGAAAATTAACGTGTTAACAGGTAAACTGTTCCGTTTCTTGTCTGGACCATCAGTTTATCACTCGCAATCACTGGGCGACTGTGGATCCCTGAACTGTTCAATTTATTTTGAGCCACAAAGCCACCTGTGCTGGTATCTAACCAGTGAAGATAACCTTCTTTGTCACCCACAACGATGTAGCCATTATAAACTTCTGGTGCCGATAATCCGCGGTTAAGCAGCTGGTCTTGAGTCCATAACGTCACGCCATCACTCTTACGAACAGAAAGAACGCGATCCGTTTGGTCAACTAAATATAAGTTATCACCCGATAACACCATGTCGTTGATAGAGCCCAAATCACGTTTCCACAACATCTGACCGGAACGCATATCCAGCGCCGCTAATGTGCCGTTGTAAGCAATTGCATAAACTTTGCCATCATCAATAACTGGCGTCATATCCACATCATTCAAACGACCAATTTCTGTTGAGCTGGTGACTTGAGAGATACGTTGCTGCCAAATCAGCTGACCTTGAGACAACAGAACCGCACTCACTCGACCGTTATCACCACCAACGATAGCCGCACCGAATGCAACCGCAGGCGCAGACTCACCACGTAATGACAGTGATGGCGTATCCATATTCACTGTCCACTTAATCGCGCCTGTCGCTGTATCTAGTGCTTGTAATTGACCATTGCTCGTGTGGATAACCACCATGTCGCCACTCACGACAGGCTTGGACAAGGCTTCGCCCGCCACTTCCACATCCCATAGCACTTCACCGTTTTCTTTATTCAGCGCGATAACTGTACCACGCTCAGTGCCGATGAAAATTTTGTCATCATAGATGGTCAAACCACCAGACAGTAACGCAGATAAATTGGCAGAAAGAAAACCAGTACGTTTCGATAAATCGACAGACCACAGCTCTTTGCCGCTTTCAAGCTCAAGCGCTTTAACTAAACCTTTGCGATCCGCAGCATAAACTGCCGAGCCATCCCATGCTGGAGAGAGTTCAGAATAAAACTGCTCAACACCATTACCAACGGACTTATCCCAAACAATTGAAGGTGTAAATTGATTCTCAACCTGTGGTAATGGCGCCATCACAATAGAATCAGTTTCGCTGGAACAACCGGCAAGTAAAGCTGAAGCAACCAGGCCTACCAAAAGAGTTTTGCGCAACTGCATAGTGTGTCGTTTCCTTTCTTCTTATGAATTAGATACGTTGTTCAATTTCAGAGTCAAAATGCCTCTGAGTGATTGAGAACCTTCACTTTCTAACCCCTGAGTGTATGCCGCTTTAGCGCCGGATTTATCACCCTTCTGGAGTAAAGCATCCCCACGGACATCCTGTGCCGTAGCTTGCCATGACTTACCTTGAATCTTTGCAACTGAAGCGAGCGCTGCATCTGCATTACCGAGTGCAAGTTGGATACGCGCTAAACGCAGGTTAATCACATCTTGCAAATCAACGGTTTTTGCTTTCGCTAATGCGTCAGTCAGTGCTTTCTCAGCACCTGCTAAATCGCCTTTATCAGCAAAAACTTGCGCCAGTTCCAGCCCAGTCATTGCACTGTAAACGTCGTTAGTTTCTGCTGCAAATTTTTGTGCAGCTTGAATACCTTCCGCTGAACCTGAACGTAACTGAGTATTGACGGCTTCGTATTTTGCTGCACTTTCTTGCAACACATTCGACTTGTGTGATTGCCAATAGTTCCAACCAAACACACCACCGACACCAATAACCAGTCCAACCACTAAAGCAACGCCGTTGTTAGCGAAAAAACGCTTGATCGCCTCAACTTGATCTTGTTCGTTTGTATAGACTTCCACTTGTCTCTCCTTAACCTAACAGCGTGGCGATACGCGATGCCATTAGTTGCTGTGAAATAGTTTCTTGCTCACCAGTACGTAAATCTTTCAACGTCACTTGGCTATTATTGATTTCGTCTTCACCTAAGATCAGAGCAATTTTTGCCCCTTGCTTATCGGCACGCGCGAGCTGTTTCTTAAAGTTACCGCCGCCGTGGTTAGTCATTAAACGCAGAGTTGGCAGTTCATCACGCACTTTTTCTGCAACTAACAATGCAGCTTGTTGGCTGTTTTCACCAAAAGAAGCCAGATACACATCAGCAACGGAGGTATCTGCGGTGAACTCTGGATTCACTTCTTGAACCAGCAGAACCATACGCTCCATACCCATTGCAAAGCCAACTGCAGGTGTTGCACGACCGCCCAGTTGTTCTACCAGACCATCATAACGACCACCCGCACAGACCGTACCTTGGGAACCTAGCGCAGTTGTCACCCACTCAAATACAGTGCGGTTATAATAGTCTAAACCGCGCACTAAGCGTTGGTTAACTCGGTACTTAATGCCCGCGTTATCCAATAATTTGCACAGGCCATCAAAGTGTTCGCGAGATTCCGCATCCAGATAGTCAAACAGCGCTGGCGCATCATTTAATAATGCTTGAACGTCTTGGTTTTTAGAATCCAATACGCGCAGAGGATTGCTATACATACGACGTTTGCAATCTTCATCCAGCTTATCTTTATGCTGCTCAAGGAAAGCGACCAGCGCATCACGATAATTTGCACGCGCTTCTAGTGAACCAATTGAGTTGAGCTCCAGAGTGACATGCTCGCTGATCCCAAGCGCACGCCACCAGCGCGCGGTCATTAAGATCACTTCCGCATCAATGTCAGGGCCTGCCAGACCAAAAACTTCAGCACCTAGCTGGTGGAATTGGCGATAACGGCCTTTCTGTGGGCGCTCATAACGGAACATTGGCCCTAAATACCATAAGCGCTGTTCCTGATTGTACAGCAAACCATGCTCAATACCGGCACGGACGCAACCTGCGGTATTTTCTGGGCGCAGTGTGAGGCTCTCTTCATTACGGTCGTTGAAGGTATACATCTCTTTTTCAACAACGTCAGTCACTTCACCAATCGCCCGTTTAAATAACGGGGTCTGCTCTACAATCGGGGTACGAATTTCGCTAAAACCATAACCCTGTAAAATATTTTTCAATGTTGCTTCGATTTTTTGCCACACTCGAGTATCTGCTGGCAAGTAGTCATTCATGCCTCGGATGGCTTGGATATTTTTTCCCACTTTATTTCTCTATTTTCAGAATTACATAAGGTCGATTATAAGAGCG
Organism: Providencia sp. wls1943; assembly: GCF_009706275.1. Taxonomy (NCBI): domain Bacteria; kingdom Pseudomonadati; phylum Pseudomonadota; class Gammaproteobacteria; order Enterobacterales; family Morganellaceae; genus Providencia; species Providencia sp. wls1943. The sequence continues at coordinate 90,686 of NZ_WLTU01000027.1, forward strand.
AAATGTCATCAGGTTCAATCAACAAACTGCAAAACCACCGTGGAATCGGGAATTATCTGTTGATTTTGGTCGCTATGGCGTAATTTTAAGAAAAAATGACCGCGATTAACACTGCTAATCACGGTAATAAATAAAAAAACTGACTCATGATGAGCCAGTTTCTAAATATTATTTATCTATTTGATTAACATTTATTCGCATGCTTTCATCCATCATTGCCGCTTTGGCTCGAATTTTAGCTTCTAGCTGATCAATGATATTGTCATTATCAAAGCGCTCTTTTTGACGAACACCATCTTCGTAGAATCCGCTCTTGGTTTTCGCACCCGCGACACCCAATGTAGACACTTCAGCTTCACCAGGACCATTCACAACACAACCGATGATAGACACATCCATTGGCGTGATAATGTCTTCAAGTCGCTGCTCTAACGCGTTCACTGTGCCAATCACGTCAAATTCTTGGCGTGAGCATGTTGGGCAAGCAATAAAGTTAATACCGCGGGAACGAATACGCAGTGATTTCAGAATATCGAAGCCCACTTTCACTTCTTCTACTGGATCGGCGGCAAGCGAAATACGCAATGTATCCCCAATACCTTCAGAGAGCAGCATACCTAAACCGATAGCTGATTTCACGGAACCTGAACGCGCACCCCCCGCTTCAGTAATACCGAGATGAAGTGGTTGGTCAATTTTTTGAGCCAGCAGACGATAAGAGCCCACGGCAAGGAATACATCAGAGGCTTTCACACTGACTTTAAATTGATCAAAGTTCAATCTATCCAGAATATCCACATGACGCATGGCTGATTCAACCAATGCTTCAGGTGTCGGTTCACCGTATTTTTCTTGAATATCTTTTTCCAGCGAGCCGCCGTTGACGCCAATACGAATAGGGATATTGTAATGACGAGCGCAATCAACTACTTGGCGAATTCGCTCTTCGCTACCAATATTTCCCGGGTTGATACGCAGGCAATCAACACCGTATTCCGCCACTTTTAGGGCAATACGGTAGTCAAAGTGAATATCAGCGACCAGAGGGACATCAACTTGCTGTTTGATTAATTTAAAGGCTTCTGCCGCATCCATCGTGGGTACCGATACGCGCACAATATCTACCCCAACACGTTCAAGGGCTTTAATTTGGCGAACAGTTGCTTCGACATCGGTTGTGCGGGTATTGGTCATTGATTGAACAGCGATTGGTGCGCCGTCGCCAACAGGAACATTACCGACATAAATACGGGTGGATTTGCGTCTTTTGATTGGTGATTCGTTATGCATTTTTGTTTAATTCTCCGAACATCCATGTACTCATTTTAATACCATGGCGCTCTTTAATATCATGGCATAGTGTATGGTCATTGCTTTAACGCGCCCCACTATACACAAGAAAGCAAACTATAAACTATCACAAAGAGTGTTTTAGGATAGAGTTTGCTTCTTTCAATTCGTTACATTTTTATGCTTCTGGCAGCTTAAATTTCGCGGAACGTTTCGCTTTGATAAAGCGGCTTAAATCAACGTCTTTACCTTGGAATTGCACCGTGACATTCGCCGGAGCCCCAATATTTAAACGGTAAGGTTGCGCACCATCAAGCTCAAGTTTATCGCCACTATTTTTCATGCCGCTGAATAACACTTTATTATTTGCGTCACGAATTTCTAACCAGCACTGACCCGAGAAACTTAACGTTAAACCATTACCTGTTGCGGCTGGCATATCTGTTGTTTGAGAAGCATCTGCTTGGGCTCTGTCTACGGAAGGCGTTGTTTGCGGCGCATTTGGCAGCGGGATCGTTCTCACACCTTCTGCGTCGGTATTCGTTGCTGATTGAGTGTCTGCCAATACAGGTGCAGGATCAACCAGCGGATCGGTTTGCGCAGCGCTATTGTCAGTGACAAGTGGCATATCAACTGCAATATTATTTACGGGTTCGCTATTACTTTGTTGAACCAACGCTTCATTTTGGTTCGCCATGGTTAATAGGTCTTTCTGTTGCGCATTATGCTCTTGCCACCACCAAATACCCACCATCGCGATAAGCACAATGACGATCAGCCACGTCAATTTCATTAGCCAACCTTCGCGTTTTTTACGCTTTTTGCCTAATGAGTAGCTTTGCATTGGGGAAACATTGGGAGACTGCGCGGGAACATCACTTTTTAAGAATGGGGCAATATCGTTTTCAGTAATTCCGACCATGCGTGCATACAGACGAATATAACCACGTAAAAACGTTGGCTCTACACCCGCAGGATGAATATCTTGTTCTATTTCCTTTACCGTACTCACTTTAAGACACAGTCGTTCCGCAACTGTTTCTTGCGTTAGTCCCATACGCTCACGCGCTCGGGATAATAATTGTCCTACAGTGATAGAAGTTTGTTCGGTATTATTTTCGATAGTCATTAGCTGGCAACACTGTTTCCAAGTTTAATAAATATAAAGCAGACTTCATGCTACTTTACCCGTCTGAGCACGTCATAGTTTTCAACAATATAGTTTCCAATAACATTGTTTTTTACAACGATAGAGATTATATGTCGCTTTAACTATTGTAGGCGAACCAGGGCGTTTTGCCTAACCATAAAACACCCCGAATTATAACCTAACTCACTGATTAGATATTATCTATATATCAGACTGATTTTACCTGGATAGGTTCCCCAGCAAGGCGTTTTTTCAAGGTACGTTTCGTCCTATCAATAACATCCCCGGCCAGTTGCCCACATGCAGCATCAATATCATCACCACGAGTCTTGCGAACTATAGTTGTAAAACCGTATTCCATCAATACCTTAGAGAATCGATCAATTCGGCTGTTGGAACTGCGACCATATGGCGCTCCTGGGAACGGGTTCCATGGGATCAAGTTGATTTTGCTTGGTGTGTTTTTCAAACATTCCGCAAGTTGGTGAGCTTGTTCAACGCTATCGTTAATATGATCAAGCATCACATATTCAACTGTGACACGTCCCGCATTGGCATTGGATTTCGTTAAATAACGATTCACGCTAGCTAAGAATGTTTCGATATTATATTTCTTATTGATTGGTACGATGTCATCACGCACATCATCCGTTGGTGCGTGCAGAGAAATGGCCAGTGCGACATCAATCATATCGCCTAACTTATCCAGAGCAGGAACAACCCCTGAAGTGGAAATGGTCACGCGGCGTTTTGACAGACCGAAACCAAAATCATCTAACATGATCTCCATCGCTGGAACCACGTTATTTAAGTTCAATAACGGCTCCCCCATCCCCATCATCACCACGTTGGTGATAGGACGGCGACCGCTAGATTTCAGTGAACCGATGATTTTAGCCGCACGCCAAACTTGCCCGATGATTTCGGAAACACGTAAGTTACGGTTAAAACCTTGCTGTGCTGTAGAACAGAATTTACATTCCAATGCACAGCCAACTTGGGAAGAGACACACAGTGTTGCGCGATCAGCTTCAGGGATATACACAGTTTCAACTAATTGATCGCCGACTTTAATAGCCCACTTAATCGTGCCATCGGATGAACGTTGTTCATCAGCAACTTCAGGTGCTCGGATCTCAGCGACTTCTGTTAATTTCGCGCGTAGCACCTTATTGATATCGGTCATTTGCTCGAAATCATCGTAGCAATAGTGGTAAATCCACTTCATCACTTGGTCTGCACGGAACGGTTTTTCGCCGAGCTCAGCAAAAAATTCGCGCATCTGCTTGCGGTTTAAATCTAGCAGGTTAATTTTTTGACCGCTTTTTTCTAGCTGCCCATTTTTTTCTGGCACAGCAGATACAGCAGAAGGAGTTGCACATTGTGCATTGGTAGTCATATCAGACATTGAGTTTGCCTCGTTATTACACTTTCGGCAGTGCGAAAAGCACGACGTAAATTGGGATTGCGATTAGTCGGGACGACTAAAAAATAAATCACCCTGTTAACGCAATGATTAACAGGGCGACATATTGTACAAATATTATAACAATAACGCTAATGCATTATTGAGAACGCCTTAGCGTGGGCAGATTTCATCAGCAGCGAAGAAATACGCGATTTCACGTGCAGCAGACTCTTCTGAATCTGAGCCGTGAGTTGCGTTTTCAGTAAAGCTGTCTGCGTAATCAGCACGTAAAGTACCCGCTAATGCGTTGTCTGGGTTAGTTGCGCCCATCAGGTCACGGTGACGTTGGATTGCGTTTTCGCCTTCTAACACTTGTAACATGATTGGACCAGAAGTCATGAATTCAACCAGACCATCAAAGAAAGGACGACCTTTGTGCTCAGCGTAAAAGCCTTCAGCTTGTTCACGAGTCAGGTGCATCATTTTAGCCGCAACGATTTTGAAGCCTGCGCTTTCAAAACGGTTGTAAATTGCACCGATTACGTTTTTCTTAACTGCGTTTGGTTTGATGATAGAAAATGTACGTTGAACAGCCATAAATAACCTCTTAGCGATTGACTTGACTTTTACTCTTTATTCTCTGCTTTGTTTCTCTTATTTAACCCAATGTTTCCACTAGGATTTCAAGAGTGGCATATGAAGAACCAAGAATATGTGCCTGTTGTAGTTTTTTATATTGTTTCTATTCCTGATGTTAGGAAGCAGAAAAATAGGGCGTTGATTATAGGGGCTTGGATTACAATTTCCTACAGTCACATCAACATTTTGTTAATCTTTTTATAGCAAAAAATTCTAGATTTTTAATTAAGTCATCGTTTTATGCTATTACTTCACCTTAAAGTTGATAGCTGTAACCTGTCCGCTCATATCTAAGACCGATATTTGGTAGTTTCCACTTTTTTCGAGCGTCAGCAAAATTGCCCCATTTTGCTCTGTATTGTTCACTTGCTCACCGTTTAAAAACCACCATTTTTGCCCTTGTCCACCTTGCGTGAGTAAACGCAGGTCTAAACTGGTTTTTCCAGGTAAACGCTGGAGAACCTCCCCTTCGCGGATCCCTGAAATTAAGAGTGGCGGCATTTCAAGATTTAACGGCGGACAAACTGCATCCGGCTTAGGCAGTCGATTTACCCGTTTTTCACTGGATGGCAACCATGATTCCACCGTGATCGGCCATAAATGGATCTCTTTTTCTTGGGCATTTGGGCAATCTGGTGCTACTTGTAACCCCTGATCATTCACCCACACTTTTTGCCTGAGTCCAAGAGAGGATTCTTGATCCCGAGCCATGAGTGTTGGTGGAATCGTATTGTCTAAAATCCAACTCAAACGGCGCTGGCGACAATTACTATCTTCTTTCAGTAATGAGGTTCCCCCCGGCCAGCAGATCACGGCTTGGCTAACACTTGCTGGCCTTGAATCTTTGGGGAGCACTTCGCGAGATTGATAAATTCGCGTCAGCAGCATGTTATTCACTTGGTTCATAATTGGGATCGCTGTGGCATAGCCGAGCTGCCCTGCAACAGGTGTCGCATCAGGGCGACCAACCCAAACCCCGATAGTATAACGAGGGTTTACACCAATCGCCCAAGCATCGCGGTAGCCGTAGCTGGTACCTGTTTTCCAGGCAAGATTTGGCTGCCCCGATAAGTTAGCATCAGGGACTGGACGGGCTTCTCCTGCCATAATCCGGCGAACAATCCACGCGGCACCCGGAGACATCAACTTGCGGTCGCGGATAACATCTGTCGGTCGATAACGCAGTGGAGAAACTTCACCTTGGCGAGCAAATGCACTGTAAGCTGAGACTAAATCTTCCATTCGTGCCGCCGTTCCCCCGAGGATCAACGACAAGTTAGGTTCTCCACCAACTGGGAAACGCAGTTCTGTGCCCACATTACGTAATTGAGCGGCAAAACGCTTACTGCCGTACACATCCAGCAGTTGCACAACAGGCAAGTTTAATGAGCGCACTAACGCATCACTCACACTGACAGGGCCATTAAAGCCGCTATCAAAGTTACCGGGACGATAATCATTAAATCGACGAGGCACATCTTGTAACAGTGATTCGGCGTGGATCAAGCCGTCATCCATGGCCAGCGCATATAAAAATGGCTTGAGTGTTGAGCCGGGCGAGCGCCATGCACTGATCATATCCACGTGACCAAAGCGACTATCATCCTGAAAATCAATCGACCCGATATACGCTTTCACGCTCATATCCGTGTGATCAACCACCAGCAATCCTAATGAAGTTTGCTTGGGTAATTGGTTTTTCCAGTTCATCGCCATATCTTCAAGCTGCTTTTGCAGGCTAGCATCAATGGTGGTTTCCACGATGGATTCTTGGGAATCTTTAACCATCCGACGTGCCAATAATGGCGCTAAATGCGGATTTTTACGTGGGGCAAGCCAGATTTGCTCTTGCTTAATTTCATTGACTTTTTCAGTACTCCAAACTTGGTATTCAGCCAATCTGTCGAGTACTTTATCTCGTGCTGCTTGCGCCCGTTCTGGGTATCTATCAGGTCTTAAACGACTTGGCGCTTGGGGTAAAACCGCAAATAATGCTGCTTCACTTGCGGTTAATTTTGCGGGGGATTTATTCAAATAAACCCAGCTGGCAGCACCTATGCCCTCAATCGTGCCCCCATAAGGCGCACGGTTAAGATACATTTCGAGGATTTCATCTTTGGAATAGTGATATTCCAGCTGTGCGGTACGCCATAACTGTTTGAGTTTTCCGCCAAACGTACGCTCATGTGGGTCAATCAGCCTTGCCACCTGCATTGAGATGGTGCTGCCCCCAGAGACAATGCGCCCAGAGCTCACTAACTGCCCAGCTGCACGCATTAATGAAAATGGATTAACCCCCAGATGCTGGTAAAAATGGCGATCTTCATAGGTTAATAACGCGTCAATATATTCTGGCGAGACCTCATCTAATTTAACGGGGAAACGCCAAATTCCTTCTTTATCGGCAAAGCGCCATAACGGAGTCCCATCCCCCGCGACGACCGTGCGTGCCATCTCAATCTGCTTGATTGGCAGCGGCCAAATTTTATCTGCGGCTAAAAAGGCCAGTGGCAATACCACGACCAAAACCAGTAGCGTCCACCCAATGCGACGTAGCCATCTCTTCATTCGTCAATATACCGAGAGTTATTATTTGTTTTTATGATACTAAAAAAAGAGGGAAACACACGCTTCCCTCTTTATCTTCATCTAAATCAATAGCGATATTGATTCAATGTCAATTAACGAACCACTTCCAACTGACCATCGGAGTAACCCGTTGCACGCCACTCTGGCACATACATGGATTCCACCTGTGGTACTGGTTTGTTATATACACCCGGCGTTACTGCGCGAGCTAAGTAAACCAGTGTAGTTGGACGATATTGTTGAACTTCTACTGCCGCAACAAAACGGTCATCACGGTATTCCATGTGACGAATTTGCGCCTGCTGCATATCATCAATCATCTCTTGCAGATTTGGCGCAGATTCACTGAGGTTCGCGCTGCTATTGGCTAAGTTTTGGTTTTCCAACTCTAAGCCCGCAGGTAATAAATCCACCACCAGTGCATCAGGGACAGTTTGGTTGGCATTCACTTCCAACTTCACCACCACCATTTCGCCGCTTCTTAATCTATCGATTGAAATACGGTTGCCTTTCATATCGTAGTAACTGCGTTTGATATCCAGCACATTTGAGTATGGCTTCGGTGAACGCATCGGATAACCGACAACATTCAAGCGAGTATACAGTGTGCTTGTACCGCTGTTTTCAACACTATAACCATTTACTAGCTGTTGTTTAGTTAAGAACTCACTCACTGGTTTATCTGAAACCAATGGTGGCTCTTGACCATTGACTAGCGCTTTCCATGGTGTTTCTGTTTCATTAGCATAGAAACGACCGGCTAAGTACAGGGCATTGCTCTCTTGAGTTGAGAAATACTTCTGCGAAGTCAGGTTGTTAGATAGCGTTTGCAGTTTTTGATCACGGGATTTTGGCATCAAGTTATATTCATTTAACAATGCCACGATCATCGCATCATCACGGATAGCTGAACCATAGTCACCAATGCTGCTGTAACGTGCGCTCTGTTTCTTCATACCATCAATAATGGCACTTTCACCACGCGCTTTATCACCCATCAGGTTTAATGCTACACCCAGTTGAACTAACGCTAAACCGCTGGTCGCATTGTTGGCTTGACCATAGATTTGACGCAGTGCTCCTAATGGTGCTTTCTGCTGAGTCGCTAATACTAAGCCCGCATAGGCTTGGATCGCAAAACGGGATGCGTCTGGCTGATCCGTGTACGGATAACTCACTTGGCTACCATCTTGCAGGTAACTTAACAGGCGTGCGTTGGCGTTATTCAATGCACTTTGTGGTACGGAGAAACCACGCTGATTCGCTTTATTTAAGAAATCCGTCGCATAAGCGGTTAACCAATACTCTTCACGTCCCATTTTATCCCATAAAGAGAAGCTACCGTCATCACGCTGCATACTCAGTAAGTGTGGGATCCCTAACTCAATCGCTTTATGGCGGTCTGCGTCAGTTTGTGAATTAATACCCAGCTTTTGCAGTTCAGCTTGTGTAGAGAACAGTGACGGATACAGCCCGCTCACGGTTTGCTCTAAACAGCCGTATGGATACGCAAACAGCTCACGAATATAGCGTGAAATTTGCAGTGGTGGGCGACTCGTTAACAGAACTTGTCCTTCCAGAGTATCTTGCTGTAAATAAGCAAAATCAGTGGTTGGTAATGACCAAATTTCACCCGGCTCAATCGCGGTAGCAAATGCCACAGTTTCGGCCGGTTGTGCTGGGCGCACACCCACTTTCCAACTGTTTTTGTACTCTTTCTCCGCTTCCCCTTCGACTTTCACGCCATTGATGGTCATGGAAACTTCACCTTCACCAAAGCCATAATCGGCACTGACTGGCAACGTCACTGTAGTACGTTTGCCTTTGGTCAGTTCGATATCGCGGGTTGGTGCGCCGTCTAATTTCACCATACCCGACGCTTTAAATGTGACTGTCACATTCTGTGTGTTGTCGGTCATGTTGGTAAGATCTAACGCGAAGTAAGATTTATCGCCACTCGCCATAAAGCGAGGCATCGACATTTGCGTTACTAATGGTGCCGCAACAACGACCTTACTGTCTGCATGACCAAAATCTTTTTGGTTCCATGCTTGCGCCATTAAGCGTAACTCCCCATTAAAATCAGGGATTGCCAGCGTAATTTCACCTTCACCATTTTTGTCTAAGATGACAGGCTGCGCTTGTTCCGCAATGATTTGTACCTCTGTCAGAGGCTTCATGCCACCACGTTCCAATGCAGCATCTTCACCATCGCCACCAAAGCGCAGGTTGGCTAACTTCCCTTGCCCTTCAATTAAGTGACCATACACATCATATTGGTCAACGCTGTAACGCTTACGACCAAAGAAAGCATCGTATGGGTCTGGAGTTTTGAAATCGGTGATATTCAGGACACCCGTATCAACCGCAGACAGCAGCACATTCACTTTTTCAGGCAGTGGCTTGCCATCTTGAGAAGTGGCTTTGATCTTCACTTTCAGATCTTCATTTGGACGCATTTTTGTCGGTGCGTTCAACGCCAATGCAATCTTACGATTTTCATCGGCTAGCGGCAGGTGTAATACCCCAACGGCGCGTTTAACCGTCGCCTCTTTGGAATCATCTCCTGGGCGAACAACCACCGCAGAGATATATAAATCATGGCGTGCCCACTCTTTATTTACCGGCACTTCCACATCTAACCCGCCAGCTGGGACATCAATTTCCTGCCACCATAATGGTGCACTGCTAGATTCAAGCAGAATGTAACCTTTACCTGCTTTTGGCGCTTCGATGCGGACTTTGGCTTTTTCACCCGGTAAGTAAGCTGGTTTATTCAAGCTTAATTTCACTTGGTCAGGGCGAACGGAACCGCTACCTCCGGTATTATCTTGCCAAGAGAAGCCTGCCCAGAATTGAATGCTACTGACAAGCTCATTGTCAGGGTTGGTAATTTCTAAACGGAATGAACCCCAATCCACTGGGAACGAGATCTTCGCTGTGCCATCTTTGGCGATAGAAATATTCTCATTCGCCACCACGAGATCTTTTTGATCGTAGTTAGAAACCCAACCACCACTTTCTGACCAGCTCCAGTAGTAATCGCGACGTTCGTACACTAAACGCGCCGTCAGGTTTTCTGCGGCCAGTTTATGCCCTGCCATATCTGACATGACAATTTCAAACTCAGCCAATGAATTTTCATCGACGTTATAACGCTTCGCGTAGCGGTCTGTACGGTAATCGTAGATCTCTTTTTTCTCAAAGAGAGGACGAATACCCACCAATTTTTTCGCTGGCCAAATCGCTTGTTCAGCACGGCGAGTCACCGGACGACCACCTGCCTCTAGTAAGCTAGCTTGCAGAACAGCGGTAATCGGGGAGCGTGTTGATTCCCAATTACTTTGTGGTAGGGAAATCACAGTTTCACCGCTACCATCTAAGGTTAAATCAAACTCATCCAGTTTACGCGGTAAGCCTTCTTCATTCGTCGCACCGAACTCAAAACCCGGTAATTTCGCCACTGCTTCGCGGTTTGCTTTCAGTAATACTTGCCCTTGCAGCTGATTATCCGCTGCTGGTGCGCCATAGAGATAACGACCTTTAATATCAAATTCAACAGGCTGCGTGATTAATACAGGTTTTTCGCTGCCTGTAATATCCAGCGCCATACGCTCTGGCATAAAATCTTCAACGTTAAATTTGTAGTAACGTTGTGGTGAACCATCACCTAAATCAAAACGCAGTGACCAACCACCCGTTTCAGCATTTTTCGGGATCTCTAGCTGGTACTGGTACAGACCATCTTGTTTTTCATCTCCTTGCCATACAAAGCTCTTGTAGACCTGTCCATCTGTCTTTAAGACATCCACTTTGACTGGCTGAGATTTCACTGGCTGACCATCGCCATCACGCAGTAAACCATTCACTAGCAGTAATTCGCCCGGACGATATAAATCACGAGGGCCGAATACAAAGAACTGTTTTGCATAGCCTGAAGGGCCTGAAATATCAAACTCAGACAGGTCTAATGCTGGCTGAGTCAGGTCAATCATACTGGTTTGCCCTTCGTGGGTTGCCAGTAATAATTTACCGCCAGCCAGTTTGTCTAACTGGGCATGACCATCACCATCAGTCGTGCCTTTGGTGACTAATTGGCCTTTCTCATCCAAAATACGCAGCTCGACGCCTTTAATCGCCGAACCTTTGGCTAATGATTGGGTGAAAATATCCACACGATCATGATAGCTATGTAATGACACGCCGATATCACTGAGCGTAAAGACTGTCGCAGGGAATTGATAACTGTAGCTACCCGCTTTTTGCATGATCGCTAAATAAACGCCATCTTGTTGCAGCTCTTTAATATCTTTTAATGGTAACAAAATGGATTGGCGGGTGTTTTTATCTGGGTTTAAATCGAAACGCCCTGTGTAGGCTAATTCGACTTTGTCGAGGAATTCATCGGAATACCAATATTCATAGTTACTGCGGTATTGCCACATCGCGAGGAATTGTGGTAATTGCTTTTCATCAACACGGAAGAAATTCACGTCGATTTTATCCACGTTCAGTGCAATCACTGGCAAACCTTGGGCAACTTTGCTTGGCAGTAAAGAGCCTTTACTTGCGAAGCCAACGGTTGGAATAATTTGTGCCGTTTGGAATTTCTTCTCAAAGCTGTTGTTAATGGTGCGTTCGTTGACTGCTTTCACTCCCGGATTAACCGAAAGGTTTAATTCTTTTGATGGCGGTAAATGGCGGAAACGTAATTCCATCTGATTATCAGATAGTTCCCAATCTCCATCCAGCTTGCCTGATTTCACATCCACCAGATTCAGATACTGACCAAAGTTTTGATTCGGTTGTAAAGGCACCGAGAACGTCACGACCATGGCGCTCGCACCATCTAGCTGCAATTCTGAGGCATCCAAAATTTCCAGATCTTTCCCGGCATATTTCTTCACTAACTCTTCATTGGAAAGCTTAGGTGCAGCCTGTTTTTGTTCTGCAACGGGCGCCGTTTTGGTACTCGTTTCTGCCGCTGAGGTGGAGACATTACCCTCTTTTTTCGTGGTATCGTCAGTATTATCGCAGCCCGCTAATGCCATAACGGACGCTAAGGCTAATGCTACATAACGCTTTTTCGTTTTTAGACCCGCCAATGAAGTCCAACTTGATTGTTGTTTCATTACCGCCCCATCCCTTATTAAGTTAATTTATTATGTTCATGAAGCCCAAGAAAACCCTTGAACTTAAATACGTTGCGATGATTGAGCTTAGTGTGTAATCCGCAATAATAAGCATGCGCATTAATTGAACACATAATTTAACAGAATGTAACACCAACACCTATCAGACAAAACGGAAAAAATAGCATGACAAAATAAAGACGCGGAGAAGTCCGGTCTTTATTTTAAGTAAGGAGAGAATTAGGTATTTTTGATGGGAATACTGTCGCGCAGGAAGCTGCCTAATCGGCGTTGATAAAATGGCGCAACGTGCTGGGTAATAATGTGGCTTAACCCTTTTTCGTCTTCGTTAACGATGCAAAAATCAATGGATTCATCCTCATCGATATATTCGCACGCGGTTGCGCCAGCTTCTTGAATAATTTCATCGATATTTTCTGCGCCCGGGACAAATTCCAACGCTATCATCAAAATATCATCAAATTGTTCATCTTCCACTTCTTGAACCGAAACAATAAACGCGCGTCGTACGACTTTATGTTGTTTAAAAAACTCACTGAGCGCCGCTGTCAATTCTTCAGGTTCTTGTTCGAGAACGCTTAATTTTAATGAAGAACCTTCCGGCACCGTGAGTTCAGTAAACTGAACATCGGATTGCGAGTCTGTTGTTAGGTTTTGGGATTGTTGCGTCATTCAATATCCTCTACAACCAAAAATAATATCGTCTAAATTCAAAAACCATTCATGTTAAAGAAAAAATCGCAGGCTGCATTGACTGCACCACTGCGATTTCATTATAACGCGAATTATTTTGATTTTTTGAGAAGTAAGTTGGCTAATGTTCTCACACCAATACCGGTTGCCCCTTCTGCCCATAAACTCACTGGTGATTTACGGTAAGTTGCTGAACAATCGATATGTACCCAGTTTTGACGGTAGTTTTCAACAAAGTGAGACAGGAAGGCGGCCGCTGTACTTGCACCCGCAGTATGCGAAGGCGCTGCAATATTGTTCAGATCAGCAAAGCCCGAAGGCAATTGTTGACGGTGGAATTCCGCTAATGGTAAGCGCCAGAATAATTCGAACTCTTCATCTGAGGCTGACATTAATTCTGCCACGAGTTTGTCATCGAAGCTCAGTACAGAGTGGTAGTCATTACCCACGGCTGTTTTCGCAGCCCCAGTTAAGGTTGCCGCATCGATTAATAACGTTGGTTTTTCTTTGCTTGCATCGATTAAACCATCCGCTAAAACTAAGCGCCCTTCCGCATCCGTGTTCATGATTTCAACAGATTTACCATTACGATAACGGATAATATCCCCTAATTTAAAGGCATTACCGCTAACCATGTTGTCTGCAATACATAGGAATAATTTTACACGTTTGTTTAAACCACGAGTGATAGCAAGCGCTAAAGAACCCACTAATGTGGCTGCGCCGCCCATATCGGCTTTCATTGAGTTCATTGAAGCAGATGGCTTAATGCTATAACCCCCTGAATCAAAAGTAATACCTTTACCGACTAAACAGGCAAACACAGGCGCTTTCTCATCTTTACCTGGGTTGTAATCCAATGCCAGCAATACTGGAGGACGGCTAGACCCACGACCCACAGTATGGATACCTGCATAACCTTGTTCTAATAAGTCATCGCCTTTCACAATGCGGTAACTGATATCTTGAGCGCCCACTTTGCACAGTAAATCAATTGAACGCTGAGCCAATTGCTCTGGGCCTAATTCTTCTGCTGGCGCATTGATAATATCGCGAACCCAATCAATGGTATTGATGCGTTGTTCTAATTCTTTGCGATCCGCTTCTTGCAGTGCTGGCCATTCGATGGTTCTCGCCCCTTTTGGTGCACGGAAACCTTGCCAAAATGCCCAACTTTTTTCTAAGTCCCAACCTTCACCCGTTAATGAAACATTGCGAATACCTTGGTTATCTAACTTACGACCAGCACTTTGAACAGCACACAGTTTACCTGGGTGCTTAAGGTGGATAGTCATGCCTTTATCGTTTGAACTTAATAGAGCGCCTTCACCCCAGCATGGTGCTGCAGGTTCGCATGTAATCATGACTGGCATAATTTGTTTGGTCATTATTTTTCTCACTTTATCCACTAAGTTGATTATTGCGGGATCTTGAATTTAGCTTATCAGTTTCTGCTATCAATCTTTGCTAATTCGCCAACTATACCCTAAAAACAGCAATATTATTGAGTTTAGTTTCTATCAGACTAATAGGTTCTTTTGAACCCTTTTATTTTCTTATACGGCTTGTTACAAACGAAAAAAAACCGGATGCAACCTATTCAGCGCTATCCGGTTTTTATCCACGAAAATTATTCGTACTCGTCCAGCCAGACTAACAGAATAGCTTCGAGGATTTTCTCGTTCGATTTTTGCGGGTCATCATCAAAGTCTTCTAAGTCACAGATCCATTGGTGCATGTCAGTGAAACGCACGGTTTTTGGGTCTGTATCTGGGTAAGCATCATAGAGCGCTTCACCGATTTCACGACTGTTTGTCCATTTTAGGCTCATATTTTTTCCAAATTCTACCAAGTAAGTTTTTTGGAATTATACCGCTCTAAATAATATTGCCTAATACTTTTAGTTCACTTACCACATCCAGTCTGGAGAGGTAAGTCTATCAGCGTTTCCAAGCACGCAAGCGTGATACCATGCTCCCTTAATGCAGTGAATAATCCGCTAGACGAAACATGAGGACAACCGAGCTTGTCTTTAATATGTTGAATTCTTTTATGCTCATTAGCTTCCGCGCACCCTTGAATATAGCTAATTTCTTTGACTTTACAGTGAGATAAAAGTAGGCGAATTGTGATCATTTCCTTGCGCGTAAAACGAATATTACCGAAACGCATATATTTGTGAGGGTTTAATAATTCTGGCGCTACATTTTTTGTTTTCCCTAATAATTTAGTATCTAAAGATATATTGGCTCTCATTGGCAAAACAACTTCCGGACTTTTTTTCCACAACTGATAGGCATACTCTGAGATGATAGGGCGATGCTTATAAATGGATAACATATCTGAGAATGTTAACTGCTTATTTGAGTTTACCGTTGTAATTTCAAAGGTATTACCATATCGATTACAAAAGTCTACTTTAAACTTGTTCTTTTTAGCTTTGGCAAGAATTTGCTGTAATGAATCTGAATAGTTATTCCAATATTGCAGGCTTGACTTTAATCGCTCTTCCACTAATTTATCTAACCCACTATTAAGACCAATAAGTTGCCACTCATAATTATTGGAGGCTATATGCATATTTTTATTTTTTATATCTATACAGAAGTAGGTGATATCAACATCATTCCAATCAAAAACTTTTATAAACTCACTTTTAAAATTTTCACAAACCTTTTCAAAACCTAAACCTTCAGCATTCATCTTCATCTCCTTAATAGGTTCAAATCTTTAATTCATTGAGTGATTTTCTATAAATATAAATAAGAAAACGTAATGACCCACATAGCGTTAAAAACAACCCAATATAAGCCACATTAATATTAGCTAAATAAGTTGTGATCAGCGGTGTAAGTCCACCTAACAGCATAGATGCAAAACTAAACCCTAATGCTAGAGTTACCACTCGCCCTTTAGCGGCTTTGAATAGCATAAATGGTGTTGTTGCTAGAATCATCGCAGCATAAATATTGATGATTAATTGTGCAATGATAATTAAGGTGATTGAATGACTGCTTATTAATATATATAGAGGAATCGATAGAAACACCATTCCCATTACCCCTAAATTAAAAACCCTCTCCAATACATTATATTTATCTGTTAACCACCCGCAAATTAACATAAGCGATAATAGAAAAATCGATAGTAATAGCGCCCAAACAGTTTTATCTTCAATAAGCAACATTTTCTCAAAAAACATAGCGGTAGATATATGCTGAACAAAAAAGAGGACATTTCCTGGGATAGTTAACAAAAGAACTGAAATTAAGTTTCCATAATGAATAGGATCTTTATTTACATTCTGATTCTCGCCATTAGGCAATTTCATTCTAAACCAAAAACTAATCACTATATTCAATACGCCCACATATAAAGGAATACGCCAACCTATGCTTTGCATGACATCAGGGTCTAAGAAATACTCTAAAAGAAAAACGACACTCAAAGAGATAATAATTCCGAATGCTGTGCTGCCATTGATAATTGAGGATAACCTTGAGTTTTCATTTTCTTTTGAATGACTGAAGAGATAAGTTATCAATGAAGGAAACTCACCAGCAAAACTAAACGAGAGCGCCATTTGCAAAATTAAAATAGCAATGGGTGTATAATTACCTAATAAATCAATAGGCAATAAAGCCATACAGAGTGTTGCGGTTCCTGTAATAAAACTGGTTAACACTAATGCCGATTTTTTTCCTTTCCTATCCGCATAGCGCCCTATGACATAAGCCCCAATCGGTCGAATAAGAAATCGTAATGCAAATATTCCCCATACCATTTCAGTCGCTTGGTTATAGCCTAGCCTTTCTAACTCCGCACTTAAGTAACCTGATATTGCCGCAAAAATAGCAATATCATAATATTCCAATGTATTTCCTGCCACAGCGCCAAATCGATATTTCCATTTCATAATAAAATCCCTTTAATATAATACAAAAATTACCAATTTAAATAATAAGTAATTTATAGATTTCCATTGACCAATGGACACTCATTTATACCATCGTAAAATAGAAATAAAAAGAATAGATTTAGATTAAAATTTAAAATATAAAAGTTAATATTTTAATTAATTAAATATGAAAAATAAGCAGGGTGAGATTTAAATCATACTCTTGAAATATAAAAATTTGACGCTCTAAATAGTTCGTGCTGTAGCTAGGCGGCAAAGGAGCTAATCCCTAGGAGCATACACAAGTATGTGACTAGGGTTAACGAATGCAGCCAACAACGCTACGGCGCGAAATATGAAGAGCCTAGGCGGCAAAGGAGCTAATCCCTAGAAACATACAAAAGTATGTGACTAGGATTAGCGAGTGTAGCCATCAACGCTACGGTGCGAACTATGACGAGCGACTCGATAACGCTACGGCGTGAACTACATGACGAGCATCAGTGTTCGCGAGCATGGTTAATCGTATACTTCGGAATATCAACAACGAGGTCTTCATCCGTAACACGTGCCTGACAGCTTAGACGGCTTTCTGGCTCGAGGCCCCATGCTTTATCTAGCATGTCATCTTCGAGTTCGCTGCTTTCTTCGAGAGAGTCAAAGCCTTCACGAACGATGCAGTGGCAGGTTGTGCATGCGCAGGATTTTTCGCAGGCATGGTCGATTTCAATTCCATTGCGCAGTGCTACGTCTAAAATAGATTCGCCCTCTTGTGCTTCGACTACGGCACCTTCCGGACATAACGTACTATGAGGTAAAAAAACGATTTTAGGCATAATTATATCTCATCCACAGAATGGCCTGACAGCGCCTGACGAATAGATGCATCCATTCGGCGAGCGGCAAATTCTTGGGATTTCTTATCCAGTTGTTTAATTGCATTTTCAATAACAGTAGGGTCTGTGCCTTCTACTGCTTGGATTAACTCATTGACCGCATTATCAATTTCTGTCTCTTCGGTTGGAGTCAGTAAATGTGCATCTTGCTCTAATGCGCTCGTTAAACTTTCAAGCACTCTTGCCGCTTCAACTTTTTGCTCCGCTAGGCGGCGCGCATTTAAATCGTCTTGCGCGTTAGTCATTGAATCTTTAATCATGGTTGAAATTTCAGTGTCAGTTAAACCGTAGGATGGCTTAACTTGAATCGATGCGGCAACACCCGTGGATTTTTCCATGGCACTCACGCTGAGTAAGCCATCGGCATCCACTTGGAATGTGACACGAATATGTGCACCACCAGCCGCCATTGGCGGAATGTCACGCAGCGTAAAGCGGGCTAATGAACGGCAATCTGAAACCATTTCACGCTCACCTTGTACAACGTGAACGCTCATGGCGGTCTGTCCATCTTTGAATGTCGTGAATTCTTGCGCGCGAGCCACAGGAATGGTGGTGTTGCGCGGAATGACTTTTTCCACCAAGCCGCCCATGGTTTCCAAACCTAATGACAGCGGGATCACATCCAAAAGCAGCATGTCACTGTCTGGTTTATTGCCCACTAAAATATCGGCTTGAATTGCAGCGCCGATAGCCACGACTTTGTCTGGATCGATGGAGGTTAATGGTGTGCGACCAAAAAACTCGCCCACTTTTTCACGAACTAATGGTACGCGAGTCGAACCACCAACCATGACCACATTTAAGACATCGTCATTTTCTACGCCGGCATCTTTTAAGGCACGACGGCACGCCATCAGTGTACGTTTGATGTGGGTTTCAATCAGTGACTCAAACATTTCACGGCTAACTGTACCTTGCCAAGTTGGCAGCGTAACTGTCGCGGAATCTGCGTCACTTAATGCGATTTTTGTTTCGGTAGCAATGTTTAATAATTGGCGCGTTAAATGGTGGTCACCCTGAATGGAAAGTCCCGCTTGCTGTGCAATCCACTGCGCCAATACGTGGTCGAAATCATCGCCACCTAACGCCGTATCACCACCTGTTGCCAATACTTCAAAGACACCTCGGCTCAGGCGTAAAATCGAAACGTCAAACGTACCGCCACCTAAATCATAAACGGCGATCACCCCTTCTTGACCAGAATCTAAACCATAAGCAATCGCGGCCGCAGTAGGTTCATTCAGTAAACGTAAAACATGCATACCCGCCAAACGAGCTGCATCTTTGGTGCCTTGGCGCTGGGCATCGTCGAAGTAAGCTGGAACCGTGATCACCACGCCATCCATTTCACCACCAAGAGTTTGCTCTGCGCGCTTTGCCAACGTTTTTAAAATATCAGCAGAAACTTGAATAGGATCCACTTGCCCTGCCGCCGTTTGAATAAATGGCAGACCATTTTCGCTAGCTGTTAACTGATAAGGTAAATCCGGGTAACGTTTTTGAATATCGGCTAATGAACGCCCCATCATGCGTTTCACTGAAATCACGGTATTGACAGGATCTTGTTCGGATAATTGTTTCGCTTCCCAACCCACAATCCGGTTATCTGCTTGATAATTCACTACAGAAGGAAGCAAATAGCGCCCTTGTTCATCGGGTAATGCCGCCGCTTCACCACTACGAACAGTGGCAATCAGAGAGTGTGTTGTACCAAGATCGATCCCGGCCGCCAATTTGCGTTGGTGCGGCGCGGCGGTCATTCCTGGTTCGCTAATCTGTAATAAAGACATAATCGTTTTCTCTTAAAAGTCGTCTAGTAACCGTTCTTCGAGTTGCTCAGCTTGTTGCTGTAACTTATCGAGAAAACGCAATTTTCGAACGGTATCAGCGGCTTTTTCCCACTGCATCGCATCGAGTTCTGAAACCATCAAGGCGCTGCGCGTCTGCTGCATTTGTTTGACATTTTTCATAAAGGCAGACACCCGTTCAAGGGCTTGCGGGCTGTTTTCGATGTTATCTAACTCTTCACGTAATTCGAGTTGCTCCATCAGGAATGCGGTATCATGCATGGTATGTTGTTCGTTATTTATATCAAAACCATGTAATAACAGCATATATTCCGCGCGTTTCAGCGGATGACGAAGGGATTGATATGCCGCATTGATAGTCGCAGCATGTTGGATTGCTTGCATTTTTTCCTGTTCTGAACAGGTTGCAAAGCGATCGGGATGATATTGTCGCTGTAATTCTTGAAAGCGATGCGTGAGTTGCTCACTGTCAATCGCGTAATTAGGGGTTAGCCCAAAAAGAGTAAAGTAATCCATAAGTGCTCAGTTTCTCGAACCGGGTACCAATGTAGCTAAGCTTAGCTAAAGATTATGTGGTCATTAACGCCACGTTAGTTACATTGGTCAAAGTCATGCTCATTTGAAGACATTATACGTGAAAACTTTCACCGCATCCGCATTCACTGTTAACGTTAGGGTTATTAAATTTAAACCCTTCGTTTAAGCCTTCTTTTACAAAATCCAGCTCAGTGCCGTCTAAATAAACCATGCTTTTGCCATCGACGATGACTTTAACACCTTTGTCTTCAAAAACGGTGTCTTCTTCATTAATTACATCAGCGAATTCAAGCACGTATGCCATTCCCGAGCAACCTGAAGTTCTTACACCCAAACGCAAGCCTTCGCCTTTACCACGATTATTCAAGAATGCTTGAATTCGTTGCGCTGCACTTTCAGTAAGAGAAATCGACATTGCAAACCTCACTTTAGAAACAAACAAGGCAGATGCTAGAAATTATTAGCATCCGCCTTCAAATCATCGGTACAACTCATTATATTTAAAGTTGTATAATAAATACATCTTTAATTAATTTGAGTTTAACTATCAGTTGTGGGCTGTCTATTTTTGTTGTTTATATGCTCTAAGGTACAGCCCTTACTTACTGATATTTATCTATTATTTGC
Organism: Providencia sp. wls1943; assembly: GCF_009706275.1. NCBI lineage: Bacteria > Pseudomonadati > Pseudomonadota > Gammaproteobacteria > Enterobacterales > Morganellaceae > Providencia > Providencia sp. wls1943. Next base: position 111,377 of record NZ_WLTU01000027.1, read on the forward strand.
CTTGGCGTTTGCTTTTGTAATCAGCAATAGCAGCTTTGATTGCGTCTTCAGCTAGAATTGAGCAGTGAATTTTCACTGGCGGTAATTCTAACTCTTCCGCTATCGCTGTATTTTTGATTGACTCAGCTTCGTCTAAGCTTTTGCCCTTCATCCACTCAGTGACCAGTGAACTTGATGCAATTGCAGAGCCGCAACCATAGGTTTTAAAACGTGCATCTTCGATGATACCGTCATCATTTACCTTGATTTGTAACTTCATAACGTCACCACAAGCAGGTGCACCTACCATACCGCTACCCACGCTTGGATCATTGTTATCAAATGAACCGACGTTACGTGGATTTTCATAATGATCGATAACTTTTTCGCTGTAAGCCATTTTTAAACTCCTGAAACTGTCTGATTAATGGTGAGACCATTCGATGCTGTTGAGATCTACGCCTGCTTTAAACATATCCCATAAAGGAGACAGCTCACGTAAGTGGCCGATCGCACCATGAATTTGTTTAATTGCATAGTCAATTTCTTCTTCAGTCGTAAAGCGACCGAAAGAGAAGCGAATTGAGCTATGAGCCAGTTCGTCATTCATACCTAATGCACGCAGCACGTATGAAGGTTCTAAGCTTGCAGAAGTACATGCAGAACCCGAAGAAACTGCTAAATCTTTCAGCGACATCATTAATGATTCACCTTCAACATAGTTGAAGCTGACGTTCAGAATGTGCGGCGCACCATTTTCTAAGTCACCGTTAAGGTAAACTTCTTCGATATCTTTAATACCGTTCCATAAACGTAAGCGTAAACCGCGCAGACGTTCCGATTCTTGAGCCATTTCTTCTTTAGCAATACGGTAAGCTTCGCCCATGCCCACGATTTGGTGAACAGGTAAAGTTCCTGAACGCATACCACGTTCATGGCCGCCACCGTGTTGCTGCGCTTCCAAACGAATACGTGGTTTACGACGAACATACAGTGCGCCGATACCCATTGGTCCGTACAGTTTGTGTGCAGAGAATGACATCAGGTCAACTTTTAACGCTGACAGGTCGATAGGCAATTTACCGACGCTTTGGGTGGCATCAACGTGGAATACGATGCCACGGCTACGGCATAATTCGCCGATTGTAGCGATGTCCTGAACAATACCGATTTCGTTATTCACGTGCATGATTGACACTAAAATGGTGTCTTCGCGCATTGCCGCTTCTAACTCTTTCAGGTCAATTAAACCGTTGCTTTGAGGTGCTAAGTAAGTCACTTCAAAACCTTCACGCTCTAATTGACGACATGTGTCCAGAACAGCTTTATGTTCTGTTTTACAAGTGATGACGTGCTTGCCTTTTTTCTGATAGAACTGGGCAGCACCTTTGATAGCTAAGTTATCAGATTCTGTTGCACCTGATGTGAAGACGATTTCACGAGGATCCGCATTCACTAATTCAGCGATTTGATTACGAGCAATATCTACCGCCTCTTCAGCTTGCCAGCCGAAACGGTGTGAACGAGATGCTGGGTTACCAAAATTCCCATCCATTGTTAGACATTGCATCATTTTTTCAGCAACGCGCGGGTCGACAGGCGTAGTTGCTGAATAATCTAGATAAATCGGTAATTTCATTGCTCACATACTCCAAAGGACAAGACAACTTTGCCTTTAATTTTTTAATGACCCCAATGGTGCAAGCCGCTATAGGTTGGGCTTTTTCACCATTTGGTGATCGACTGCAATTTATAATCTATTTTTTATTAGGCACGAACATTGATAATGGATTCTGGCGTAATGCCGTTCGGCATTGTTTTACGCTTTTCATTATCTTGCCTATCAGCAACATCCAGAACTTCTTGGTTCTTAACCAGCTCATCAAGGCTGATGCTGCTAAGGAAACTGGTGATTCTGTCGCTTAGGTCACGCCATAATGCGTGAGTTAAGCAGCGGTCGCCATTTTGACAACCTTCTTTATTACCCTGACAACGGGTTGCATCTACGGATTCATCGACCGCAGCAATTACTTCAGCAACAAAGATTTGGTCTGCATCACGCCCAAGCAGATAACCGCCACCAGGACCGCGAACACTAGAAACTAAATCGTTTTTACGTAAACGAGAGAAGAGTTGCTCAAGATAAGAGAGGGAGATTCCCTGACGTTCAGAAATATCAGCTAAAGGTACTGGACCAGTCTGAGAGTGTAACGCGACATCTAGCATCGCAGTTACTGCGTAACGCCCTTTGGAAGTGAGTCTCATAACATAAATACTCCGTGGTAAAATATGCAGCAATTGTGACATACCTGAGTAATTTGGTCAACTATTTACCTGACTAATTTACTCAAGTATTATACTCACTTCACCACGGCATTAACCTCATTTTTTCGCCCATTTTTCCATTGATGTCAAAATGCCGCGAAGAATATGCAACTCTTGGGTTTCTACATGGGCACGGGTAAATAAACGTCGCAGTTTATTCATAATTAATCCCGGATGCGCCTTGCGAATAAAGCCCGATTCATTCAATACGCTTTCAAGATGAACATAGAAACGTTCTAAATCTTCAGCCGGTGGATATTCTACCTCATCATCCGTCGATGTTTGCGTATTTTTTTCAGCAATTGCCAAATACGCCATGCGGATCTCGTAGCTAACTAATTGAACCGCCATTGCCAGATTCAGCGAACCGTATTCTGGGTTGGTTGGAATGTACAAATGATAGTTACATTTTTGCAATTCTTCGTTGGTTAAACCGACACGCTCACGGCCAAAAACAATCGCGACCGGTGACTCTTTTGACTGTTCAACAGATTTCACGCCACATTCACGAGGCTCGACCATTGGCCAAGAAAGTGTACGAGAACGTGCGCTGGTACCAATGACTAATTTGCACCCTTCTAATGCTTCATCGAGAGATTTTACGATTTTTGCATTACCAATCACATCACTTGCACCCGCGGATAACGCGATAGCATGAGAATCAGGTTCAACGAGTGGGTTAACTAAATAGAGGTTTGAAAGCCCCATGGTTTTCATTGCACGAGCGGTTGAGCCCATATTGCCAGTGTGTGAGGTTTCAACAAGAACGATACGAATATTTTCTAGCATGGTTTATACGTTGTCATGAAAAATTAATCGCAAGAGTCTAACACAAAATTGCTTATTGTGACGAACATCTATATACTTTGCGTCTCTTGATTTTCGTTCTTTAACATCCCAGTGGAAAATACCCATGCATCCGATGCTTAACATCGCCATACGTGCTGCACGTAAGGCTGGTAATTACATAGCTAAAAACTATGAAGATCCTCAAAACGTAACAGTAACCCAAAAGGGTGCTAACGATTTCGTCACTAACGTTGACCGTGACGCTGAACAAATCATCGTTGATATTATTCGTAAATCTTACCCAGACCACACTATCATCACTGAAGAAAGTGGCGAGTTATTAGGCAAAGATGAAGATATTCAATGGGTAATCGATCCACTGGATGGCACCACCAACTTCACAAAACGTTTCCCTCACTTCTCAGTTTCTATCGCTGTACGCATTAAAGGCCGTACAGAGGTTGCTGCTGTCTATGACCCAATGCGTAACGAATTATTTACTGCGGTACGTGGTCAAGGTGCTCAAATGAACGGTTACCGTTTACGTATGGCTGAGAAACGCGACCTTGAAGGCGCAGTTGTCGCAACTGGCTTCCCATTCAAACACAAGCAACACGCACCTATCTACATGAACATCATGGGCAAAATGTTTGACCAATGTGCAGATTTCCGTCGCACGGGTTCAGCAGCTCTGGATTTATGCTATGTGGCTGCGGGTCGCGTTGACGCTTACTTCGAAATCGGTTTAAAACCATGGGATTTCTTAGGTGGCGAACTGATCATGCGTGAAGCGGGCGGGATCATGACTGACTTTGTAGGTGGTCATAACTATTTAGCATCAGGTAACTTAGTCGCAGGTAGCCCACGCGTTGTTCGCGATATTCTGGCTGCAATGAAAGATGAATTATCTGAAGCATTAAAACGTTAATTTAATCCTCGTTAAATTTACTAAAAAGGGCGCTAGTGAAAACTAAGCGCCCTTTTTATTATTGCGTTACGGTAACTCCAGTCTAAGACTAAGCCGTCACTCTTGGTCGAATAAACAGTGCAGGCACAGCTAAGAGCGCCATCAAATAAAACACGACGCCATGTTGGTCAGGCATACGCTCATAAATATACCCCACCATAATAGTAACCACCGCGAGCCCGCCTCCAGTTGCTAAGGCAGAATAAGCCCCTTGCAACGGTATAATTTCATTTTCTTTACGCGCACTAATAAATCGCATCGCAGCTAAGTGGCAAACGGTGAAGGTTCCACTGTGTAATATTTGCACAATAATTAAGACTGGCAATGCAGTAAATGCCCCCATCATTCCCCAGCGGATAATCCCACACACTGCGGATAATAAAAGTAAATTACGGGCACTCCAGCGTCGGAATAATCGATGGCTCAGCATAAAGACAATCACTTCGGCCACCACACCCAGCGACCATAAATTACCGATCACTAAATCAGAATAACCCGCTTCTTTCCAGAACAACGAAGCAAACCCGTAATAAGCGGCGTGCGCACCTTGCAATAAAGTCACACAGATTAAAAACATCAGTATATTTTTATCTGCGATCAGTTGCTTGAATGAGACTTTATTTGCACCTTCTGCTTTTGCTACTCCCGCTGGCATAATCGCAGGTTTCAACATGGCTCCCAATAATAGGGCCGCGCAGCTGATCACTAATGCGACCATTATCGAGGTATGTCCCCACACCCCAGCAAAATATCCCATTGATGACGAGCCAATAATAAAGGCAATTGAGCCCCAAACTCGGATTTTGCCATAATCAAACGTAAATTGTTTCTGCCATGTTCCTGCTAATGAGTCCCCTAATGGCACCATAGGAGCAAAAAATAGGTTAAATCCAATCATGACAAACATCAGCCAAGCCCAATGGGAGCCGAACGAAAATCCAATGGAGAAAATAAGGGAAAGCGCCGCCAGTAATCGTAATGCATTGATCAGTTTGGAAGGCTCTTTAACCTGGGGAGTGATAAACATCGCACCGAGAAAACGCGCCGCAAGTCCGATACCTAACAAAAGCCCTATCATTTCTGCATCTATTCCCTCACCTTGTAGCCACACGGACCAAAATGGCAAGAAAATACTGTAGGCAAAAAAGTAGGTAAAATAATCAATCGCTAGCCAACGCGTTGATGGAATAACCATCACTCCTCCCTTATTTTCATCTTCCCCTACTATTGAGGGGTTTAAAACAGACAACAAAAAACCCGCTTTTACCAAATGTAGAAGCGGGTTTATCGTGCTAATTCACTGCACGCTATTGGTTAATTACCATTATGCGTAAACTGGGTATTTTTTGCAGATAGCTAATACTTTCTGTTTAACAGCTTCAATGGTTGCTTCGTCATTGAGGTTGTCCAGAATATCACACATCCAGCCAGCTAGCTCGCGTGCATCTGCTTCATTGAAGCCACGACGCGTAATTGCAGGAGAACCGATACGAACACCAGAAGTGACAAACGGGCTCTTCGGATCATTAGGTACGCTGTTTTTGTTTACCGTAATGTTTGCGCGACCCAGTGCTGCGTCAGCATCTTTACCAGTGATATCTTTGTCAACTAAGTCAACTAAGAACAGGTGGTTTTCAGTACCGCCAGACACCACTTTAAAGCCGCGTTTTTGGAAAACTTCTACCATTGCTTTCGCATTTTTTGCAACTTGCTGTTGGTAAGTTTTGAACGCAGGCTCCATCGCTTCTTTCAGTGCTACCGCTTTACCTGCGATAACGTGCATCAGAGGACCGCCTTGTGAACCTGGGAATACCGCAGAGTTCAGACGCTTATACAGGTCTTCGTCGCCGCCTTTAGCTAAAATCAGACCACCACGTGGGCCCGCTAGAGTTTTGTGTGTTGTTGTCGTAACGACGTGAGCATGTGGAACTGGGTTAGGGTAAACACCCGCTGCCACCAGACCCGCAACGTGTGCCATATCAACGAACAGGTAGGCACCGATGCTGTCAGCGATTTCACGCATTTTAGCCCAATCAACCACACCAGAATATGCGGAGAAGCCGCCGATGATCATTTTAGGTTGATGTTTTTTCGCTTGAGCCGCGATATCGTCGTAATCGATTTTACCGCTTTCATCGATACCGTAAGGAACGATGTTATACAGTTTACCGGAGAAGTTTACTGGAGAACCATGAGTTAAGTGACCGCCATGCGCCAAGTTCATACCTAATACAGTGTCACCTGGTTGCAGCAGCGCCATATAGACCGCAGCGTTAGCTTGTGAACCAGAGTGTGGCTGTACGTTTGCGTAGTCAGCACCAAATAACGCTTTCGCGCGGTCGATAGCTAATTGCTCAACCACATCAACGAATTCACAACCACCATAATAACGTTTAGTTGGATAACCTTCCGCATACTTATTGGTCAGCTGAGAGCCTTGAGCCTGCATAACTCGTGGGCTGGTATAGTTTTCAGAAGCAATTAATTCAATGTGTTCTTCTTGACGTTGTACTTCTTTTTCCATTGCTTCCCACAGTTGTGGGTCGTAATCTGCAATATTCATTTCACGCTTTAACATTCGCTTCTCCTGCCTCAGCAATTCAATAAGGTAACAATCAATTCAACTTAATGACTGACAGTGTAAACTCTTTTTCGTCGTTGAGATAGCCCCTACGAAAAAATATACGCAAACGATTGCATTAATTTTTTTGCTTTCAGATACCTTTAAACAACACAAAATATAATAGCGCACATTTCAATAATACCGAGACGAATATCTAACTTTGCTAGCCACCTCTAATTTTGCGGTGAATTCCCCCACTTTTTGATGCGTTAATTATTTACATCTCCCGCTAAATATTATAAGTTGCATGCAAAATACATGTTTATAAATTCATAATATTATGAAAATAATTCAGGAGTGCCTGTATGCTTGACCAACAAACTATCGCCACAATTAAATCCACCATCCCTGCCATCGCAGCAACTGGCCCTAAATTAACCGCTCACTTTTATGACAGAATGTTTAAACAACATCCTGAGCTGAAAGATATTTTCAATATGAGAAATCAAACGAATGGCGATCAGCGTGAAGCCCTATTCAACGCCATTTGCGCTTATGCAGTCCATATTGAAACCCCCGAAGCGTTAATTGGCGCAGTGGAGAAAATTGCCCAGAAACATGCCAGTTTAAATATCAAACCTGAGCACTACCCGATTGTCGGGGAAAACCTTCTCGCTGCGATTGATGAGCTACTGAGCCCGGGTCAAGAAGTGTTGGATGCTTGGGGAAGAGCTTATGGCGTGTTGGCGGATATTTTCATTAACCGTGAAAGCACGATTTACCGTGAAAACGCGGAAAAGTCCGGCGGATGGGAAGGTTTACGTGAATTCAAAATCACTAAAAAACAACCTCAAAGTGCTGTTATCACCAGTTTTGAACTCACTCCGGTAGATGGTAAAGCGGTGGCGGATTATCGTCCAGGGCAATATATTACTGTGTACCTGAATGAAAATAGTTTTGAAAATCAAGAAATTCGCCAGTATTCACTCACTACTGCGCCAAATGGGAAAACCTACCGTATTGCGGTGAAACGTGAAGAGCAAGGCACCGTTTCTGGCTTCTTACATCAAAATCTCAATGAAGGCGATATTGTTCGTTTAGCGCCACCATGCGGTGATTTTTACCTTGATGTCGAACCGAAAACACCAGTGACTTTAATTTCTGCTGGCGTCGGCTTAACACCAATGCTCAGCATGCTTAACCACCTCACCACGCACCAACATCAAGCACCTGTGAATTGGCTACATGCTGCTGAAAATGGGGATGTACACGCTTTTAATCAAGAAGTTAGCCAGTTGATATCACAACATACCCAAGGTCATTCAGCAGTCTGGTTTAATCAACCTGCGCCACAAGATCAACTGGGTGAAGATTACCAATACCGTGGATTACTGGATTTAACGCAAGTTAAAGAGAAAATGCTTCAGCCAAATATGCAATTCTATTTCTGTGGACCAGTTGGCTTTATGCAGCATGTTGGAAAACAGCTAATTGAAATGGGTGTTACTGCCGATAATATTCATTATGAGTGTTTTGGCCCTCATAAAGTATTACCGTTAAATTAACCGCGGTTATTCATTATAGTGGATTGTTTTTAAAGCTTTAGTTTTAAATTATTTTTAATTTTGCGGTAACGGACTCGCATATAAATATATTATCATCCCATGTAGGATATATTTATCCCGTTACCGCATTTTTCATTCTAGTTAAATCGCTTCTTCATCCTGCTCACCCGTACGAATACGAATTACGCGAGCGACATCATACACAAAGATTTTTCCATCACCGATTTTGCCGGTTTGCGCCGTTTGCATAATAGTTTCTACACAGCTTTCAACAATATCATCCGGCACAACGATTTCAATTTTTACCTTTGGTAAAAAATCCACCATATATTCCGCGCCACGATACAGTTCAGTGTGACCTTTTTGGCGACCAAAGCCTTTCACTTCAGTCACCGTCATACCCGTGATCCCCACTTCGGCTAACGCTTCGCGCACATCATCAAGTTTGAATGGCTTTATAATTGCATCAATTTTTTTCATTTTCAGTTCCTGTTATGACCAGTTTTTACGGCCAAAACCTGAGGTAATCGGATAACGACGATCTTTACCGAAATTACGCATTGTGATCCGCGGTCCAACAGGAGCCTGACGGCGCTTATATTCGTTAATATCGACAAGACGCACAACTTTGCGAACAATTTCTCTATCAAATCCGAGCTTGATAAGGTCAGCCACAGATAAATCTTTTTCTACATAACCGTCTAAGATGGCATCTAACACATCGTAAGGCGGTAAACTATCTTGGTCTAATTGCCCTGGAGCCAGTTCCGCTGAAGGTGGTCTATCAATCACGCGCTGCGGAATTGCTGGCGATATTGTATTACGATATTTAGCCAGTTCAAAGACCAGCGTTTTTGGCACATCTTTAAGGACATCGAAGCCCCCCGCCATATCACCATACAAGGTTGAATACCCAACTGCGGATTCGCTTTTATTACTGGTCGTCAATACTAAACGGCGACGCTTATTGGACATCGCCATTAAGATCACGGCGCGGCAACGGGCTTGTAAGTTTTCTTCCGTGGTATCCGGTTGAGTACCTTCAAACATCGGCTGCAATTGCGTCATAAAGGCATCAAACATCGGTTCGATGGAGACAATATCAAACTCAACACCCAGTAATTCCGCTTGCTCTTTAGCATCATGGATGCTCATTTCAGAGGTGTAACGGAACGGCATCATAACGGCTTGAACGCGATCTTTACCGATAGCATCCGCCGCAATCGCCACAGTTAATCCTGAATCAATCCCACCGGATAACCCTAAAATCGCCCCATTAAAGCCATTTTTGTTGATGTAATCGCGGGTTGCTAAGACTAATGCTTGATACACCTGAGCAATTTGCGACACTTCAGGCTGCTTCGGCTGCTCAGTCACTAATTTCGCATCTTCAAAGGTGACTGTCGCCACTTGCTCTGCAAATTCAGCCATTTGGTAGACTTGCTTGCCTTTGTTTGCCAGCACTTTCGAGCCGCCATCAAATACGAGTTCGTCTTGTCCGCCCACTTGGTTCAAATAGACAATCGGCAAACCGGTACGCTGAGCATGTTCCACCAGCAGATCACTGCGAATGTGCTCTTTGTTTAAATCATACGGTGAAGCATTAATGGTGAGAACCAACTCAGCCCCCGCCCCTTTCACCGCATCAATCGGTTCGTCATACCAAATATCTTCGCAAATCAGTAAACCGAGCTGATAGCCTTTGAATTCCACCACGCAGGTTTTTTCTGCTGCAGTGAAATAACGAGGCTCATCAAAAACACCATAATTAGGCAGCTCTTGCTTAAAGTAACGGGCTAATAGCTTTCCTTGGTAGAAAAATGATAATGCGTTATAAATTTCATTATCTTCGTACCACGGGTGACCCACGATGATCCCGCATTGACCGCTAGCTTGTTGTAAACGTTTTAATTGTGCGGTGCAACGCTCTTCAAAATCGTGGCGGAAGAGTAAATCTTCAGGGGAGTACCCTGTTAGAGCCAACTCAGAAAACATGACAATATCAGTATTTTCAGCCTGTTCTTCAACAGTTTGCAACATACGATCACAGTTGCCTTCGATGTCGCCAACCAGCCAGTTAAGTTGTGCCAGTGAGATATTAAGCTTACGGCTCATAACGTGTTTGTTCTCCCTTAATCCTTTAGGCTATAAAGGTTTTATTCTTTAAAATCATTCGCTTCTAAATCGTGACGCCCAAGTAATTTATAAAACTCAGTACGGTTGCGTCCCGCCATGCGTGCAGCTTGGGTCACGTTGCCTTTGGTCATCTGCAATAATTTACGCAGATAATTTAATTCGAATTGGTTACGCGCTTCCACAAAGGTCGGTAGCGCCGTATTTTCGCCTTCCAGAGCTTGGCTAACGAGGGCTTCGCTGATCACTGGAGATGTCGTCAATGCGACACACTGCTCAATCACGTTCACTAACTGGCGCACGTTTCCGGGCCAACTTGCAGTCATCAAGCACTTCATCGCATCGCTCGAAAAACTGCGCACAAAGGGTTTATGGCGGCTCGCAGCTTCACGTAATAAATGATTCGCTAATAACGGAATATCTTCCGAGCGTTCATTCAACGCAGGGATCCGCAAGTTCACCACATTCAAACGATAATAGAGATCTTCACGGAACTCGTTTTTTTCCATCGCTTTCGGTAAGTTACGATGGGTCGCAGAAATAATGCGTACATCAATATCTAAATCGCGATTACTTCCTAGCGGGCGAACCTTACGTTCTTGCAGAACACGCAGCAGTTTGACTTGCAGCGGCATCGGCATATCACCAATTTCGTCTAAAAAGAGCGTCCCACCGCTGGCAGCAAAAAACAGCCCTTCACGGCTACTGACTGCACCTGTAAACGCGCCTTTAGCATGTCCAAACAGTTCAGACTCCAGCAATTGTTCAGGTAATGCGCCACAGTTAATCGCGATAAACGGTTTATGAGCACGTGGGCTCACTTTGTGGATTGCTTGCGCTAATACTTCTTTACCCGTACCACTTTGCCCATTAATCAGCACACTCACATCCGATTGCGCCACCATATGCGCCTGCTCAAGCAAGCGGATCATGAGCGGGCTACGCGTGACAATGCCAGCGCTCCACTCTTCATCACTCATCGGTGTAGAAGATAATGCTAATGCCTCATCAATGGCTTTATAAAGCGCGTCTTTATCAACGGGTTTGGTTAAGAAACTAAACACCCCGCGCTGCGTTGCCGCAACCGCATCAGGGATCGAACCATGAGCCGTTAAAATAATCACCGGAAGATTCGGATGGGCTTTTTGCACTTCATCAAACAGCGCCATACCGTCCATTTCATCCATGCGTAAATCGCTAATAACGAGGTCGATTTTTTCTTTCTGGAGTAATTTTAGTGCTTCAGGCCCACTCTCCGCTGTTGAGACTTTAAAACCTTCACTGCTCAAACGCATACCAAGCAATTTTAGCAGGCTAGGATCATCATCCACCAAAAGTAAGTTAGCTGACTTACGGCCGGTCATTGTGCTTTATTCTCCGAGGAATTTTGTTCGGCTGGGGCTGGCTTCGTTTCTGCTGGCGCAGCAACAGCGGCTTCATCTTCTTTTTCAACTTCATTCGCATTTTTCTTGCGAGAAGAGAGCTGGCGTTCGATATCCGTTAAGTTCTCTAACTTGCGGGAAGTATTATTAAGCTCAAAACGCAGCTTGGCATTATCTTCTTTTAGACGGTCAAGCTTTGCATCCATCTCCTGCTGCATACGTTTATAACGGGCATTCGCATCTGCAAGGTTAATCACTTGAACCTGCTGCTCGCGCCACAATTGCAATAATGGGCGAATTGGTGTTGGGAAGCTCAAACTATAGGTGTTGATGCTATCAAGCATTTGGCGACGCTCAGCGATTGTCGGCTCCGCTGAGCCTAAGAGAATATTTTTGGTAAATGAAGTAGACCAATCATTCACTTCAATCTTTTTCGCTTCGGCACGTGCTTTGTCAGCATCCATTCTATCCACACAGCCCATCATACGTAACCAATAGAGGGCATTTTCCTGTGAGATAGGTTCTTGATTTTCCCAAATTGATTCGCAAGAAGCGTAACGGTAATCCGTGGTTTTCACTTCTGGAATAACGACTTTAGCGAGAGTTTCTAATGGTGATTGACCGTTCTTCGCCACACACCCCGTTAAAATGAGCGAGAATAAAATCATTCCCAAAGGAGTGCCTACGCGGGAAGACTTAACGCTTGTCCCACGGCGAATGGAGATTGTTTTTGTCTTCGACAGTACTGCATTACACAATACCGCCAAGAAATCTGTAGACCTGTTTTGCATTATTATTCGTTCTCTGCGGTTAAAGGCAATTCAATTCGGAAGCAAACATCCGCGGATTTATGTGGCACTAATGATAATTCACCACCCATCTGCTTAATACAATCTTGCGCGATGCTAAGCCCTAACCCACTTCCTTTGACGGCACCTTTTCTTTGGAGGCTGCCTTGATAGAAAGGTTCAAAAATCATATTTTGCTCAGACTCAGGGATAGGCGTGCCCGTATTGGCAACCTCAATGAGTAACTTATTCCCTGTCCTGCGGCTTGAGATCCAAATATTACCTGATTCGCCACCATAGTGCACCGCATTGGAGTAGATATTATCAATAACCCTTCCGAGTAAGGTCGGTTCTGCAAGACAACTTTCCACTTTTAAGCGGACATCGGTGATAATACCTTTCGCTCTTGCGGGTAAATTATGTGCATTAACAATATCTTCAATAAGCTTTTTCAAATCAACTTGCTGGGCAACGGGCGGCTCATCGACTAATTTCCGATTATAGTCAAGAAGCTGTTCAATAAGTTGCTGAAGATGCTTACTGCTCTGGTCAAGAATATCAACCACCTCTTTTTGTGAGCTAGTTAACGGACCTGCAACCTCATCTGCCAATAATTCTGTTCCTTCTCGCATACTGGCCAATGGTGTTTTCAGCTCATGGGAAATATGACGCAAAAACTCATGGCGCTGGGATTCTAACCAAGCCAACCGTTCACTTAACCAAATAATTCTCTGAGCAATGATCCGCAATTCTCTTGGGCCTTTAAAACGGTCAGTATCATTTTCCAGAGTCAGTCCCGTTCCTAAACGGTTAATCATACGTTCAATGATTTTAACTGGGCCGATAATCATACGAGTAAATAAGGTCACCAACAGTGCGCTTAGCAAGAAGAGGATCAGTGTTTGCCAACCAAATAATTGTCCTTTATTCGCAATGGCTTTTTGAAGCTGTTCACCGCGGCTAAAAATAACCTCTCGAGTTTGCTGAACGACAGCCGTATTTTGCGCTGAGAATTGCTCTAACACTTTAGTCGTGGCTTCCATCGGCTCATTATTTTCACAACTAATCGCTTTCAGCTTTTGCAGGCCAGTAAAGAGCCCTAGCACTTCAGGTGTCTCTGGCAAAATAGTTTTTTGGCGTTCCAGCATCTGTTCATAATCAGCAAACTGCTTTTCATACTGCGTCTGTAAGGCTTTATCTTGCAATACACAATACTGGCGATAGCTGCGCTCCATTTCCAGCGCGAGGCTACTCATCGCTTCACTGCGCCGAGCATCAAGCAGCGTAGTTTTATTGATATCCGCAGCCTGATTACTCAATTGTTCTAGACTTTGATAAGCCTGATAAGCCAATACCAATAATGGTAAAAGGACTAACCAAAAAGCCATGACCACTAACTGCCGCAATGAGCGCGGAAAAAGACGCAATTTACTCAACGCATTCATCTCTTACCTATTTATATGTAATTCAATGGTAGCAGAACTCCAGTTAATGCGAAAAGTGCTGTTTACATTGATGATAGAGAAACCAATAAACAAATAGATAGCAATGAACATGCCAAAAAAGTGACTGAAACGTGAATGATTTCAGATAAAAACACCACAATAGAACGGAAGGATTAATTCGATAAAAAGGATAAACTTGATAGAAAGGATAAACTCATAGAAAGGAATGTTGATACCCCAGAAATGGGAAGGCGGAGGGAAGAATTGCTTCTCACCTCCGCCAGCGATACTCGGCATTACGCTTGAATGTCGATTTTTTGCATATGATTATGTCTTTCATTAAAGATAATCATATAGGTGGTGCCTCACTCCACGTGTCGCCCTGTGTTTGATAAAGCTCGAAAGCGAATATCGATGATATCGGACGGTAGGCACCTTACTTTGGCATCATTCGGGTTTTATGTGGTATGTTCCCATTTGCTAGGTTTCCCCAAGCTTGGACCTACATAAGCAATTGAATGAGCAACTGACAAATATTATGCACAACCCGTGCCAACTTTTCAATGGGATTTTTATCTCATTGATTCTTATCAAAATTTATCTTCTTACTCATTTACATCATTTCTGAATTGATCTGAATACAGAAAAACGCCACTTACCCAACACAAATCTGTCTCCAATTTAAGACAGTGAATCCTCTCGTTTTTAAATGCTTTATTTATCAATAAGATAAATGTCTCCTTTTAGAGACACTAAAGATCCATGTTTGTCGCCAATATTAGACATTTAGGTTAAGCTACATCCAGATAACAATAAAAATTAGTGTAACCTCGTGATCTTATTGTTTTTTATATTGGTATAGTTAATTTATAGTTTTGATGGTTTTTCCCTTCCCTACGATACTTCAAGTTCCTAATAAAAATACCCTATTCATTCATATACGGAGACTCTATGAGCTTGTCGTCATCCTATGTTTTTTCTCATCTGGAACCTGGCGTTCGATTAATTCACAAATCCGTTGGTTTTATTTTTCAAGCAGCCCTACGTGCGGCAGTGAAGTTAGAATTGGCTGAACATCTGCAAAGTGGTCCTCAAACCGCAGAGCAAATTGCACAAAAAGTTGATGCTAATGCCACGATAATCCACCAAATTCTACGTCTACTCGCCACGCAAAATGTTTTTTCTGCTATTGATGATTGCCAATTTGCATTGAATTCAGATGCTGAATTTCTGTTAGCTGAACACCCTTACTCAATGCGAAGTGCCGTCTTAATGCTCACTGACCAAACATTTTGGCTCCCTTCATTGCATTTTTCAGCGATGGCGCGGGGAGAACCTGTTTTTGAACATATCTTCGGTAGCTCCTTTTTTGATTACTGGGAAAATGAGGCAAATACCGCTGATAGTTTCCATGATGGCATGGCATCACTCTCACGCATTGAAATCCCATTTATCATCACCCAACTTTCATTCCCTGAAAACAGCGTGATTGCCGATATTGGTGGTGGAACGGGTGGCTTACTTGCTGAAATATTAAAAAATAATCCGAATACTCAAGGTATCCTCTTTGACCTAAAAGCCGTGACGGATAAACACATTCTTCATGATTTAAACGAGGATAACCGCTGGACTATTGAAAGTGGTTCTTTCTTTGAGAAAGTCCCTACTGCGGATTTTTATATCTTAAAAACGGTAGCCCATGACTGGAGCGACCAACAACTGGTAAAAATATTCAACGTCATTCGTAGCTCCATGAAGGATGAATCAAAGATCCTATTGATTGATTACCATTTCCCACACAGTAATCACCTTAATGTTGGAAAATTAGTGGGACTTTTATGCACCAACATCAACGTGGGTGCTGATGAACGTTCTAAAGAAGATTTTGAGCTGCTGTTGCATCAAGCAGGCTTAAAAGTCACCAACTTTATTAAAACTGACTGTGATTTATCGATTCTTGAAGCCCAAATAATCTAACAATATTCTCGCACTCGCTTTCACGGTATTTTAGCAGCGAGTGTATAGTCATTCACCAAAATCTATTTTATTTGATGGCAAACTCACTTTATCCCCAAATAAAATATTGCCATCCTATTTATTATCGCTATGATCTTGCGCGTTTCATTTCTGATGTACGTCAGAATTTTATGTTATTCCGCTAGCTTATCCATCCATATATTGATATAAGACTGGCAAATGGTCTCCTACTTACTCTTAACATTACAATGATAAAAATAGCCCTTATTGATGACCATATTGTTGTTCGCTCCGGTTTTGCCCAATTACTGACGTTAGAACCTGACATTAGTATTGTGGGACAATATGCGAGTGCGCAAGAAGCATGGCCGCACCTAATTAGCCTCGATATTGACGTGGCGATTATGGATATATCAATGCCAGATGAGAGCGGTTTACAACTGCTAACCCGTTTACGTAAAAAAAAGCCCGAGTTTCGTACCATTATTTTAAGCATCTATGACACCCCTGCTTTCGTGCAAAGTGCACTTGATGCTGGCGCCAGTGCCTATCTCACCAAATGCTGCGGACCTGAAGAATTAGTCCAGGCGGTACGCTCTGTTCACCAAGGTGGGTGCTACCTGTGTGCTGATGCAATGCGAGCCTTGCGCCAAACACCGCAGCAAAAACAAGGTATTCAAGAGCTCACTAACCGTGAGCGCGAAGTCTTTGATTTACTGGTGGCAGGTCTCAGTGTGAAAGTCATAGCCGAACAATTAAACCTCAGCCATAAAACGGTGCATGTACATCGCGCGAATGTCCTCGGGAAATTGCAATGCGAAAGCACCATTGATTTAGTGCACTACGCCTTAGAACACAACATCATTTCTCGATAGACCGATTTCCGTTCCAGCAAGGTAACGTCCCAGCAAGGTAACGTCCCAGCAAGGTAAATAATAATGAACAAAGCGGCTCGTTTAGGATTACAGTCTCTCTTCCTATTATTTACCTACTCACTGATTTGGGTGGGGTTATGGATCATCGGCTTTTATCTTAGCCAAAATAGCTTTCAAGCCACCCTATTTCTACCGCAAGCCTTACGCCTCACCTTGATGATCCTATTATGGCGACGCTACTGGCCAACGGTTTTACTCGCTGAAGGGCTACTGACCTACTGGCTTGCACAAGAGCAATTACTCACTCAACCTATTTTGCTGTTATCCCCAATATTGAGCCTGCTGGTTGCGATGGTTATCCAAAATATTTGGTGGCGATATACCCTTTATTGGCAACGGCTTATTTTGTTACTGGCTGGTGTGGCCGCCAATAGCATACTCAATGCCTTGCTATTTGGGCTTTTGTCTCAATATTCCATTAGCCAATTATTCTTAACGACATTTACGGGTGGAATTCTCCTCTCCCCCTTTGTTTATCTTATCTATGAATACTTGCACGAACAGCACTATCATATGCTGCTTGACTACGGAACCACGGATAAGCAATTACGTACTTCATTGATTATTTGGTGTTTTCTTTTCTGCCTTGTTGGTTTAAGTGCCCAAATTTTCTTTGCCCCAGAAATTGAGCAACTGATTGTTTTATTAGTTTTTATTCCCAATATTTTTATGGCATACCGTTATGGCTGGCAAGGCGGTGTGTTATCCGCATTACTGGGAAGCTTAATCATCACCTTTGCAAGACAGTTCCACGGGGCTTTTGATGATCTCCAAGAACTACAACTGTTTTTAAGCTCTCAAGCCTTGATTGGTATCGGGTTAGGCATTGCTATCAGCCGCCAGAAGCAACTCTCAAGTAATTTACAACGCTACCGCCAGCGATTAGAAGAAGAACTTCATGCCCGTCGAGACCTGATGCGCCAACTCGTGCACACCGAAGAAGATGTGAAGAAAGATATCGCCCGTGAACTTCATGATGAGATTGGACAAAACATTACCGCGATCCAAATCCAATCTATGCTGGTGAAGAAAACGGCGACTAACGATTTAAGCTATAACGCTGCCAGCCAAATTAATGAGCTAGCACTACAGATCCACCAAGCCACCCGCCATCTATTGCGCCAATTACGTCCGCCTGTACTCGATGAAATGTCCCTTGAAAACGCACTCACCCATCTAATCGGTGAATTTGCATTTAAAGAAAACAATATTCAATGTGACTTCCATTACGGATTAACTGAAACCCCAGCCAATGAAACGGTGTTATTCACCCTTTACCGGTTAGTTCAAGAGCTACTGAACAATATCAGCAAGCACGCCAAAGCCACAAAAATCCACATCTCACTAAATCAACAAGGTGACTCGATACAGCTAATTGTGGATGACAACGGTGTAGGCATTCCTTTTAGCAAACGCACATCAGGCTTTGGTTTACGCGGAATTGAGGAACGAGTCAGGGCCTTAGGTGGTGACTGGACGCTAACAACGCAAAGTGGTACCAAAATAATTGTTAACTTGCCCACATTTTGAAATGAAATAGTGAAAAACTAGGAATATTTCCTAGCCTCCTAATACCTTATCTCATCCTTTTATTTAAAAACTTCATTACATTCTGCCAAACGGGAGAAACTCTATCATGACAGGTAAAAGCAAACTGGGTTTAGACAGCAATTACCGTTTTTGGCGTCGCCGCTTGATGTTTTCTATGATCATCGGTTATGCCGCTTTTTACCTAACTCGTAAAAGCTTTAATTTTGTTATGCCGGTCATGCAAGTTGAGCTGTTTTTAGACAAAAGTGATATTGGTTGGATCGCCTCCGCATTTTACCTTGCTTATGGTTTATCCAAGTTTATATCCGGTATTTTCCACGACATTACAGGCTACCGTTGGTTTATGGGGGTAGGTTTAGTCATGACGGGGATCCTCAATATCATTTTTGCCTACTGTTTATCGTTTCCTGCATTGCTGGTTGTTTGGACACTAAACGGGTTTTTCCAAGGCTGGGGTTGGCCACCTTGTGCGCGCATTCTAACCCATTGGTATTCGCGCAATGAACGCGGTTTTTGGTGGGGACTGTGGAATATCTCTATCAACCTTGGTGGAATGGCACTGCCACTGTTAACCGCGTTACTCGCAACCCATTATAGCTGGCAAATGGCGTTAATCGTTCCGGGCATTATTGGTGTGATTTTAGGTTTATGGCTATGTCGCCAGCTTAGAGGAACGCCAAAAGAAGAACATTTACCCACAGTCGGGCAATGGCGACATGATGCATTAGAGTTACGCCAAGAGCAGCTTTCTCCCCCACAATCCATGTGGGTGATTTTAAAACAAACCATTGTGTTTAACCCAATGATTTGGCTGCTCGGTTTCACCTACATTTTGGTTTATCTCATCCGTATTGGGATAAACGATTGGGGAAATTTATGGCTAACCGAAACACACGGAAGCAATTTATTAAGTGCCAATGCCACGTTAGCACTGTTTGAATTAGGTGGTTTATTGGGCGCACTGTGCGCGGGTTGGGGTTCCGACCTCCTGTTTCGAGGGCAACGCGCACCGATGATTTTGCTGTTTTCCTTAGGTCTATTCATTTCTGTGAATGCCTTATGGTTAATACCAATTCATCACTACGGGCTATTAGCTGCATGCTTCTTAGCCAACGGTTTCTTTGTATTTGGACCACAGATGTTAGTCGGTCTAGCTGCTACAGAATATTGTCATAAAAAGGCAGCTGGAACGGTAACGGGTTATCTTGGATTGTACGCTTATCTAGGGGCGGCAATCGCAGGATGGCCGCTCTCTCAAGTGATTGCCAATTATGGTTGGTCAGGGATGTTTACCTTACTCGCCAGTGCAGCCGCTTTGATGGGGCTACTACTGATGCCTCTTTTGATTGCCAATGTCAGCAAAAGAGAGCATTTAGCCGGTGCAGTTTCACCGACACATAATAATAGTTAATCCGAAAACGTGAATAAAGGACTGACAATGAAACTTAAGACTCTCTCTACACTCGTTGCAGCAGGTTTATCCCTTGCCGCTATTACAACCACTGCAAACGCAGCGGGTCGTTTAGTGGTTTACTGTAGTGCGACCAACGCAATGTGCGAAGCGGAAACGCAAGCATTCGCTAAGAAATACGACGTTAAAACCACGTTTGTTCGCAACGGTTCCGGCAGTACGTTAGCGAAAATCGAAGCTGAAAAACGTAACCCACAAGCAGACGTCTGGTATGGCGGAACCTTAGATCCACATTCACAAGCGGGTGAAATGGATCTGCTTGAGCCGTACAAATCCCCTAACCTGTCTCAAATCATGCCGCAATTCCAAGATCCAGCTAAACGTAAAGGTAACTACTCTTCTGCGGTTTACATCGGTATCTTAGGTTTTGGTGTGAATAAAGATCGCTTAAAAGAGAAAGGGTTACCAGTTCCTACTTGCTGGAAAGACCTGACTAAGCCTGAATATAAAGGCGAAATTCAAATCGCGGATCCACAAAGTTCAGGGACTGCCTACACTGCATTGGCGACTTTTGACCAACTGTGGGGCAACGAGCAAGCCTTTGATTACCTGAAAAAACTGAACGCGAACATCTCCCAATATACCAAATCAGGTATTGCCCCAGCACGTAACGCGGCTCGCGGCGAATCTGCTATCGGCATCGGCTTCCTGCATGACTACTCTTTAGAAGTTGAAAATGGTGCGCCATTAGAGTTAATCGCGCCATGTGAAGGTACAGGCTATGAAATCGGCGGGATCAGTATTCTGAAAAACGCACGTAACATGGACAACGCAAAATTGTTCGTGGATTTCGTTCTGTCTAAAGAAGCCCAAGAACTGAGTTGGAAACAAGGTCAATCTTACCAAATCCTGACTAACACCACCGCAGAGTCTTCTCCACTGTCTCTGAAACTCAAAGACTTAAACTTAATCAACTACGATATGGATAAATACGGCGATGCTGAAGTCCGTAAGAATCTAATCAACAAGTGGGTTACTGAAGTTAAAATGAGTAAATAAGATGTTGAGTGCGGCGCCCGTCGCCGCACTTTACCTGATTTGCTCACGTAAGACTCGCGAGCTTCGCGATTTAGTGTATTAGCTACTTACTATAAAAAATGATGCCAAATCAAAGAGTGTCTGCGCCACGCAGACGGCTCCAGCTTGGCTCACTCATTAGAACGATAATATTAATTAAGTTTATAATTATTTTCGTTATAAATCATGATATTAAATTAATGAATTATTAACTCAATAATAATGAACTTAGGGGAAAAACAATGCCTCAGACCTTAACCCTAACAGCCTCGAAGAAAAAGGACAGTATCTTCCTTTGGATTCTGATAGCTTGGCTGGGCTTCGCTCTGTTACCCTCATGGAGCCTCGACTACGGCTTATTCGACTCAACCCAAGATGAGATCTTAGCTGCGTACGGCTGGAGCAGTGTCAATATCAGTTGGCTATGGTATCTATTGCCTTCTATTTTACTGTTAAGACCCATCACTGCCGCTGATCGCAACCAAAAAACGCGTCACTATATCGACATCGCCGTGGCTGCAATTACCGCCGTTGTCGTCATTATTAGTGCCTATTTGGTAGGCACAGGATTAGGCTACTCCGCCATTACGCTGTTTATTGCATTGGGTATGATAATGACCCATGCCCTCACTCGCTTAGAGTGGCTGGGTGGCGACCAATTTGTGATTGGCTCCCTGATCACCGTTGTCGCACTGATTGCGCTGTTTATCGTATTTCCCAGTGTGGCAATTTTTATTCCGATGTTTACTGATGGGAACGGAGATTTTGCACCATTTGCATTTGTGGCTATTTTAACCCAGTCGCATATTGTTCAGGTCATCATCAACTCCGTATTCCTCTCGCTAGCCGTGGGTGTTGGCTGTACCTTCTTTGGTCTGATCCTCGCGATTTATACCACCCGAATTGCTAAGCGTTCTGCGATTATTGGTCGCGTATTCTCGATTTTACCGATTGTGACCCCGCCGTTTGTTGTCGGTTTAGGTGTCACCTTAATGATGGGTCGCTCAGGCTATATTACTGAGTTTTTAGCGACCTATATGGGGCTAGAAAATACTAACTGGTTGTACGGCTTTACTGGGATTTGGCTAGCGCAGGTTCTCGCGTTCACGCCGATGTCCTTTATGATCCTTGATGGTGCGATTAAAACTATCCATCCATCACTGGAAGAAGCGTCATACACCTTACGTGCTAACCGCTACCAGACATTCTTCAACGTGTTTATGCCACTGTTGAAACCTGCACTGGCGAACGCCTTCTTAATCGTGATTGTGCAATCCCTTGCCGACTTCAGTAACCCATTAGTATTAGGGGGTAACTTCGACGTTCTGGCGACGCAAATCTATTTCTATATCACAGGTTCCCAACTGGATTACCAAGCGGCCAGTACGTTAGGTGCTTCCTTACTTGTCTTCTCATTGCTGGTGTTCTGTGTGCAATACATGTGGATTGGTAAACGCTCTTACGTCACCGTTTCCGGTAAATCTTATCGTGGCGATGTGCAACCGCTGCCAGTTTCTCTTGTCGCAACAGTGACAACAATTCTGGGTATTTGGGTGGCGTTTAACATCTTACTGTACGGCAGCATCTTCTACGGAAGCTTCACTGTGAACTGGGGTGTGGACTACACCTTAACACTGGACAACTTTATCAAACTGTTTGGTCAAGGCATGAATGATGGCGCATGGCCGTCACTGTTAGATACCTTGTTATATGCGGGTATCGCTGCACCAATCACCGCGATTTTGGGTCTGCTTATCGCGTATATTGTGGTTCGCCAAGATTTCCGTGGTAAGAAAACCATCGAATTTACCACCATGTTGTGCTTTGCCGTACCGGGTACTGTGGCTGGGGTTTCTTACATCCTCGCCTTTAACGATACACCGTTCTATTTAACAGGGACGGCGGCAATTGTGATTATCTCCATGACCATGCGTAACGTGCCTGTGGGTATTCGCGCAGGTATCGCGGGATTAGGCCAAATTGACAAGTCGCTAGATGAGGCTTCCCTCAGCTTACGTGCAGGTTCAATGAGGACAATTTTCCACATCCTGCTGCCATTGTTACGTCCAGCAATTTTGTCGGCACTGATCTATAGCTTTGTCCGTGCTATCACCACCGTGAGCGCCATTGTGTTCTTAGTTACGCCAGATACCCGCGTTGCAACGGCGTATATCTTGAACCGCGTTGAAGATGGTGAATACGGTGTGGCGATTGCTTACGGTTCTATTCTGATCGTGGTCATGCTCGCGATTATCTTCTTATTTGACTATTTAATTGGCGAAGCCCGTGTTTCACGTTCCAAAGCCAAAAATGCACAGTAATCATGGAGTCACTGACATGACACAGAAAAGTTTCGTTGAATTAAAAAATATAACTAAGCGCTTTGGCGACAATACGGTCATTGACGATTTAAGTCTTTCCATCCCACAAGGAAGCATGGTCACCCTATTAGGGCCGTCTGGCTGTGGTAAAACCACCGTGCTGCGTTTAGTCGCCGGTTTAGAAAAACCAACGGAAGGACGCATGTTTATCGATGGCGAAGATGTCACCGACCGCTCTATTCAACAGCGCGATATTTGTATGGTTTTCCAATCCTATGCCCTCTTCCCGCATATGTCGTTAGGGGATAACGTAGGCTATGGTTTGAAAATGCTTGGCTTACCAAAGGCTGAAATCAAACAGCGCGTAGAAGAAGCATTAGAGCTGGTAGACTTAGCGGGCTTTGCAGACCGTTTCGTTGACCAAATTTCCGGTGGGCAGCAGCAGCGAGTGGCACTGGCACGTGCTCTGATTTTAAAACCGAAAGTGCTGTTATTTGATGAGCCGCTAAGTAACTTGGATGCTAACTTACGCCGCAGCATGCGTGAAAAAATCCGTGAACTGCAACAGCAATTTAATATTACCTCACTGTACGTGACCCACGACCAGAGCGAAGCTTTTGCGGTTTCGGATATGGTTCTGGTAATGAACAAAGGTAAAATAATGCAGTTAGGTTCACCGCAAGAGCTATACCGCCAGCCTGCTTCCAAATTTATGGCGAGCTTTATGGGTGATGCGAACATTTTCCCAGCCACACTCAGCAGCGATTCCGTGGATATCTTTAATTATCGTTTACCGCGACCTGCGCAGTTTATGACAGATAAAACCCAAATCACTGTCGGTGTTCGCCCAGAAGCCATCACATTAAGCAAGCAAGGTGAAGATAGCCAACGCTGTACCATCACTCATGTGGCATATATGGGCCCGCAATATGAAGTCACGGTAGATTGGCATGGCCAATCGATGCTATTGCAGATCAACGCAACTCAATTGCAACCGTCTGTGGGTGAAGATCTTTATTTGCAAATCCACCCATACGGGATGTTTATTTTAGAATAAAGGTTTTCTGTTTTAGACTTGTTATTTCAGCCGCCCTATTGGGCGGTTTTTATTTGTCTTTTCATTCATAGTTAAGTGTACAATTAAGTATGGTTATACAATTTAAACGTCCTATCCAACCAAATAAGATAAAAGGTTGAATCTTTCCTATAACCTACCATTGGCTTTTTTGCACAAAACCTAAATGCAATTAGCTCAACATCATCTGTAATATGCGGAGGAATACTCGATTTAATACAAC
This sequence comes from Providencia sp. wls1943, assembly GCF_009706275.1. Taxonomy (NCBI): domain Bacteria; kingdom Pseudomonadati; phylum Pseudomonadota; class Gammaproteobacteria; order Enterobacterales; family Morganellaceae; genus Providencia; species Providencia sp. wls1943. The sequence goes on from NZ_WLTU01000027.1 coordinate 135,883, forward strand.
TGCGACTTATTTTTTCAAACCCTAAACCATGCCGAGGTAAACTTTTTATTTCTGCCCACGTTATCTGGCTCAATTTAAATAGCTTATCAGATAAAGCAGCCTTTTCATCTTTCTCACAGCAATCTAAGCAATAACCTTTTTGCAAATATCTTAATGAAAAATTAGGTGGGTTATTTTCAGCAATATAACCTGTAATATTTTTTTGTATTCCTAGATTACCCTCTGATTTATTGCTGGGTTTTATGATCTTCCCATTAAATTTGCTCTTCTGCTTTTTCATGACATATTAATGCACGATTCGAGTCAAAAAAAATTGTTTCATTAAACCAATTGGTATACTGACGGGTTCTTTACCATCTATGTAAGTTTCACGCCAAGGCGCTTCTTGATAGGTCATATCCTTCAGCTTCCATGCAGAAAACTGACCATAAACATGGTAAACCTCCGCTAATAAATCCAGCTGCTCCTGAGTAAATTTACGTTTATCTAAACCGCTAAATGGCAATGGCGTTTGATCATATTTTTTATATTTTTCATATAATTTAGGGATAACTGGACCATACATCCACGCTTCAATATTTTCTTTAAACAACGCTTCATTGAGCAATGCCAGTGAGAATCCCTGCCCGTAATAAACCAATTTTTGGATTTTTAAATTGGACATTAATTCGCCACTTTCTGAATCACAACAAGACAAAAAATAATCAGCAATATCAAAACACGTAAGCATCTAACACTCCATATTGGCTTATTTTTGAATAGCAAAATAATGGAAGTTCATCGTTGAAAATTCAATACTCGTCGTTGTAACTCAAAGAAAAATAATGATTATTTTTCTATTAAAAATCTTCAAGCATAAAAAACACCCTATAAATCAGGCGACTTACAGGGTGTTTAGTTTTTAGCTTTAAATTAAAACAGGTGTTTTAATCTCAGCCTAATTGCTTACGTGCATTACGGAAAATGCGCATCCATGGACTATCTTCACCCCAGTTTTCTGGGTGCCAAGAGTTGCTCACCGTACGGAATACACGCTCAGGGTGCGGCATCATAATAGTCGCGCGACCATCCATTGATGTTACTGCCGTAATCCCATTCACAGAACCGTTCGGGTTTGCTGGGTATTGCTCCGTCACTTGACCGTAGTTATTCACAAAACGCATTGCCACCAGCGCATTATTTTCTAACTGAGTTAAGTGAGCAGGTGCACGGGTTTCTACTTGACCTTCACCGTGAGAAACCGCAATCGGCATACGCGAACCCGCCATATCTTGCAGCAGTAATGATGGGCTGTTTGCAATTTCCACTAAGCTGAAGCGCGCTTCAAAGCGCTCTGAACGGTTACGTACAAAGCGAGGCCAATACTCAGCACCAGGGATCAGGTCATGCAAGTTAGACATCATCTGGCAACCATTACATACACCTAATGATAAAGTGTCTGGGCGGTTGAAGAAGGAGGCAAACTCATCACGAACACGGTTATTGAACAGAATGGACTTCGCCCAACCTTCACCCGCGCCTAATACGTCACCGTATGAGAAACCACCGCATGCCACTAGCGCTTGGAACTGTTCAAGAGACAAGTTGCCCGCCAGTAAGTCACTCATGTGGACGTCGATAGCATCAAAACCTGCGCGATCCCATGCTGCTGCCATTTCAACGTGGGAGTTAACCCCTTGCTCACGCAGCACAGCCACTTTAGGACGAACGCCTGACGCGATATACGGCGCAGCAATATCCTCTGCGATATCGTAAGTCAGCTTCACATTCAGACCTGGGTCTTGATTGTCTTTCTTCGCTTCGTGCTCTTGGTCTGCGCACTCTTCGTTATCACGCAGGCGCTGCATTTGCCATGTAGTTTCAGCCCAGCACTCACGCAAAGCACTACGGGAACCATTATAAACGACCGTATCACGGCTATTGATGATCACCGCATCGTCATGAGTTGCAGAACCAAGATAGTGAACGCAGCCTGCTAAGCCCGCATCGTTAAAGCATTGCTCTACATATTGACGATCCACACCTTGGATTTGGATCACCGCGCCCAGCTCTTCATTGAACAACGCCGCTAAAGTGTCTTCATCAAATGAACTGATATCCACATTAATACCGCAGTGACCCGCAAATGCCATCTCCACTAACGTGACAAACAGCCCGCCATCAGAGCGGTCATGGTAAGCCAGTAATTTCTGCTCAGATAACAGTTTTTGGATGGTATTAAAGAAACCTAACAACAACGCTGGATCACGGACATCTGGCGCTTTATTACCTAACTGACGGTAAACTTGTGCCAGTGCAGAACCACCAAGCGCATTGTGACCTTGACCAAGGTCGATTAATAACAAGCCGTTATCTGCCGTAGTTTTCAGTTCTGGCGTAACCGTTAGACGAACATCTTCAACTCGACCAAATGCACTGATAATCAATGATAATGGCGACGTCATTTCACGTTCTTCACCATTTTGCTGCCAACGAGTCTTCATTGACATTGAGTCTTTACCCACTGGGATTGTCAAACCTAATGCTGGACACAGCTCCTCACCAACCGCTTTAACCGCTTCGTACAGACCTGCGTCTTCCCCTGGGTGACCCGCAGCAGACATCCAGTTAGCAGACAGCTTCACGCGCTTAAGGTCTTGCACATAAGAACAAGCTAAGTTGGTCAGTGCTTCACCCACAGCCATACGCGCAGAAGCGGCAAAATCCAACAGTGCCACTGGCGTTCTTTCGCCAATAGACATTGATTCACCATAATAGCTATCCAAACTTGCGGTTGTCACCGCGCAGTCAGCGACTGGGATCTGCCATGGACCAACCATTTGGTCACGTGCAACCATACCCGTCACAGTACGGTCACCGATAGTGATTAAGAAGGTTTTTTCTGCCACAGCTGGTAAATGCAGAACACGCTTAACAGCTTCCGTTAAATCGATAGCGGTTCTATCCAGTGATTCAGGCTCGGCTTTCAGTGTCGTCACATCACGCAGCATTTTTGGCGTTTTGCCCAGCAATACATCCAGTGGCATGTCGATAGGCTGGTTGTCAAAGTGCTCATCATTAAGGGTTAAATGACGCTCTTCCGTTGCTTCACCGATCACAGCAAACGGTGCGCGTTCGCGCTCACAAATCTCTGTGAATAAGGCTAATTGCTCTGGCGCAACTGCCATCACATAGCGCTCTTGGGATTCGTTGCACCACACTTCCAATGGGCTCATTCCCGGCTCATCATTCAGAATTTTACGCAGTTCAAAGCGACCACCACGACCGCCATCGCTCACCAATTCAGGCATTGCGTTGGATAAACCACCCGCGCCAACATCATGGATAAACAGAATTGGGTTTTTATCGCCTAGCTGCCAACATTTGTCGATCACTTCTTGGCAACGACGCTCCATTTCGGCGTTGTCACGTTGAACAGAAGCAAAATCAAGATCCGCCGCAGATTGACCGGATGTCATTGATGATGCAGCCCCACCGCCTAGACCGATATTCATCGAAGGACCACCGAGAACGATTAGCTTAGCGCCAACAGTAATTTCGCCTTTTTGAACGTGATCTGCACGGATGTTACCAATACCGCCTGCTAACATAATTGGCTTATGGTAACCGCGTAATTCTTCACCATTATGGCTATTGACTTTCTCTTCATAGGTACGGAAATAACCTAATAAAGCGGGACGCCCAAATTCGTTGTTAAATGCCGCGCCGCCTAAAGGACCTTCCGTCATAATATCGAGTGCGGTCACAATACGCTCTGGCTTGCCAAAATCTTCTTCCCAAGGTTGTTCAAAACCCGGAATACGTAAGTTGGAAACGGAGAAGCCGACTAAACCTGCTTTTGGTTTTGCACCACGACCTGTTGCGCCTTCATCACGAATTTCACCACCAGAACCGGTTGCAGCTCCCGGCCATGGAGAAATTGCCGTTGGGTGGTTGTGAGTTTCCACTTTCATCAAAATATGTGCATCTTCTTGATGGTAACGATAAGTACGTCCATCTGGCTCAGGGAAGAAACGACCTACTGAAGAGCCTTCCATTACTGCCGCATTATCTTTATAGGCAGACAGAACGTGATCTGGCGTTTTTTCGAAAGTATTTTTGATCATTTTAAACAGGGATTTTGGCTGTGTTTCCCCATCAATAATCCAATCCGCATTGAAAATTTTATGGCGGCAATGCTCTGAGTTTGCTTGCGCAAACATATACAGCTCAACATCCGTTGGGTTACGTTTTAACCCTGTGAATGCCTCTAATAGATAATCAATTTCATCGTCGGCTAACGCTAAGCCCATCTCTTTGTTAGCAGTATCGAGTGCTTGGCGTCCGCCTGCGATAATATCAATCACTTTCATTGGGGCTGGCTGCTGCTGAACAAATAGCGCTTCGGCTTGTTCAAAAGAGGCAAAAACCGTTTCCATCATACGGTCATGCAACAGACTGATGACCAGATCCCACTGCTCGCTTGTCAGTGAGTCGGCTTGAATATAATAGGCAACACCGCGTTCAATACGTTTAACCTGTGTTAAGCCACAGTTATGCGCGATATCCGTTGCTTTAGAAGACCAAGGAGAGATAGTTCCTGGGCGTGGGGTGACTAAAATCAGTTTTCCAAATGGCTCATGCTCTGCCAGAGAAGGACCATATTTTAACAAACTACTCAGTTTACCTTGCTCACTGCTACTTAATGGGGCTGATAGCTCAGCAAAATGCATATATTCAGCATAGATATCCGTTACAGGGAGCTGTTTTTCAGCAAACAGCGCCAAAAGGCGGGTAATACGAAATGCTGATAGTGCCGGTGAGCCACGCAAAATTTCCATAGTCTTAAATTCTCTCTTTTAAACGCCAGCCCTGATCATGAAAGCAGGGAAACCGGAGTCCATTATAGAGCAATGTTCATCAATACGAAACCGTTTGCGTGACTAAAAATAGAGCGATTAGTTAAATATTATTATGTGCTAAATACGATAATATTAGTTGCACCGATCATCATTGTTAGAGCAAAATACGAAACCACTGGATTTATAACCATGATTAAACAGTTTTTATTAAGCGCACAACACCAGTTCCCTACACGAGAAATAATTATTTGAATAACCTAAAAGTTAACTATTTTATTATCGTGGTCATCGCCTTACTTGCTACCATGATCATTGGCTTCAATGTCCGATGGCCGAATACGCAAAACACCCTAGTCGATAAAATTATCTCTCGAGGGGAATTACGTATTAGCGCAGTAAATTCGCCACTTATCTATATTAATGAGCAACATCAGCTACGTGGCTTCGACTACGAGCTAGCTCAAGGCTTTGCCACGTACCTAGGTGTTAAACTAAAAATCATTATCCGCCCCACTATCGAGCAAATTTTTGATGATATCGACAACAATGATGCTGATATTGCTATGGCAGGATTGCTGTATAACAAAGACCGTTTAGACACGATGAAAGCTGGTCCAAGCTATTTAAACGTGACTCAGCAATTGGTTTATCGTAAAGGGAAACTTCGTCCAAAAACCTTCAATGACGTGAAAGGGAAACTGGTTGTTATCACTGGGAGTACTCACGCCAGCACATTAAAAGCACTTTCGACGCAATACCCTAATCTTAAGTGGGAAGAAAGCAGCGACTATACACCAAGCCAGTTATTAGAAATGGTGGCCGAAGGTGAAATTGACTATACCCTTGAGGATTCTATCGCAATCTCTTTACAACAACGTATTCACCCGAAAATCGCTGTCGCATTTGACTTACGCGATGACCATGCCATCACATGGTATATGAGCCGCAAACATGACTATAGCCTAGATGCCGCTCTGCTCGACTTTTTTAATATCAGTAATCAAAATGACTCACTCGCCCGCTTGACCGAGAAACATTTTAGTCACGTAGAATCCTTTGATTATTTTGATACGATTACATTTATTAGTGCCATTAACAATAAATTACCTGATTATCAGCATTTATTTGAAAAATATGCCGATACTGTCGAGACCGTCGATTGGAAATTATTGGCAGCTATCGCTTGGCAAGAGTCCCACTGGGATCCCCTTGCAACCTCCCCTACTGGTGTTCGTGGGATCATGATGCTTACCAAACCAACTGCGGCAACGATGGGAATTGAAGATAGATTAGACCCTGAAGGAAGCATCAAAGGTGGGGCAGCATATTTGTCGTACATCATGAAACGCTTACCCGACTCTATCGCTGAAGATGACCGTATTTGGTTTACCCTTGCAGCCTATAATATGGGCTATGGGCATATGCTGGATGTGCGTAAATTAACGCAAAAGCTGGGTGGCAACCCTGACCGTTGGCTTGATGTTAAAGCGAATTTGCCCCTGTTAACACAACCAAAATATTATTCTCAGCTCACGTATGGCTATGCTCGAGGACACGAGGCTTATCGTTATGTGGAAAATATTCGCCGCTATCATCAAAGCTTAGTGGGTTATTTGCAGAGTCAGGAGAAAAAACAGAAAACCTTAGAGATTGCGAAGAAATCTCACGTTTATGTCGTGGTACCCAATGAGAATACTCAGCTCTCATCTTATGTGATGCCTGATATGGTACCAGCCAAATTGGAGGTCGCGCCAAAAGCGTCAGCTAATTTAGGTGTGTTTTATGCCAGTGAAAATAATCGTGCACAAAATCACTCCCTAGGGAAATATATTCTAGCAAAACCAACACGCTCGAGTTCCATCGATAATGGCGTAGTCCTACAAAGGGAACCACCGATTGATGACTAGTTCTCGGGGTTTTGAGCCTGTTTTTCTTGGCGTCTCTGTTCTTTAATTTGTGCTCTGCGCATTCTAAAAAATTCGCTGAGCATGGATGAGCAAGTTTCTTCAAGTACACCACTCGTCACTTCAACATAGTGATTTAAACCTGGCTGCGACATGATATTCATGAAGGAGCCACACGCTCCCGTTTTAAAATCTTTCGCACCATATACGACCCGACCGATGCGGCTATGGATCATCGCTCCAGCACACATAATGCAAGGTTCTAAAGTGACATACAGTGTTGTGTCTAATAAGCGGTAATTCTGTAGCGCGGTGCCCGCTTTTTGTAAGGTAACAATTTCAGCATGGGCGGTAGGGTCGTGGTTTTCAATGGAGTGGTTCCAGCCTTCTGCCACTAGTTGGTTATCTTTGACCAGTAACGCACCCACAGGGATCTCCCCGGCATCTTGAGCTTTTATTGCTAGCTCAAGGGCTTGAGCCATCCAATACTCATCGATTTCTAATTGCGTCACTCTAGCCTCTCATTCATCCACACTCGAAAAGTTGATTATTACGAAATGTTAAAGTGACTGCAAATTGAATCTAATATTAATCAATAACTAATTACTAAAAATGGCAAGTTTCGCAGCGAACCCCATAAAGAATGCACCTACAGTACAATTTCCCAGTTTCGCCAAAATCTGCTTTTCCCGTAAAAAGCGGGCGATCAAGTAGCCACTGAATATCAATAAGCTTAGATACAAGAAGCTAACCGTTTCTAAGATAACTGCTAATACCATGTACGGAACCCAAGCATGGCTATAATTGAAGTCAATAAATTGAATAAAGAACGAAATATAGAACAAAATCGCTTTCGGGTTCGTTAAGCTAAGTACCAAAGCTCGAGTAAAGTAATTTTCTTTTCTTACTTCAATCTGCTCTACCCCTGCTGATAACGGTTTTTTCTGCCAAAAGGTTGCATATAGGATTTTGCATCCTAAGTACAAAAGATAAGCCGCCCCTAAGTATCTTACGATAGTAAACAGTGTTGGAGAGGCTTTGATGACCGAGGCAACACCAATGAATGAAAGAAAAATCAGTATTGCATCCCCCGTGAAAACACCGATTGCAGCACGATATCCCGCTTTAGTCCCATGTGAAGTACTTGATTTTAATACATACAGTGAGTTTGGACCGGGTACAATGATGATAAGCACCAATCCCGCTAAGTAAGTCCAGAAATTCAATACCCCTAGATTTTCAAACATGACCACTTCCTAATTGTTTTTTCTTATTACTATCACAGTTAAGAACCATTGTGAATATTCTACTTTTATTAATTTTTAAATCATTTGAATATATAAAACAAACTAATAAATAACATTATTTTTAAAATCTCTCTCATTAAATATGATTAACACGCACTTCAGTTTTCATAATTTAAATAAGAGGAATAAATATGGCTTTTATTAGAAGAACCGTGCAAACAAATATCTTTGAAGAATTTTATCCAACAACGCTCGCATTCAGTGCTGCTAAGAAAAATTACTTCTTAGGGCATTCAAAAGATAAATCTTACATGATCTACAACATGACAGACGCAGGAAAAATCGAACCTACTGTCGTTGTACAAAAAGGTAAATTAAAAACCTACCTGCAAAATATTCAAGCCTTCTACGATCCAACACAGAACAAGCAATATCTGTACGGTTATAATCTCGATGAGAAAGTTATCGATGTTTATCAAATCGCCGATAATGCCAGTATCGTGCTGATGTATTCTGAGGAGTTCACCATTGAAGACTCGATTAAATCAGCGACCTTCTTCATCGTTAATGGTGTACTGTGCTTCTATACGCAATCTGATAAAACTAAAAACTGGTATATCTATAACTTAATTAATTATTAATTTAATATTTTCTATTAATTTTTAATTGCCTTACCCAATAAGAGCTTAAATTTAAGCTCTTATTTTATTTTTATAAATAAAATCATCTTTATATTATTAATTCCGCTTTACTTATAGACCATCCACTTTGAATCACACTTAAAACTCTTGATTATTCTGCTTGTTCATTACTATTTTTTTGCTAAGTATATTCGTTCACTCACACACAATTCAGTGTCTAATTGATTTACTTCAGTGTAAAATGGCGTTCGAAAACGTATACTACTGGTTTGAATCTGATATAACTAATTGAAATGGCACTATTAATTACTAAAAAATGCATTAACTGCGATATGTGTGAACCCGAATGCCCAAATGATGCAATTTTCATGGGGTCGGAAATCTATGAAATAGATTCTAACCTGTGTACTGAATGCGTTGGGCACTATGATAAACCTACTTGCCAGTCAGTTTGCCCCATAACGAATACGATTATTACAGACCCTGAACATGTTGAATCCCAAGAACAACTCTGGGATAAGTTTGTCATGATCCATCACGCCGATAAAATCTAATTTCGCCAATACGCTGAATACATTTGTTAAAGTGACGATGGCTCAGCTCTGCGATATTCAATTTTTGTTTTACTAAAAACATCCATCCGTTGAAGCACACTTTCATTAAAGTACTATTTCATTAAAGTACTATTTCATTGAAGTACTATTTCGTTGAAACATTGCCGACCGAAAACAAGTCGGCAATGAGTAATGCCTACAGACTTTCAATAATCACTGTTGCAGCCGCATAGTGCCGCTCATCAGTAATCGAAACATGAAAATGCGTGGCTTTTAAATTATTGGCTAGTTTTAACGCCTCACCACTCAGTGAAAGTAACGGTTTACCTAGCTCATCGTTTGTGATTTCAAACTGATTAAAAGCCAAACCATTACGGATCCCCGTACCTAATGCCTTAGCCGCCGCCTCTTTCACTGCAAATCGCTTAGCAAGAAAACGCGCAGGCTTAGCTTGTTGCTGATATTGTACATATTCATGTTCTGTTAAAATACGCTTCGCTAAGCTGTCAGCGGAGCGCTCAATGACAGATTCAATACGCGTAATCTCAACAATATCTGTACCTAAACCTACAATAGCCATTATTTACGCGCTTCTGTGAGTAAGTTTTTCATGTCTGATACAGCTTGAGCTAGACCGCTAAACAGAGCTCGGCCAATAATCGCGTGCCCGATATTCAGTTCATAAATTTCAGGCAGTGCTGCGATACGTTGAACATTATGGTAAGTCAATCCATGTCCCGCATTCACTTTAATGCCTTTACCCGCGGCATAGCCTACGCCATCACGAATACGACGAAATTCAAGCTCTTGCTCTTGTTCAGTTTTAGCATCCGCGTATGCGCCTGTGTGAATTTCAATAAATGGTGCCCCACACTCTTGAGCCGCATCAATTTGTTCATGATCCGCATCGATAAATAAAGAGACTAAAATACCCGCTTCGGTCAATCGTTTTACTGCGGATGCGACTTTTTGTTTTTGCCCTGCAACATCAAGCCCACCTTCAGTAGTCACCTCTTCACGCTTTTCAGGAACTAAGCAGCAATAAGTCGGCTTAATACGACAAGCAATGTCAATCATCTCTTCTGTGACTGCCATTTCAAGGTTCATGCGCGTTTGAATGGTTTGGTTGAGCAGTTCAACGTCTCTATCGGTAATATGGCGGCGATCTTCACGTAAGTGAATAGTGATCCCGTCAGCTCCAGCTTGCTCAGCAACAAATGCTGCTTGAACAGGGTCAGGATATTGTGTTCCTCTTGCATTTCTAACAGTTGCAATGTGGTCAATGTTAACGCCCAATAACAGCTCAGCCATGTTTAACTCCCTATGAATAAACAGTCACTTATTTCTTGTCTGCCATATCCTACTGCAATTTATCGTATTGGGGGAAAAAATATCTCGTTCTTCCTCGCGGATTCCAAAGCAATAATAATATTTCATCAATTACATTCATGTTTTGGGAAGCGCCTCGAAGAAAATGGATAGGACGAAAACTTTGTCTAGATTGCCTGTAGTTTTGCGGTTACAACAGTCCGCAGTTGGAAAGGTATATAGTTGGAAATGCTCGCAGTAATAACAAATAGAAAAAATAGCGTCATAAAACAAAATCAATTAATTGTTATGACTTCGCCATATTCTGAGAAGGGATAATAAATTGCCTGAAGAGTTCACGGCTTTTAAGGGGTTTACCGCCAAGATAAGGTTTCAGTGCCATGCGGGTAAACCGTTTAGCGGCTTTTAAGGTGTCCGCATCTGGGAATTCGCGTTCGGCTAACGCTCTTAATTGCTTACCCGTGAATGTGAGTTGGTCAACAATTAGGCTGCCAATAAACCCTTTTTCTTCACGGTAACGGTAGGTCATGGTGTCTGAAACCGGCTCACCACTGCCCGCACAATGTAAAAAATCTACGCCGTAACCGAGATAAGACAGCAAAGCGAGCTCGAACTGGCGTAAAGCAGATTCAGGCGTGCGTTCACTCCCGGCTAAAACTTGCAAGCAATTGAGGTAATCAAAAAATAGAGATGAATACGGTGTGCCAAACTCAATAACCCGAGCGGTAAGTTCATTAAGGTATAAACCGCTATATAAAACAGTACCACTAAGAGGGAGAGCAAGAGAGACAGGATCAGCATTGATGAGGGTTTTGATTTCACCTTTGCCACTCCAACGGATCAACAAAGGTGTAAAAGGCTGCAAGCAGCCTCTTAATGGTGAGCGGTTGCGTCTCGCACCCTTTGCTAGCAAACGAATTTTTCCTTCCCCTTCCGTGAAAAAGTCAATCAATAGACTCGTTTCACTGTAAGGACGGGAATGGAGCACAAACGCGCGTTGCCAACCACTCACGATGTCACCGATTATTTTAAATCGTCAACATAGCCCAGACTGCGCAGTGCCCTTTCGTCATCTGCCCAACCGGATTTAACTTTAACCCAAAGCTCTAAGTGAACTTTAGTTTCAAACAGACGTTCCATATCAATACGAGCTTCGGTACCAATGGTTTTCAGCTTGCTACCTTTATTACCGATAACCATTTTTTTCTGACCTTCACGCTCAACTAAGATCAGTCCGTTGATATGGTAGCCACCCTTATCCATCTCTTTAAACTGTTCAATTTCAACAGTCACTGAGTATGGTAGCTCGTCACCTAAGAAACGCATCAGTTTTTCACGAATAATTTCAGAGGCCATAAAACGCTGAGAGCGATCTGTAATATAGTCTTCAGGGAAGTGGTGAATAGCTTCAGGGATGTGCTGCTTCACAATCTTCGCGATGGTATCAACGCCAGTGCCTTTTTCTGCACTGATTGGCACCACGTCCAAGAAATTCATTTTTTGGCTGATCATACCGATGTGTGGCAGTAAGCTGGTTTTATCCACCACATTATCAATTTTGTTGATCGCCAAAATGACTGGGCAACGCAAGCTAGATAGCTTGTTCAGCACCATTTCATCATCAGGTGTCCAATGGGTACCTTCAACCACAAAAATAACCAATTCAACATCGCCAATAGAGCTGGATGCTGCGCGGTTCATCAAACGGTTAATTGCTCTTTTTTCTTCAATATGAAGACCTGGGGTATCAACATAGATAATTTGGTAATTATCTTCTGTATGGATCCCCATAATACGGTGGCGAGTTGTCTGCGGCTTTCTCGATGTGATCGAGACTTTTTGCCCCAGTAACTGATTTAACAGTGTTGATTTCCCAACATTTGGTCGTCCAACTATGGCAACAAAACCACAGTGGGATTGTAATTCACTCATTCAATCTCCAAGATTTTCAATGCTTGTTCTGCTGCGGCTTGCTCCGCTTTACGGCGGCTTGAACCTATGCCGTTAATCGGCTCTTCAATGCCGCTCACTTGGCAATGGATCGTAAATTCTTGATCATGAGCTTCACCTTTCACATGTACCACTAAATAGTTTGGTAGTGGAAGATGACGCCCTTGCAGATATTCTTGTAGCCGCGTTTTCGGGTCTTTTTGTTTATCACCCGGACTAATTTCATCCAATCTTACTTTGTACCATGCCAGAATGATCTGTTCGATAGTTTGAATATTACTATCAAGGAAAATCCCGCCAATTAAGGCTTCAACGGTATCAGCTAAGATTGATTCTCGGCGGAAACCGCCACTTTTTAATTCACCCGGGCCTAAACGTAAACATTCACCGAGTTCAAATTCACGGGCAATTTCTGCCAGTGTATTTCCACGCACTAACGTTGCGCGCATACGGCTCATATCACCTTCATCCACTTTAGGGAAACGATGATAGAGATCGTTAGCAATCACAAAACTGAGAATTGAATCACCCAAAAACTCCAGTCTTTCATTATGTTTGCTGCTAGCACTTCTATGAGTTAATGCCTGAATTAATAAATCATTTTGCTGGAATGTATATCCCAGCTTACGCTGTAATTTTTCTAACAAAGAGGGGTTCATGTGCGCCCAACCATTCTACGTTTAATAAAAAAGCACACGCAACAGACCTGTAAAATCAGCTATTTTACAAAACTGTTGCGTTTGCACTGACTTCCTCCGACCATCACCCGTAAGCAATTGATATTCGAAAAATAAATTTTATGAATTATCGGAATTTAAGGAGAATAGTTAATAATTAGGAAGTCAATAATGTTTAAAACAACATTATTGTACACTGGGTAAAATAATAATGCTTATGATAATGCGAGTTTTCTCATGAAAACCCGCATTGTCTGAAATGAATTATAGAGGACCAATTCGGCTAAAGCGAATACCTGTAGGCCATTCGTTCTCTTGTTTATCTAAACTTAACCAGATAAACACCGCACGGCCCACTAAATTTTGCTCAGGAACAAAGCCCCACATACGGCTATCAGAGCTGTTGTCTCTATTATCACCCATCATAAAATAGTGTTTCTCAGGTACAATCCACTCATTAAGAGGTAAACCTGGTTGTACATATTTTGATTGAGTAATGTAGTTATTAATCGTCAAAATTTGGTGCGTAACGGTATCTAATTTCTCACTTCGGCCATATTGACGCAGTGAGTTATTCGGTACCGCTTGGTCTACTGGGATTTGATAGTTACCATATTGATTATCAACCACGGAGCTATTTTCAAATACCATTGTCCATTCACTTGGCTCTAATGGGCCATAAGTAACCGGTAATTTTTCTGTGCATTTATTGTCTGCACAGTTAGGGTAAATAGTCAGCTCTTTCGCTTCTGGGTTATAAATGATTTTATCCCCCGGCAAACCAATTACACGTTTCACGAAGTCTACATTTGGCTCTTTCGGGTATTTAAATACCGCAATATCTCCACGATTAGGCTTACCCGTTTCGATTAATGTGGTTTGAGTAATTGGATCTTTCAATCCATAAGAAAACTTCTCAACCAACATAAAATCGCCAACTAAAAGTGTTGGCATCATCGAACCTGATGGGATTTGGAACGGCTCATAAATAAACGAACGAACAACCAAAACAATGGCTAACACAGGAAAAATTGAGGTTCCCGTTTCCAGCCACGACGGACGACGAACCGCTTTCGCAAGTTCATCTTCATTCATTGAGCCGTTTGTTACTTCCCGCAATTTTTTAAGTTTCGCTTTACGTGCTGGCGCAAACTTAAATTTATCTAAGCACCAAATAATCCCTGTCACTAGCGTAGCCAGTGTGAGGATCAGGGCAAATGTGTTAGCCATTAAGACTCCTTGTAAACTTAGCTGTCTTTACCAACGTGCAATATAGCAAGGAACGCTTCTTGTGGGAGTTCAACGTTACCCACTTGCTTCATACGTTTCTTACCATCCTTTTGCTTCTGTAACAGTTTCTTCTTACGGCTAACGTCACCGCCATAACATTTGGCAAGAACGTTTTTGCGCAGCTGTTTCACTGTAGAACGAGCAATAATGTGGTTACCAATTGCTGCTTGGATAGCAATATCAAACTGTTGACGTGGAATAAGCTCTTTCATTTTTTCCACCAGCTCACGTCCGCGGTACTGTGAGTTGCCACGGTGAGTGATCAGCGCTAATGCGTCGACACGTTCGTTGTTGATTAACACATCCACACGCACCATGTCTGACGTTTGGAAACGCTTGAATGAGTAATCCAAAGAAGCATAACCACGAGAGGTTGATTTTAAACGGTCAAAGAAATCCAGCACCACTTCTGACATCGGAATTTCGTAGGTCAAAGAAACCTGATTTCCGTGGTAAACCATGTTGGTTTGTACGCCACGTTTTTCAATACACAGAGTGATAACGTTACCTAAATACTCTTTAGGCATCAGCATATGACACTCAGCGATAGGCTCTCTTAACTCTTCGATGTTATTCAGCGGTGGTAATTTCGACGGACTATCCACATAAACAATCTCGCCATTAGTTTGCTGCACTTCATAAACTACCGTTGGCGCTGTAGTGATTAGGTCGAGATCGTATTCACGCTCTAAACGCTCTTGAATGATTTCCATGTGCAGTAAGCCAAGGAAACCACAACGGAAACCGAATCCTAATGCTGTTGACGTTTCTGGTTCATAGAACAAGGAAGCATCGTTCAGGCTTAATTTACCCAATGCATCGCGGAAAGCTTCATAGTCATCAGAGCTAACAGGGAACAGACCCGCATAAACTTGAGGTTTCACTTTTTTGAAGCCCGGTAATGCTTTATCTGCTGGGTTACGAGCACCTGTTAAAGTATCCCCAACTGGGGCGCCAGTGATGTCTTTGATCGCACACACTAACCAGCCTACTTCACCGCAGTTAAGCACATCACGGTCAACTTGTTTTGGTGTGAAAATACCGAGGCGATCCGCGTTATACACGTTGCCCGTACTCATCACTTTAACTTTGTCGCCTTTTCTCAATATACCATTTTTAATACGGATCAGAGAAACAACACCTAAATAGTTATCGAACCAAGAGTCGATAATCAGCGCTTGTAACGGTGCATCACCATCACCTTCTGGTGGTGGAATTTCTTTCACTAAACGTTCGATAACATCTTGAACACCGATACCGGTTTTCGCAGAACAACGAACAGCATCATGGGCATCAAGACCCACAATGTCTTCAATCTCATCAGCAACACGCTCAGGATCAGCGGCTGGTAAGTCAATCTTGTTCAGGACTGGAACCACTTCCAAGTCCATTTCAATAGCTGTATAGCAGTTCGCTAAGGTTTGAGCTTCAACACCCTGCCCTGCATCCACAACTAATAATGCACCTTCACACGCCGCCAATGAACGAGAAACTTCATAGGAGAAGTCTACGTGTCCTGGGGTGTCGATAAAGTTCAGTTGGTAAGTTTCACCATCCGCCGCTTTATAATCGAGCGTTACGCTCTGTGCTTTGATGGTGATACCACGTTCACGTTCCAGATCCATAGAGTCTAAAACCTGAGCCGCCATTTCGCGGTCAGTTAAGCCACCACAGATTTGAATAATACGATCTGACAACGTTGATTTTCCGTGGTCGATATGTGCAATGATCGAAAAGTTTCTGATGTTTTTGATTTTCAAGGTAATATCTTCTTTTAAATTGCCTTACAAAATCAGTTTTGAGCAAATTTTGCCGCAAAACTAAAATGCTATGATTATCACAAGATTGCTAATTAGCAGCATTTTACATACAAGAACCCACTAACACAAAGATTCAATGTAAAACAACTGTAAACTTGCCAAAGTTGAATGAGTTACTTATTTCATTTTTCTTCGTTTTTCTTCATTTTTGAGCGACTAAAAACAAAATCGCCTGTAGTAAAAAGCTTATGTCGTGAAAGCTTAACTACAGGCGATGATGTGCGACAATGGCATTCAACAATGTGATTGAACGCTAATGTCGCCAGGGGGAAGTCCTATTTGTAAGACGATAGGCTGGAAATCGATTTTATTGCGCCAACGTGCAGCCATTTCTCGCGCAGTGAAAAAGCCAGCAAACCCACCGAAAATTCCCGCTAATGCGACCCAAACTTGCTCAAATTCAGCTAATTGAGCCAATGCGGCAAATAAAAACAATCCAACCAATGGCGTTAAATAGACTAACATCGCAGAACGCAGTAAGCTCCCTTCAGGAATACCCACTTCAATTTTTTGCCCAACAACCAAAGGCTGCTCAACTTCAATTTCCAATTCGTGCTCTGTGTTAGGCCCTATTTTGTTTAAAGCATATGAACCACAAGCAGCACGAGCGCTACAACTTCCACATCCGGCTGAAGAGCCATAACGTAATAATGCTCGGCCTTTCTGCCATCTAACCACCGTTGCCCATTCTTTTACCATGATTTACTCCCGAAACTGAATGCTACTCGCAATTAACTGGGATGTTGATAGCGGTAACTCCCCTATTATCGTAATCACATTTTGCTTTTGAGTCATGGTGTAAATTGTGCGGCGACCATTTTGTCGCGGCTGATCCAGTAAAGGACCTTTCGATGTTTTTGTCACATTAACCGAAAAGGTAAATAGCCCATCGCTGAACATTGCCGTTTCAATGATGTCATCATCGCTTAATTTTCGCGTAGAGCGAGACACTTCCTCAAAGCCTGGAGGCAGCATTCCCACCCGCCATTTAAACGATGGATTTTCGTTTTTCGGCGACACTAATAATGGTGGTAAATTTACATTACTGAGAGATTTCAATGAATCTTGTACATTTTTACTATCTAAAACAGTCGAAATTACCCGGAACTGTTCCAGTGTTTGATTATTGTTGTCGAGCAAATCAACACGCAGTGGCAGTTTAGTTTCTTCATCGATTAATAACACATAATTAAATCGAGAATTATCTTTTGAAATAATGCGCATGACTAATGCGGGTCTATCACCAATATGCGTACGACCAGCATCGATAAAATTATAATAAGGCTGAATTTTTTGGTAATCCGCAAAAAGTACCGTAGGTAAGTTATCAATGATATGTTCACCATTTAAGCTAAACGCATCGAATCCCGGTTCAAAATAACTAATTCGGTTACCATTTTGCACTATCTCTCGGCGAGATGAATCCATCTGGATCATTTGAGAAATAGGGACTCCATTAATAATCGCGTGACGATAGCGCACTGGAACGATATTTTGCGGATTGAATGTCATAAACGACATTTCATAGGACAGGTTCTGGGCAGCCGTTCCCATTTCTTTGAAAAGAACATCGGCATCCGTAGATGATGCCGATGCTTGATTAGACATAATCAGGCTGCCCGTCAGGCAGAAGACGGATAACCATTTATTCATTATTGCAGTTTAACCCCTGCTGATGCGGTATTTTTATCACTGTCTTGATGCGGCTGATTCAGCATTGAACGTCTTTCAATTTCATACTGTTGCAGCATGGCATTGATACGTTGATTTTGTTGTTCGATTTGCTGAGATTGTTGCTCAGTACCAAACAATTGGCTATCTGAAAGATTTAAGCTAACTGGCGCACCACGTCCGACTGGAACGGTATTAAATACAGGATCATCCACAGTAGAATCGACGCTATTGCTTTGATTGTATTGTTGAACACCCACAATTACAGCGAGTGATACACATGCAGCCACACCGATTTGCGTAATTTGGCTAGCCCATGGACGAATTTTGTTCCAAAACGGGAAGCCACTCCAGCTTTCTGGCTCTGGTTGTGATTCAACAACTGCTTGAGGATTAATTCGCACCGCTTCATTTTCCAGCGCTGCCGCAACTTTACTTGCAATATCAAAATGAATGACATCGCCTGTATCATTACGCAGAGTATCACGAACAAGATGATAGCTCTCCCAACGTTGCTTTAACGTTGAATCACATGAAATGGTGTTAATAAGTTCTAAATCTAGAGCTTCACCATCCATCATTGCGGAAAGTTTCTCTCTTTGCATGCCCAATTACCTTCAGTTAATTGCTCACAGTTAAACAGTAACTCGCGACCCAACCAATTAATGTTGTTGGATCAACGGCTGAACTTTTTCATCAATTGCTTCCCTCGCTCTAAAGATCCGCGATCGAACTGTACCCACAGGGCAATCCATCACTTCGGCTATCTCTTCATAGCTTAAACCATCAAGTTCACGTAGCGTGATTGCCATTCGAAGATCTTCTGGCAGAGACTCAATGGTACGAAAAACAACTCGCTTTAATTCATCAGACAACATTAAGTTCTCTGGGTTCGAAATTTCTTTTAATGCGCCGGCGGACTCGAAGTTTTCTGCGTCGCTCGCTTCCAGATCTGACGCGGGAGGACGTCTATCTTGCGCGACTAAATAGTTCTTTGCCGTGTTGACAGCAATTCGATAAAGCCAAGTATAAAAAGCACTGTCGCCACGAAACGAACCGATTGCACGATAAGCCTTAATAAACGACTCTTGTGCGACATCAGGCACATCCGCTTGCGGTACATAACGAGAAACGAGACTTGCAACTTTATGCTGGTATTTAATCACCAATAAATTGAAAGCTTGTTGATCGCCTTTTTGTACTTTCTCAACCAATATTTGGTCTGTCAGCTGCTCGCTCATTCCAGGAACCATCTCCTGAACACAGATTGATAATGACTTAACTTGTTCATCTTCTCCCTTCCTTAAGCAAGCCTAACTTCGAGTAATAAAAACTGATGAAGTTCAATTTATTCCAAAAATAATCGAAAATAATTTCAAAAAATGAGATCAAAGTTTCTTAATCGATCCCATTGATCCTTGTGAGCACTACCTAATAGTATACACAAAACAGGCATATCTACGGCATGATTACGTGGAATTTATTCATTCACATTGGCACTTATCATGTAGCCGATGGTTTTTTCCAAATAAACGATGATTTTCCAAATAACTCAAGTGTAGCTAAATAAAACGGTTCTTTGGGAACTCAAAATGCGATTAATACATAGTCACAGGCAGCTCGATAGGCTAACATAAAATTCTCTATAGAAACACAGCACACAAACACTTATGAACGCATCCACACAGCATGACACTGATATTTTAATCATTGGAAGTGGTGTCGCAGGATTATCAGCCGCACTCCGGCTCGCGCCCTTTCATCAAGTTACTATTCTCAGTAAAAGCACCCTCAATGAAGGTGCATCTTATTATGCTCAAGGCGGAATAGCCGCCGTTTTCGATGATACAGATAGCATTGAGTCCCATGTTAATGACACGCTTGTAGCTGGTGCAGGGATCTGTGAAAAGAGCGCCGTCGAGTTTATTGCATCAAACGCCAAACATTGTGTTCAGTGGCTCATTGACCAAGGCGTCTTATTTGATACTGAAGTCAACGAAACAGGGGAAACTCAGTATCACCTCACCCGAGAAGGCGGGCATAGCCATCGCCGCATTCTGCATCACGCGGATGCCACCGGAAAAGAGGTTGAAACCACGCTGGTTAATCTTGCTTTCGAACACCCGAATATCCAGATCAAAGAACGCTACAATGCGGTTGATCTGATCCTCGAGGACAAAAACCAACAGAACGCCCGCTCCCGCATTGTCGGTGCCTATGTTTGGAATCGCCAAAAAGAGCAAGTCGAGACTATTCGAGCAAAAACTATCGTCTTAGCCACGGGTGGCGCTGCGAAAGTTTATCAATACACCACTAACCCCGATATCTCATCCGGTGATGGTATTGCCATGGCATGGCGAGCAGGTTGTCGCGTAGCGAACTTGGAATTTAACCAGTTTCATCCAACCTGTTTATTCCACCCGCAAGCACGTAATTTCTTACTCACTGAAGCTTTACGTGGTGAAGGCGCTTACTTAAAGCGCCCTGATGGCAGCCGATTCATGCCAGATTATGACGAGCGCAGTGAATTAGCACCGCGAGATATTGTCGCCAGAGCTATCGACCATGAAATGAAACGCCTCGGGGCGGACTGCATGTATCTCGACATCAGCCACAAATCCCCAGACTTTATTAAGAACCACTTCCCCACCATTTATGCCAAGTTGCTCACCTTAGGTTTAGATTTAACCCAAGAGCCGATCCCGATAGTTCCCGCAGCTCACTATACCTGCGGCGGCGTCGTTGTTGACCCAACCGGCATGACAGATATACCAAATCTGTATGCGATTGGTGAAGTGAGTTATACCGGGCTACATGGTGCCAATCGTATGGCGTCTAACTCATTACTTGAATGCCTAGTTTATGGATGGGCTGCCGCAGAAAATATTATCAAAACGATCGACGAGATCCCTGCAATTTCTGCACTCCCTGAATGGGATGAAAGCCGAGTTCATAATTCTGATGAACAGGTTGTAATTCAGCATAACTGGCATGAATTACGCCTATTTATGTGGGATTACATGGGGATAGTAAGAACCACAAAACGCCTTGAACGCGCTTTGCGTCGTATTCATTTACTTCAGCAAGAAATTAATGACTATTATGCTAATTTCCGCATCTCCAACAACTTACTGGAACTGCGCAACTTAGTCCAAGTTGCAGAGTTAATGGTGCGTTGCGCCTTAGAACGTAAAGAGAGTCGCGGTTTGCACTATACCCTAGACTACCCTGAGTTATTACCGGAGTCTGGCCCCACCATTTTAACTCGCTAACACTAACCGCCTATCGGTATCTTTAACCACAGATAGGCGGTTAATACTTAGCCGATCAATGCTGAGTCGATCAATACTTAAGATAAAATGGTCGGATCAACGAAATAAACTCATCCGTATAGCTATCATCGGGTTGTTTCAACGTTAAAGACGAAATAACCGGCTCCGTCATCTTAATCGTCAACCCTAATAGCATCCGATGATATGGCGTATGTGCTTTATCCTGAACTTGCACGCGGTAAGCTAAATTCCAACCACTCGCCATTGCCATTGCTTCGACTTTCTCTCCCACTTCATAGGGTAATACCAAACAAAAAATACCGTCAGGTGCCAAACATTGTTTAGCGCTATCTAATAATACTTGGTGAGTCAGTGTTCCGGTATAGCGAGCTTGATCGCGTTTTTCATCCCGACACGCCACCGCGGGCTCAAAATAAGGCGGATTACTCACGATTAAATCATACTGATGGTTAGGCTGTTCGCTAAACGTAATAATGTCCTGATGGAACACTCGCAGCCGTTCAGACCATGGCGATTCATCAAAATTTTCCTGCGCTTGTAACGCCGCGGCGTCATCAAGTTCAACCGCATCAACCTGCACTTGCTCACTACGCTGAACCAGCATTAAGGCAATTAATCCGCTCCCACTGCCTATGTCCAACGCGTATTTTGTCGCATTAAGAGGCGCCCACGCACCGAGTAATACCCCGTCAGTACCGACCTTCATCGCGCAACGGTCATGGGCAACAAAAAATTGCTTGAAGGTAAACCCGCCTTTTCGATAACGCTTTTTTTGTTCGCTCATACTGCCACTCTGGTTTAAATAGGATTTGCGTGAATATTCTCAATTTCAACCCACAAATCTGCAAATTTAATCTAATTTCAATAATATTATTCTCATATATTGAGAATATCATTTGTTAGTGATTTTTTTTACTGCTAAGTTCGAGAAAAAGGAGATGCCATGAACAGTATTAATAGAACACTAGATATCTTATCGTTTGTCACGACTTGCGCGTCTCCAATCACACCACAAACCATCTCCAAAGAGTTAGATATTCCTCTTTCAACGGTTTATCGGCTTTTAACTATTCTCATAAACTGGGAATTTGTGACTTACTCTAAGCAATATGGCACTTATACCGTTGGTGCGCAGAGTATCAAAACCCAAGAAAAATACTATCACCACAGTTTGCTAATGACCTCGTCAAAATCAGAGTTGCGCGCACTGGCCAAAAAGACCCAAGAGACTGCGGCAATTATTACCGCCAACCTACGGGAAACTATCTGTGTCGATAAAATTGATAGTGAACAAGCCGTACGCTGCTCTTTTATTGTTGGGCATGGTAATACCGTGATCCGCGGCGCTAGCGCAAAAACCCTTTTAGCCTACCGTGATGAACAATACCAAGAATTAGTCTTCGAAACTCACGCCAAGCAGCTACACAAAGATAACTATTTACAGAAATTAAAACAGGATCTAATCCAAATCCGCCAACAAGGCTATGGCATTTCTATTGGTGAAATTGACGCTGGTGTTTTTGGCGCATCGGCTCCTGTTTTTAAAGGCAACGATATTTTAGCTGTCGTCTCTGTCATGGCACCCGAATTTCGTGCCGTCAACCGTGTCGATGAACTGATTAAAGCAACATGCCAAACGGCCCAAAATATAACAAAACTGATTAACTTGGAGTAACTATGACACAACCTTTTCAATGGCAGGGTCGAACTGATGGTGAAACACAGGAACATTTACGCATTCACCAAGTCATCAACCAACGCTCACCTGCAGAGTTTGCCATTATCGGCTTCGCTTCAGACGAAGGTGTTCGCCGCAATAAAGGCCGCCAAGGTGCTAAAGCTGGCCCTGATGCCATTCGTCGTCAGCTTGCTGGCTTACCTATCCACCAGCCATTGGCTATCCGTGATGCGGGAACCGTAAGTTGTGACGATGGTGAGCTGGAAGCAGCTCAACGTCGCCTATCTGATGAAATAATCTCAGTATTAGAACAGCGTCAAAAACCCATTGTTTTAGGCGGTGGGCACGAAGTCGGCTTTGCGAGCTTTCAAGGCATTTTCGATTTCGTTCAAAAACATCAGCCAGAAAAGACCATTGGGATCATCAATTTTGATGCGCACTTTGATTTACGTGAAGCCCCAGAAGCCACATCCGGTACGCCATTTTTACAATCCTCACAACTGTGCGCTAAGCATCAGCGCCCTTTCAATTACCTGTGTTTAGGCATTGCGGATCATGGCAACACCAAGGTGTTATTCGATACAGCGGACAGCTTAGGCTGCCACTATATTCGCGATAAAGCCTTAACCGCAAGCTTATTACCGCAAGCAATTGAACAGATTAAACAATTTGTAAATTCTGTAGATTACCTGTATGTCACTGTGGATTTGGATGTGTTCTCTGCGGGTATCGCACCGGGGGTCAGTGCACCAGCCGCTCGAGGGATTTCTACTGAAACATTTGATGAATTATTTAACGTCATCAAATCCAGCGGCAAGATTGCGCTGTTTGATATCGCTGAGTGTAATCCTGAATTTGATATTGATAACCACACATCAAAACTAGCCGCTTACTTGGTTTACCAATATTTATTCTAAAAACAACAAACACAATAAAACGACTGATAAACAACTTTACCTTGTCTTTCAAAATATAAATAAAAGCTTAGTCAACTAAGCAACTAGTTAAAAATAAACAGCACAGAGGTTCGAAATAGCCAACAACACTGTCGCTTGAAAAACACTTATACATGCCTTTAACAAGACATTTATACCCTTGAATTTCGAGTTACAGCTAGGCGGTGAATGAAGGTACCCCTAGGAGCATACATAAAGTATGTGACTAGGGTACCTAAGAGAAACCAACAACGCTGTAGCACGAAAGACAAAGTATAAAAAAGGGAAAAATATGACATTCCAAATCGACACACTCACCACCCTCTTCCTGACAGTAGTTTGCCTACTAATGGGTGTTCACCTCAAGAAGCGCATTGAATGGCTGCAACGTTTTTGTATCCCTTCACCGGTCATTGGTGGATTTTTAGTCAGTTTGCTTATCTGGGGATTAAAGTCTTCCGATTTAGCTGAGATTACGTTCGATACCAGTTTACAATCATTCTTAATGGTGGCGTTCTTTACAACTGTGGGTATTGATGGCAGCTTCCGCATATTAAAAAGCGGCGGACGCTTATTGATTACTTACCTGTTAATTTGCTGGACATTGGTTATTTTCCAAGACACCTTTGGTGCCGGTTTGGCGCATTTGCTAGGTATCGACCCGGTTATCGGGATCATGGCTGGCGGTGTTTCCTTAACAGGCGGACACGGTGGTGCGGCTGCCTTTGGTAGTATGGCTGAAGGTCTTGGCGTACAGTCTGCAACCGTAGCAGCGATTGCGGCTGCAACGTTTGGTCTGATTTCAGGAAGCCTATTAGGTGGTCCTATCGCAAGCTACTTAATTAAAAAACACAACGTCACTATTCAAGCTGAAGATAATGTTGAAAGCATGAAAGTTGAAGAGAAACTGGCAGGTAAAATTGACTCTATCGACGCCCATGCATTCTTAAAAATGTTAGCGCTGATTTTAGGTGTAATGGTCGTCGGTCAGTTTGCGTCTGCCCAGTTCACTAAAGCTACTGGATTCTCTTTACCAAGCTATGTAGGCGCCATGATTATCGCGATTATTGTGCGCAACATTAACGACCAAGTTGAAATTGTTCGTATTAACCAAAAATCCATCAACTTAATTTCTGATGTTTCACTGGGCTTATTCTTAACCATGGCGATGATGTCGCTTAAGATTTGGGAACTGAAAGTCATCGCGCTGCCATTATTCATCATCTTACTGGCGCAAACTATTGCCATCATCCTGTTCGTTGTTTTCGTCGTCTTCAGACTGTTAGGCAAAAACTACGATGCCGCAGTAATGTGTTCAGGCATGATGGGACATGGTTTAGGTGCAACGCCGAACGCAATGGCAAACATGTCATCGGTCTGCGAGCGCTACAAACAAGTTTCTATGAAAGCATTTATGATTGTGCCTCTAAGCGGAGCTGTACTTATCGACCTCGTGGGAATTCCTTACCACACTTGGTTAATTAACATGCTTAGCTAATTCCACTTCATCCCTCTTACCAACTATATGACAGAGTTTGGTAAGAGGGAGCATTATCAGTAAGCCACTTCCTTATATACCCCCCGCCAACAAAAACAGGTAAACTCTGCACAAAGCTGATTTTTGTGGTGAACAATTTTGCTAACCTGTTTATAATCAGCGCCCCAAATAGAGGTATATCATGACTGCATCCACTTTTTCTGAACTTGAGCTTGATGAAAGCCTGATCACCGCGCTGACCAATAAAGGTTACGAGCGCCCGACGGCGATCCAAGAAGCCGCCATCCCTCCTGCAATGGATGGACGCGACGTTTTAGGTTCAGCCCCAACCGGAACAGGTAAAACTGCGGCATTCTTATTGCCAGCTATTCAACATTTACTTGATTTCCCAAGAAAAAAATCAGGTCCGCCTCGCGTTCTGATTTTAACACCAACTCGCGAACTCGCTATGCAAGTCGCTGATCAAGCTAAAGAGTTGTGTGCACATAATCATTTAGACGTTGCCACCATTACAGGCGGCGTTGCGTATATGAATCACGCTGAAGTTTTCAGCGAAAACCAAGACATCGTCGTCGCAACCACGGGGCGTTTGCTGCAATACATTAAAGAAGAAAACTTCGATTGCCGCGCTGTGGAAATTCTGATCCTCGATGAAGCTGACCGTATGCTGGATATGGGCTTTGCGCACGATATCGAAACTATCGCAGGCGAAACCCGCTGGCGTAAGCAAACCATGTTGTTCTCCGCCACCCTTGAAGGTGAAGCGATTCGTGATTTTGCTGAGCGCCTACTCGAAGATCCTATCGAAATTGAAGCGGATCCTTCACGCCGTGAACGCAAGAAAATCCAACAATTCTACTATCGCGCTGATACGTTAGAACATAAAACTGCGCTACTGTGCCATCTTATCAAGCAAGAAGATGTCACCAAATCGATTGTCTTCGTGCGTAAGCGCGAACGCGTTCGTGAAGTTGTCCAATGGCTGCGTGAGGCTGGTATTGAACCTTGCTATATCGAAGGCGAAATGGTGCAAGCGAAGCGTAACGAAGCCGTTCGCCGCCTAGTGACTGGACAAGTTAAAGTCCTCGTTGCGACGGACGTTGCTTCCCGTGGATTAGATATTGAAAACGTCAGCCATGTTTTTAACTTCGACTTACCGCGCACTGCAGATGTCTATTTGCACCGTATCGGCCGTACTGGTCGTGCTGGACGCAAAGGTACTGCCCTTTCTTTAGTGGAAGCGCACGATTTCCCTCTACTGGGCAAAATCACTCGCTACATCGAAGATCCGATTAAGATGCGTGTGGTAGATTCATTACGCCCAACAACCAAAGCGCCTTCTGAAGCGATGCTGAATAAGCCAAAACCATCTAAGAAAGTGCTGGCTAAGCGTAAAGAGAAGAAAAAAGAAGAGCAAAGCAAGAAAAAAGAAAAAGTACGCCATCGCGATAAGAAAAATATCGGCAAACGTCGCACTCCAGCTATGTCATCTACAACTGCGCCATCTGCAACTGCAGATAGCAATAAAACCAAGTAAAACTCAATCGAGTGATACTGACAAAAGCGGGCTTCGGCCCGTTTTTAATTCATTAACTTATAGACCTTCTCCCTCATAGCCCGGCTTTCATTAGTTAACGATTCTGCTTTTATCATATGATTATCTAAAATATCTCGGCAGTTATAACCCTGATTATTTTCCATTCTCCAATCTGCGCCATTCGATAATAATAATTCAGCAACATCTAAAGAGTGACTATTTAAAGCATCATGCAACGGAGTATTTCCCAAATTATCTCTCACGTTGACTATTAAACCATTACTCAGCAAAATTTCTGATTGAGCCACTCTCCCGCTTTGAGCCGCTAAATGTAAAACAGTTTTTTGCTGAGCCAACTGCATTTTTTTAATTCCCTGCCCATATGGTGACTCCAATAATACTTTTATAAATTGGCTATTACCTGTACGAACAGATTGCATAGCAAGTTTATCAATATCGCAGTGCTTATTTTTCATTGAAAGCAACGCTTTAAATTCACTGATGTTTTCTTTCTTAATTGAATTTTTACAGCTTTCTTGCCAATTAAGACTTTGTTTCTGCTCTACGTTAGGAAATTCATTCAACATAGAATCCGCTGTTTTATCAAATTCACCTGTAATCGCATTCCAATTATTCCATGGTTTATATTTGCACATCATCCTAATAATCTTAACCATTGAATGTGCAATAAAGCTCCTGGCCATCAAACGGTGTGGTAACCAGTCTTTCCAAGAATTATGTTCGCTATAAGCCATTTTGATACGGTTTCCCAACGCAGAAGGGATTGGTAACGTGTTTTGAAGTGCATCAAGCCAATCATATTGAACAGTATAAAAGCGTATCAAACCTTCATCTGCTTGTTGCTTAGCAATGTTATAATCCATTCCAATTTTATTTACTGTGTTTTGAGCAAGCCCTGAAGGACTAAATGAAATACAAGGTGATTGACTCGCCAGAGCGGCTATTGATGCAAGACCTCCCCCTAGAGAGTGCCCTGTACAGATAATATTGCCTTTCACGGCTCGATATAGAATATTAGTTAACCCCACAGCCTGAAAGAATTGAGGTTCGTAATATCCTAGCCCTTGCCGAATATTGGCATAAAAATCGACAATATCATTCGTCCCCGCAAAGCAAATAATATACAGACCATTAAAACAACAAATATTTGATTGAAAACCTGTAAATTCATTATTTAAAAGTTCTGCATCTATGCCTAATTCATTAATTTTTGATGGGCTAAGTTTTTCTACTCCTTGAATATCACGCCAATTATTCTGATAAGCACCTTGTGATAGTAACGCTAAAAGATAATCTTTATTCTGTGCATCTCTTCCTAAAAACTCCTCTCTTGTGACATTCTTAGACCATTTATCTCTAAAACTGCATGATGAATCTAAAAATGTATTTTGTTGATATAAATTTAAACCTTCTTCAACAAAAGAAAGTTCGTCCTTACTTACTGTCTGCTGTATTGCTGTATTGAATGGCATAAATTCTCCCTAACAAATGCTGTATGCTGGAAGAATATTGAAATATAAATAACCAAGGGAGGAAATAATCAACTTTGTTAGAGGCAAATAAAAAAGCCATTGAGAACAATGGCTTTTAGAATTTATTAAGATAAGAGATCTATTGACCCCTTAATGTTTATTACAGGCTTTCAGTGAAAGTACGAGTAATAACGTCACGCTGCTGTTCAGGCGTTAATGAATTAAAGCGAACTGCATAACCAGAAACACGGATAGTTAATTGAGGATATTTTTCTGGGTTTTTTACTGCATCTTCTAATGTTTCACGGCTTAATACGTTAACATTTAAGTGCTGACCACCTTCTACACGAACAGTTGGTTTCATTTCGAGAGGAACTTCACGGCTCTCAAAAGCACCCAGTTCATCTTTAGGAACAACCTGACCTTCGCTATAATCTGCTTTCGCACATACACAACGAGCTTCATTTGTCTCGCTATCAATTAACCAGAAAGAGTTTAGCAGTGCTGCGTTGTCACTTTTAGTAATTTGAATACCAGTAATCATCTCGACCTCCACGTTCGAATCAGATTTTGATCAATCTTTGCTAACTGTTTTTAATCGCTGTTGATTGGATAATTGGTCTAACCAACCTGTTTATCTAATATATACCAGCTAGAACCCCTACATTCTTTGATATTTATCAAATATTTCGTATGGTAATTAACCAAACCAGTGCATCTTCATGATTTAAATCAATATTCACGTTTGGTTTTTTTAATTATTTTTGTAAATTCTCAAATTAATTTGAAGCGCTTTTAGAGAGTTAGCGCAGAACAACACTTTATCTATACGTCATGAACCAGTAAGCTACGAACTATAAAACACATCACTATGGAATCATTCATGTCAAATACGATGACTTGGCACGACGTAATCGGTGCGGAAAAATCACAAACCTATTTCAAAGAGACTCTCGCGTTTGTCGCAAAAGAAAGAGAAAGCGGAAAAGTAATCTACCCGCCGCAAGAAGATGTTTTCAATGCGTTTCGCTATACTGAATTAGCGGACATCAAAGTCGTGATCTTAGGACAAGACCCCTATCATGGACCAGGACAAGCACACGGTTTATCATTTTCTGTGCGCCCCGGTATTAAAGCGCCACCTTCACTCGTCAATATGTATAAAGAGCTTGAGAAAGATATTCCTGGATTTATCCGCCCAGAACATGGGTACCTACTTAGCTGGGCGCAGCAAGGGGTTTTACTTCTCAATACTGTATTAACTGTCGAACAAGGCAATGCGCACTCACACGCACATTTAGGCTGGGAAACGTTTACAGATAAAGTGATTCAGGCGATTAATGATCATACAGAAGGCGTGATTTTTCTTTTATGGGGATCCCATGCGCAAAAGAAAGGTCGCATTATCGATACTAAACGCCACCATGTCCTTAAAGCACCTCACCCATCACCACTTTCTGCGCATCGAGGCTTCCTAGGATGTGGTCATTTTTCGAAAGCTAATCAATTACTTGAACAACAAGGTCGCACACCGATTGATTGGTATCCGGTTATTCCTGAATAAACGCATTCTATAGAAAGTAAATGTGTTGGTGATGAAGCTTGCAGAAATTCATCATAGAAAAATGGGATGCTCAGCATCCCATTCTCGTTATATACCCTAAAATTATTTATGTTCTAAACTTATTTAGAAACAATTACCATTGCAGGACGCAGCAGACGGTTATTCAAGGTATAACCCTTTTGCATTACGTTGATCACCTGACCTGAACTATGGTCTGGGGATTCAATCATGGTCATGGCTTGGTGAACTTCAGGGTTGAATGGCACATTCGCCGCATCAACAGGCTCAATACCAAACTTAGAAACGGCATCTAAGAACGTTTTCAACGTAAGATCTAAGCCTTCTAACATTGCTTTGGATTCTTCGTTGTCACGATCAGCGGCTTCAATTGCACGCTCTAAGTTATCAATCACAGGCAACAATTCATTGGAAAACTTCTCAAGCGCAAACTTGTGGGCTTTTTCAATATCTTGTTCTGTACGACGACGAATATTTTCGATTTCAGCGTGAGCACGTAACATCGCTTCGCGTTCAGTTTTACGGGAAGCTTCAAGTTGCTGTTCAAGCTCAGCAATACGCGCTGCTAACGCTTGTTCTTCGGCTTGTAAATCCGCTTGTTGAGTATCAACTTCTTGCTCTGCTTGCACTTTTTGTGTTTCATTTTGCTCAGAAGCTTGCTCATCATGCATGTTTTGTTCTTTACTACTCATGAATATCTCCGCGTATTTAGCAATAATTCTATCTATGAGAGTATTATGGGGATCTAATACAGGGATTCAAGGGAAGTCATACAACGAGGAGTTAAAAAAGTATGCAAAAGGCTAAGATGACACCATCTTCACAATTTAAAACTATCGGTATTGTCGGACACCCAAGGCACCCTGAAGCACTGGCGACCCATGAACTTATCTATCATTGGCTGATTTCAAAAAATTACCACGCAATAATTGATAAACAAGTGGCTAAGGATTTGAAATTAAAAGATGCCAATACAGGAACTTTAACAGAAATCGGTCAACAAGCAGATTTAGTCGTCGTTGTCGGAGGCGATGGAAACATGCTTGGAGCGGCGCGAATTTTATCCCGCTATAACAATAAAGTTATTGGCGTAAACCGTGGTAATTTAGGTTTTTTAACCGACCTAGACCCCGACAATGCCCTTCAACAACTTTCTTGTGTTCTTGATGGGGAATATCATGAAGAACAACGCTTTTTATTAGAAGCTCAAGTTATCAAAGCAAATCAAAAAGCCCGTAAAAGTAGCGCCATCAACGAAGTCGTTCTTCACCCTGGCAAAGTCGCGCATATGATTGAGTTTGAAGTTTACATTGATGAAAAATTTGCCTTTTCGCAACGCTCAGACGGCTTAATTATTGCAACCCCGACAGGCTCAACAGCCTACTCTTTATCCGCTGGGGGCCCTATCCTTACACCAAATCTAGACGCTATTGTACTCGTGCCGATGTTCCCGCACACCTTATCGTCTCGCCCATTAGTTATCAGTAGCGACAGCAGTATTCGCTTAAAATTTTTACGCACCAATATTGATTATGAAGTCAGTTGCGACAGTCAAATTATGCTACCTATACAGGATGGCGAAGAGGTGATTATTAAACGCAGCTCGAAGAGTCTGAATTTAGTTCATCCAAAAGATTACAATTATTTCAATACATTAAGCTCAAAACTTGGTTGGTCTAAAAAAACTTTTTAAATTTTTCGCACTGCCTCTTTACTGTATAAAAAAACAGGTTAAACTGTATGAAAACACAGGTGTGTATTTAAACAGGAGAGCTCAGATGCTAACCCAGCTAACCATCAATAATTTTGCTATCGTTCGTGAGTTAGAAATCGATTTCCGTAGCGGCATGACGACAATTACAGGTGAAACCGGTGCGGGTAAATCCATCGCTATCGATGCTCTTGGCTTATGTTTAGGAAACCGAGGTGAAGCCAACATGGTTCGCCCTGGTGCTCAACGTGCCGACCTGTGTGCTCGTTTTTCACTGTCTGACGCTCAAATGGCGGCAAACTGGCTCATTGAGCATCAACTTGATAATCAAAATGAATGCTTGCTTCGCCGTACCATCGCAACCGATGGGCGCTCTCGAGGCTTTATTAACGGAGTTTCCGTTCCCTTATCCCAATTACGTGAACTCGGTGCATTACTGATCCAAATTCATGGCCAACACGCTCACCAGTTATTACTGGATAATGACCATCAGCAATCCTTACTTGATGCTTATGCTAATCAGCAAGAATTACTCGCTCAAATGAAGCAAACGTGGCAAAAGTGGCATGAGTCTTGTCAGCAATTAGCTGTTTTTCAAAAACAGATGCAAGAGCGTGAATCTCGCCAACAATTGCTTGATTATCATTTAAAAGAGTTAAATGAGTTCCTACCCGTTCAAGGGGAGTTTGAGGAAATTGACCAAGAATATAAGCAGCTTGCTAATCACGGACAATTTTTAACTATTGGGCAAACAGCGGCTCAAATCCTAACTGAAAGTGACGATGCGAACGTCATCAGCCTTCTTAATATGGCAAAAAATGAGCTTTCTGATTTAGTCACTCTGAATCCTAAATTTTCAGGACTATTGGATATGCTGGAAGAAGCGGCCATCCAAGTTAGTGAAGTGAGTGATGAAATTAAACATTACTGCGATCAATACGAGTTAGACCCAAATCGCTTGTTTGAATTGGAGCAGCGAATTTCCAAACAAATTAGTTTGGCGCGCAAACATCATGTTACGCCTGAGTCTCTGCCTGAACTCTTTCAGCAATTAGTCGAAGAGCAAAATCAAATTGCTAATCAAAATGAAGATTGTGAAGCTTTAAATGCGCAGGTCATTACTGATCACCAAAAAGCGTTAGAATGTGCGGAACGTTTACATCATGTACGCCTGCACTACGCACAAGAACTCAGCCAACTAATTACCAGCAGCATGCACCAACTTTCAATGCCTCATGGTCTATTCACGATTGATGTAAAATTTGTTCCTGAACATTTGCAAATCGATGGTGCCTGCAAAGTCGAATTCAATGTCACCACAAACCCGGGACAACCTCATCAAGCCTTAGCAAAAGTCGCATCAGGTGGTGAGCTATCTCGCATCGCTTTAGCCATTCAAGTGATCACCGCGAAAAAAATGGATACTCCGGCGTTAATTTTTGATGAAGTAGACGTGGGTATTAGTGGCCCAACCGCCGCTATCGTCGGGAAATTGCTCCGTGAACTTGGCGAATCCACCCAAGTTATGTGTGTGACTCACTTGCCTCAAGTCGCAGGCTGCGGTCATCACCATTTTTATGTTAGTAAAGAAACAAACGGTGTAGAAACCGAGACTCACATGCAGTTACTGGATAAAAAATCAAGATTACAAGAGCTTGCACGGTTACTTGCAGGTTCTGAAGTGACAAAAAATACGTTGGCTAATGCAAAAGAGTTGCTCGCAGCTTAAATTTCGACAACTTTTTTTATCTCCTGTTGTCTTAGAGTCGATCTGGAAGGTTTTAAATTGTATCAATGTCGATTATCATTGATGTTCTGACTCCAAAAGGAATGAGATATCCATGCGTTATAAATTGTTAACTGCTGCAGCACTATCATTCGCATTAATGTCCACAGGCTGTTCAATGATGGAACGTCTTGTCTATCATCCGGATATTAACCAAGGTAACTACCTGACAGCGAAAGATGTTGCGAAGATTAAAAAAGGAATGACACAGCAACAGGTTGCTTATGCTTTAGGCACGCCAATGATGACTGACCCGTTTGGTTCTCAGA
Organism: Providencia sp. wls1943; assembly: GCF_009706275.1. Taxonomy (NCBI): domain Bacteria; kingdom Pseudomonadati; phylum Pseudomonadota; class Gammaproteobacteria; order Enterobacterales; family Morganellaceae; genus Providencia; species Providencia sp. wls1943. The sequence continues at coordinate 169,589 of NZ_WLTU01000027.1, forward strand.
CTTGGTTTTATGTTTTCCGCCAAGAGTTGGGGCATGACCCAGTGAAGCAAGAAACATTGACGCTGACGTTTGATCGCAACGGTATTCTGACGGATATCAAAAACGAGAAAAACCTTGAAGCGCAACAAGCCATGGAAGCTGGTGAAGTTAAAGCATCAGAACCAAAAGCAGCGGAATAACACCCTATATAGCGTAATGCTTGAGCGTGTATAACTTAAGTATGTCTTATAACTTGAGTATATAAGTAGCTACCTGCCCCATTTAAATGATGGGATAAAAAACAGGTAGTTACTTTAGTACTTTTGTTTATTCTTTTATAAATTCTCGCCAATACATAGAAGCACCATCTTCTACGTTCTAGCCTATAAATCGACGTATCCATCACTCTCTACAAAGAAAAATCTATAAATTAGACACAAAAAAACCGAGCTTTCACTCGGCTTCATATCAAATTGGTTCGCTCACTACGCAATATCTTATTTATTATTCTCTTTCGATTTTTCAGCTCGCTTGCGGCGCAGCTCTTTCGGGTCGGCAATCAATGGGCGATAAATTTCGATTCTATCCCCTTCTTGAACCACATCACCCAATTTCGCTGGGCGACTATAAATGCCTACTTTATTTTTCTTTAAATCGATATCTGAACGCAGCGTTAAAATACCCGACGCAATAATGGCATCTTCAATCGTCGTTCCTTCTGCAACCTTCACTGAAAGCAAAAATTGCTTTTCAGGTAACGCGTAAGTCACTTCAATATTGATATCAGACACGGTAAACGACCTTAGCACGAGACGTAAATGCTTGAACCATATTGTTGGCTAGCTCTTTGAATATTTTACCGAATGCCAATTCAATCAGCTTATTGGTAAATTCAAAATCGAGATGAAATTCAATTTTACAGGCATCAGCACTCAAAGGAATAAACTGCCATCCCCCAGATAGAGTTCTGAAAGGGCCCTCAACTAACTGCATTTGGATACGTTTATTGTCTTCCAACGCATTTTTCGTAATGAAGGTTTTGCTAATTCCCGCCTTTGAAACCTCAACCGATGCCGTCATTTCATCAGAATTTTGGCTAATAATTCGGCTTCCAACGCATCCCGGTAAAAAACTTGGATATGAAACCACATCATTCACAAGTTTATACATTTGTTCTGCGCTAAAAGGGACTAACGCAGAGCGACTAATCTGTGGCATATCAATTCCTATCCCCAAAAACTGCGCATATAATAGCACCATTGATGGGTTACTCAAAAAACAAAACCCGTGCAGGGCAAGAAATGCACAATCGCAAAAATATCAGTGTTGAACGATTTCATTCAACGCATCTTAACGTATAATGAATGAACTATGACAAAGAAAAAACCATATAAACCCGGTTCAGCAACAATTGCTATGAACAAACGTGCTCGCCACGAATATTCTATCGAAGAGGAGTTCGAGGCGGGTTTATCCCTACAAGGTTGGGAAGTTAAATCATTACGCGCGGGCAAAGCCAACATTGGTGATAGCTACGTTTTACTGCGCGATGGTGAAGCCTATCTGTTTGGTGCCAACTTTACACCACTGACGGTCGCATCATCCCATGTAGTTTGTGACCCAACTCGCAGTAGAAAACTGCTTCTTAATCAACGTGAATTAGATACCCTTTACGGTAAAGTTAACCGAGAAGGCTATACCGTCATCGCTCTTTCCTTATATTGGAAAAACGCGTGGTGCAAAGTGAAAATTGGCGTCGCCAAAGGTAAAAAAGCCCACGACAAGCGTTCTGATATCAAAGATAGAGAGTGGCAATTAGATAAAGCACGTATAATGAAACATTCTAATCGCTAAGTCCTAGCTTTATAGAGTTATTTTCTGTTATACTGCGCTCACAACTTGGGGCTGATTCTGGATTCGACGGGATTTGCGAAACCCAAGGTGCATGCCGAGGGGCGGTTGGCCTCGTAAAAAGCCGCAAAAAAATAGTCGCAAACGACGAAAACTACGCACTAGCAGCTTAATAACCTGCTTAGAGCCTTCTCTCCCTAGCCTCCGCTCTTAGGACGGGGATCAAGAGAAGTCAAACCCAAAAGAGATCGCGTGGATGCCTTGCCTGGGGTTGAAGCGTTAAACTTAATCAGGATAGTTTGTTGATGGCGTGTCTGTCCGCAGTTGGCAAATGAAATTAAAGACTAGACTAAGCATGTAGTACCGAGGATGTAGAAATTTCGGACGCGGGTTCAACTCCCGCCAGCTCCACCAAATTATCTTCTAAGGACGTCCAAAGAAGACTGAAAAGCCCGCTAACTCAATGAGTTGTGGGCTTTTTTATGTCCTGCGTAGTCTGATGTCACCTAATTAAATCCAATCATCTTAGGCACCTTGATAGGCACCTCGTTAACCTTTATAGTTTTTGAGGTGCCTAAAAACAATGGAACATCAAAAATGGCAAGACAAACCAAACCCTTATCCGCAAAAGAGATCGATGCAGCAAAGCCAAAACAGAGTGATTATGTCCTCTATGATGGCGATGGATTAGAGCTATTGGTTAAATCCAATGGCAGCAAGCTGTGGTCATTTCGCTACATTCGCCCTCTCACTAAAAAGCGAGCTAAAAAGAGCCTAGGCTCTTACCCTGCCGTCAGCCTTGCAGATGCACGTAGCTATCGCCTTGAAGCAAGAACACTGCTTGCTAAACAAATAGACCCACAAGATCACTATAAAGAGCAAGTCCGTAACACCATAGAAGCTAAGGCAAATACCTTTCAACTTGTCGCTGAACGTTGGTGGGAAGTGAAGAAGTCCACCGTAACCGAAGATTACGGCAATGATATTTGGCGTTCACTTGAACGAGATGTGTTCCCTGCCATTGGTGACATCAGCGTTACCGATATCAAAGCGCACATATTGGTTCAAGCAATACAACCGGTTCAAGCTAGAGGCGCACTAGAAACGGTTCGTCGCCTATGTCAGCGTATCAATGAAGTAATGATTTATGCTCAAAATACTGGCTTAATTGATGCCGTACCGAGTATCAATATTGGCAAAGCTTTTGAAAAACCCAAGAAAAAAAATATGCCAAGTATTCCCCCAGATCAGCTGCCAAAGCTCATGCAGACAATGCGTACAGCTAGTATTAGTCTATCTACTCGATGCTTGTTTATGTGGCAGCTACTCACCATCTCGCGCCCTGCCGAAGCTGCTGAAGCCCGTTGGGATGAAATCAACTTTGAGACCAAGGAATGGAAGATACCTGCAGCAAGAATGAAGATGAACCGTGAACATACCGTTCCGTTGTCTGACGCTGCTTTGGCTATTTTAGATCTAATGAAACCATTAAGTGGTAATCGTGAGTTTATCTTTCCTAGCCGAATCAAGCCTACCCAGCCCATGAATAGCCAAACCGTCAATGCTGCATTAAAACGTGCTGGATTCGGAGGTGTGCTTGTTTCTCACGGTCTACGTTCAATTGCCAGTACCGCACTCAATGAACAAGGCTTCCCACCAGATGTCATCGAAGCCGCACTCGCCCACGTTGATAAAAATGAAGTTAGACGCGCCTATAATCGCAGTGACTACCTAGAGCAAAGACGCCCCATGATGCAATGGTGGGCTGATTTTATTGAGGAAGCAGATAGCGGAAGTATTATTGAAGGAGGAGTCAGAGGGATATCGCTAGTTGGGTAATTTGTATTTACTAAAGTAGACTTCACTTGACACTGTTACAGCACAAGCTATTTGTCATCAAGATATTTAGCCTCGTGACCACTGCACTATATAGTGGATAGTGAGTAAGGTCAACGAAGTCATTTTCACAATAGTAGAAAGAAACACTAAAACATTAATGAGTTTTAGTGTTTTGATTAGTATGAAAAGCTCTACATCATGTGTAATTACTTTATGTCTGAGGAAAAATATGAAGTGGAGCACACTTACCCCTCTAAAAATAAGGGAAAGTGCGCGCTTTTGTAGTACACTAAAGACCATATAGTTTTTGTTATGTTTGGATAAAAGAAATGAATATAATAACATTTAATGACACTGAATCTACCGTAGCTTCCAATGATCAGGATAATTCTATTTGCATTGAATTAACAACCTTTAATTGTGATAACGTAATTTCATTTGAATGTAGAAAGGAAAATAAAGAAGTTCTAGATGCATTTATTGAAATAATGAATACTGATATAATTTTTGATTAGGTAATTAGGCAATGGCTGAAGCAGCAAAAAAAGTACCGCAAAAACGAGATGAAAAAAAAGACGCCACGTCAGCATCATCAATGGAATTCCTGAATTCACGGCAATCAAAAGATATCTATCTTGGATTGTGTGGATATGTGGGATGCGGCATGAGAACGATATACGAAATTGCTGAAGAAATATCCAAAGATTGGGACTACAATGTTGTTCACATCCGAATAAGTACATTTTTGGAGAGTCCATTATATTTTGAGGCGGAAGCACTAGAATACGCCAAAAGTACTAAAGTAAACAGACATCTAAAACTTCAAGATATTGCCAATAAACTTCGCAAACATTACAACAGAAATGAATTGCTAGCAGAAGCGGCAATTGCTGCAATCGCCACAGAAAAGAAAAAAATTGATTATACTAATGAGGCCTATAAAGGCACTGTATTCATCATTGACCAGTTCAAAAGACCTGAAGAAGCAGAGTTATTCAGGGTTATATATCAGCATAACTTCTACTTATTAGGAGTTTTGCGTGATTTAGATTATCGAATACCGAATCTCATTGCAGATGAATCCACAAAGGATGATCTCCATTTGATTATCAATATTGATAATAAATCCTCTGATGATCATGGACAAAGAACTGGAGAAACTATTCTTGATTCCGATTTTTTCATTAAAAACAACTTCAGTCAAAAAAGTGAATTAAAGAAGAAAATTGAACGTTTTTTTGGTCTTATTCATGGTAAAAATGGTTTAACACCCACATTTAACGAAAAAGGTATGTACGCTGCTTTTTCAACATCATTACAATCAGCTTGTCTGTCACGTCAAGTTGGAGCTGCATTATTTGATGATGAAGGGAACCTGCTCGCGGTAGGAAAAAACGACGTACCTAAAGCTGGTGGGGGATTGTATAGCAGTGATGATTTTGATAAGGATCATAGATGCGTTCACAAAAGTGGTAAGTGTTATAATGATACGAACAAGCTTAAAATTAAAGAACGTATCAAAAATATATTATCCAATGAAATCAGTGCTGTTTTAGGTATTTCTGCGGAACACTCTGTACGCGATACTAATATGCGCCTACTTTTAAACAACTTAGACAAAATTACAGAAAGTATTTATAAAGATAGTAAAATTTCAAACATAATGGAATACTCCAGATCAATTCATGCTGAAATGGACGTAATTACTTCGATGGCTAGAAAACAAAATGGCGATACTAAAGATAAAATTCTTTATACGACTACTTACCCTTGCCATAACTGTGCAAGACATATTGTCGCTGCAGGAATAAAAAAAGTCGTGTACATAGAACCTTTTGATAAAAGTCTTGCTCTTGACCTACATAATGATGCTATAACAAAGAATGAAGAATCATCTAAAGTGATATTTTGTGATTTTGAAGGAGTATCACCACGTCGCTACAATAAATTTTTCAGGCCAACAGATGAACGCAAAGATGATAAAACAGGAACAGCGAATAAATTTAATGTTCGCTACAAAAATCATATAGATGTTCAATATCTTGATGATTATAGAAAGTATGAGTCCGCTGTTGCTAAGAAATTCATAACAGAAATTGCTAAACCAGAATCATAGCAATGATAGTCTTCTCTCCTTATTGTAATAAGAATAAGGAGAGGCATTTTTGTATTTTCATCGCTTATCAAACCATAATGTTTGCAATGAGTTAATTAAAATTCAATAACTATTGTCATTTTCTGACCTAATATATCAGCTTCTCGCTCATTGTAGACGATATCACTCTCTTGATTAACTGAATTGTGCCGAAGGTGAATACCAATGTAGTAACAGACTATGTCATCAAATGCTTTTGCTTATTAAAAGCATATAAATATAACGATACATCACCCCCAAAGTACATTCCCACAAGGTGGTGAGCTATCAAATGCTAGCGTTGGGCTTCACTTGCCTTTCCTAATCCCTTCATTAACACATCAAACATCAATCCAGCAAAGCCTTTCGCTATCGCTTCATTAGATAGAAGTTTCATTGCCATCTCATTATGAATATCCATACTCTCAATAATGGCATTATTGATTGACTCAGGGAATTGGCCGAGCATAGCTTGTTCTTTGGTGTTACTGCGCAGCTGATCCATAACCACTTTATTTTCTGAGATTTTTCCTGCGATGGTATTCGCATAATTGAGCATATCATTTTCAGACAAACCGTCTTCAATAAACAAGTCGTTCATTCGCTGGATGATCTCGTTAAGCAATTCAGTTTTGGGGTCTTTTGGCACAGCACCTGAGCCTTCTTTTGCTGCAGGCAGATAAGGCTTTGGTTCTTCTCCAATCATAAGGCCAAGCTGTAAATCGGCTTTCACTATTAGTTTTAGCTGTGCTGCACTTAATTTAACGTCTGCCAGCTTGGTTTTTAACTGTTTGAGGAATTTATCACGAGACAAATATTTTTTCAGAGTCAAAGGAAGCAAGTGCATCAAGAATGGAGCTCTGAGTAGCTTCATCTATTTTCTGCCAAACACTATCTACTTGCAGAGCTTCGAGGCGTATAGCATCTTTCGGGAAAATGGCTAATTTCAGTGGACGTTCAACCGTAATTCGTCGATAGCCAAACGCTTTGTAATCAAAGATTTTACTAAAATCATTTTCTACAAACTGACCGTATGTTTGCACGATTGTCTCAATCGCTTCTTCTGTCAGTTCTCTTCGCTTACTGCCCAGTAATTTACGCATGGCAGCATAAAACACGTTTTCATCATCGCCTTCGACTTCACCGCCACCACTACGCCCGCGCCTGCCTTTTTAGCGCGTTCTTTTGACGCATTAATTAATTGAACCTTGCCTTTGCGAGCAGTTGGCTTATGGTTAGATAACACCCAAATATAAGTAGCAATACCCGTGTTGTAGAATATATCGGTAGGCAGCGCCACAATCGCTTCAAGTAAATCATTTTCCAGAATATAGCGTCTAATTTCACTCTCACCACTACCAGCTCCGCCAGTAAAAAGTGGGGAACCATTCAGGATGATACCTATACGTGAACCACCTTCATGTTGAGGGCGCATTTTGCTAATTAAGTGCATCAAAAACAGTAATGAACCATCAGACACGCGAGGTAAGCCCGCACCAAAGCGACCTTCAAAACCTTTTTGAGTAACTCATCAGTGATATATTTTTGGATTTTCTTCCAATCCACACCAAAAGGTGGATTAGATAGCATATAGTCAAACTTATCACTGCGGAGCTGGTCATTCGATAAGGTATTGCCCAGCTTGATATTATCGACCTTCTGCCCCTTAATCAGCATATCGGCTTTACAGATTGCGTATGACTCTGGGTTCAGCTCTTGTCCGAATGCAGATAGAGAGACTTTCTCATTGAGTTTGTGGACATACTCCATACCAGACGATAAGAAGCCACCAGTTCCTGCTGTAGGGTCGTAGATTGAGCGTACCAAGCCTGAACTGGTTAACTCTTCTTCATTAGTGAAAAGTAATGACGTTGTCAGCTCAACAATATCCCTTGGGGTAAAGTGTTCCCCTGCTGTTTCATTCGAGCTTTCGGCAAAGCGGCGGATAAGCTCTTCAAACACTAAACCCATACCGTAGTTGCTGATGGTGTCAGGGTGAAGATCGGTAGTCGCAAAACGTTTCGCAACTTTATAAAGCAGATCGACTTCTTCTAGTTTGTCGATAGTATTAAAAAAGTCGAAGTGCTCAAAAATCTCACGGGCATTTGGGCTAAATGATTGAATGTAATTTTGAAGATTATTTGCTACGCCTGTTTCACCCAGACGGTTCAAATCCATTTTTGAGGTGTTATAAAAGCTTAACTGCGCAGCATGGATAAGCAGTTTGTCCTGCACTTCAATCGGCATTGATTTTACTGCGTCGTATTTAGCCAGAACATCAGCCTTTGTAGCTGCAAGGACACACTCTAAGCGCCTTAGCAGAGTGAAAGGGAGAATGATGTGTCCATATTGAGATTGCTTGAAGTCGCCACGTAACAGGTCAGCTACTGACCATAGAAATGCCACTGTTGAAGAGAAATTGTTATTAGTCATTGTAATCAGCACATTGTATATTAAAAAAGTTAACTGATTGTACCTTTATAACAAGCCTAGTGGTAGCGACAGGTGAAGTGGCATAGTTAATTTGGCCACCTGACTAGAGGTGATATTCTTACCTCAATAACATCACAGGTGAGCACATGGTTAAGCAATATTCAGCAGAGTTTAAACTCGAAGCTGCTAAAATGGTCGTTGACCATCATTACTCCGTGGCGAAAGCCGCTCAGGCTATGGGCGTTAGCCTTGCCGCACTTAATCGCTGGGTTAAAAAACTGAGATTAGAACGACAAGGCAAAACACCAACAGGGCTCCCGCTTACGCCAGAACAGATTGAACTTCGTGAGATGAAAAAAAAGATACAACGCCTTGAAATGGAAAACGAAATCCTAAAAAAGGCTACGGCGCTATTAATGTCGGACTCACTGAAGGATTCGCGATAATCGACAAACTCAGAGCGCATTACCCCGTCACAACACTTTGCCAACTTTTTGAACGTCATCGCAGCAGCTATCGTCACTGGCATCATCGAATGAAAAATGCCTTACCTGACGGCGTACGAGCGATTAAACGAAGCTTAGTCAAAGATGCCTGGAATTTAAGTGGCGGCTCTGCTGGCGCAAGGACTATTGCCACGATAGTGGCGACTCAATATGGTGTGAAAATGAGCCGTTACCTTGTAGGTAATTTAATGAAAGAACTTGGGATTACAAGTTGCCAACAGGTGAAGCATCGGTATAAACACGGAAGTAAAGAACATATCGACATCCCAAATTTACTCAACCGCCAATTTGCTGTCACAGCGCCCAATCAAGTATGGTGCGGTGATGTGACTTATATTTGGACAGGAAAACGGTGGGCTTATCTGGCTGTCGTGTTAGACCTTTTTGCCCGGAAACCCGTTGGTTGGGCTCTATCAACGTTCCCCGACACAGGGTTGACATTAAAAGCCTTGCAAATGGCTTGGGAAATGCGGGGGCACCCAAAAGGTCTGATGTTTCATAGTGACCAAGGGAGCCATTATACTAGCCTTGAGTATCGTCACCGATTATGGCGTTATCAAATCACCCAAAGTCTGAGCCGACGAGGTAACTGTTGGGACAATAGTCCAATGGAGCGATTTTTTAGAAGTTTAAAACATGAATGGATGCCTTCAATCGGTTATGAAAGCTTGAAAGAAGCAGAGTGTAGAATTATCGGTTATATCACAGGCTATTACAGTGGCATCAGACCCCTCTGGTATAACGGGGGATTGACCCCAAATGAATCTGAGCGACTGTTTTACAAACAGTCTAATAGAGTGGACAATTAGTTGACCACTTCAAGGAGACGCAAAAAGCATATGTTAGGAAGTTTATGCACCTATTTATTAAAAACTCTGATAAGCATTACCTTTGAGCTCATAATGTAGTTCTATTCAATAAATTAGCAAAAAAATAAGCAGACTGTTATAACTTTATGGCTCTGATAGCGTAAAGTAAGTTAACCTCATAGGAGTAGAATAATGGAAAATATCATTCTTCAAATGAAGAAAAAGTTTAAGTCACTTGCTATTGAGGCCATAGTAAATGAACAAGAAAAAGGAAGCATTAAGACTAATTCTCCAGTTGCGCTGTTCAATGAAATTATAGAATACGTCAAAGCACAGGTTAATGAATTGGATCAGCTTGATCCGGATGCTGTGTATGGACCTGATAATTATGTTATTCCTACTACTGTTGAATCTATAATATACGAGTATCACTTCAATATAATTCATAATAATACTCCATCATCACAACTCTATTATGCAATTGGACTTTATGCTGCATCGGAATTAAAACTTCAAGCTCATAACACACAACAAGCATTTGACTACCTTCTTGATGCTTACTATCGTATTGGTTATTGTGATGGTTTAAGTTCATATCCGTCCGGAAACACTTCAGATAACACTTTGGAAGAGCGAAGAGCCGACTTTTCAAGGCGTGGCTCACAAAATAAGCGAACTCAAGATTCTGAAAAAACGAAAAAAGAAGTAATTGATTACCTTACAGCAGATCCTGATAAAAAGAATTGGAGGTCTTATCGTGAGGCCATTAAAGATATAATTCCAATGTTAATACAGAAATCATTAGAACTAGAAGGTACAGAATCGTCATTTAAAGTCGATCAACATACAATTAAAAGTAATTTAATGACCTGGTTTAGACCAAAAAGTGGTGATTCAGAATCCAATAAAAATTATCAGCAATCAATAAAAAACATTTTTTCTGAGAAATCAAAATAATATTAGTTCATGGCGGCAATTGCAGCCGCCATATCTATCTTTTACCCTCTTTTATTTTTTTTAGTTTCTAACCAGTTATTTATTTCATCTTCAAGCCAACCAACCATTGTTTCGCTAATCTTAACAGGCCTCGGAAAATCACCTTTGAACCTTGGTGACTTGCGATTTAGCCAGTCATATAATGTTGATTTACCGATTTTCAATCGGCTAATCACATCCTTCACTCTCAAAATAACCATTTGATTTTTCATAACATATCCTTTTTTAATTGATAGATTTAACTATTTCTTGTTGACCAAATACAGGATATGTATTCTTTTTTTCTAATACTAGTAGCAGAGCTTGAGTAAAAATTTAAGCTCAGCTCAACCGCGCAATAAATGAACAATTAGTGTTATTTTGTATGAATCTCGACCTTTTAACATTCAAAAAAATATTCACTTAGAGTCATACGTATGCTCAATACTCTTAAAAAGGTAGAATTGAAAATTCTTAAGAAAAAAGTATTTAACCTATGTCATTATTGTTCTAGATTTCTAAGCAAAAGGATTTCCAACAATGAATACCTTTATGGTTACAAGACAAGATGAGATTTTCCCGAGAAGCAATAGTGAACAACTATTTCAAATACAAGATGATTTACTTTTTGACTGTATCGGAATAGGAAAAGCATGTTCTAATGATCCAAATCGAGTTACTGGTTTTAATTGTGGAAAGCGGTTTGGGTACGCATTACTAACCTATTTTTATCTAGAGCTTTAAACATTCAAAGACTCCCTTTCTGCGAAGACAGAATTTATACTGACTACTTCAACTATCACTATGATCGTAATGAAAAAGAAATATTGAGCACGCTAGATAGTGATAAAGTTCAGAAAATATGTGATGAAGTTTTACGGCTATATCAACACACTCAACTCCACTTAGCTAAAATATCAGCTCAAACTATCTTCATACGTCGTGAACTAAGCAATAAAAATGGTTATGTCGATAAAATACTTAAACTCAAAAGCTGCGCTGAATTATTAGGCCTTACTGAAATTAAGATTGAAATGGATACATTGAACTCATTTGGCGACCAAAACTGCTACTGGGCAGATATTGCATTAGAGCTAGAAGTTCCTGCAAAAGACATATTTTACTGTAGCCAGCTCATAGCTGACCGTCCTTTCCATTCAAAAACTGTGGAGTCTGGTGAATGGATTGTTATCAATCGGTCACCAACTGGTGTTGTACACATTCCTGTTTCGAGTATTCGTATTCGTTCAGGTAAACATATCGATATGAAACCATTGAGCAAGAGTGAAGCAGAATCATTTATAAGTAATTATTATCCTATTGAACTACGCACATTATTTGATAGAAGCTAAAAAATCATTATGAGGGCAAATCCTCTTGCCCTTTCAACTAATAACACTAAAGTATCCCTATAGATAAGTTATCTACGACTCATCCCTATAGATCGATAACCGTCGTGATAACACTTTGTATGGTCTTTCGCTAAGTAATCTAGACGCCCCTGTAAATTCGCCAATTGTTGGAGATATTCACGTTTATTCACATTGAGTACATAAATCCCGTTTTTCGTGAAATGAACCAGCCCTTTGTATTGGGCTAACTCAATGCCCAACGCACTACACCATGCTTGCTGGATCAGTCCTGCTAAGCTGGTCGTTGATCCAAAGTGTCCTGCACTCCAGTAAAAATCTTTATTCAGCAGTAATAAAACGTGGTAATGCTTACGGTGATTAAGCTCACCAATCTCACGTACCCAAATATACCGTAAACGATTATGCCAGTTACGTTCCCAATCGTGATTTTTATTTTTACTAGCAACTTTAACCTTTGCTTTCAACGATTCGATAAAACGCGTTATCTCTTTATTTGAATCGCCATATTGGTAATCAGAAGGGAAGTGAAGATCGATTCGCAAAGCAAGCGTACGAGGAAACTCTTGTACAGCATCATTAATCACATCCGAGAAGGCTTGTTGATATTGCGCATTATACGTATACGGTTTCATCTTTATTTTGACATCCCTTAATTAGATATTAAAAGGAAGTGTCGGTATCAGTAATTATGTTATTCCAATCTATATTATTATGATGATAACCAATGAGGCATAAGAGATGCGACCTCATTAATTAACTGAGCATACATTTAGTTAATATAATTAGAATCCATTTCTATTAAATGATATTAATCATCATTAAATACATATGGTAATTAATATATGTATTATTAATAAAAACATATATAATCGCGATACTGGAAGTTGCATATTACCAGTGTCACTTCATGCCCATAATGCTCGAGCTACGCAGTTGCTCAAAAATGCAACTTGAAGTTTATTGAGTATATAATGATAAACATATATTACTATACCGACACAATAAAACTTAACGACTAGAGAAAAACAAAAGCCATAGACCTTTATTAACTCGGTAAAATGTCAGAATGGGAATAATTTCACTCTGATATTATTTTTGTGCAATTTTATCATTAAACTCTGCGATTAGTTGCTACAGTAGCAGTCGTACCTAATGGGTAAAATGAATACGCAGGATGTTTTGTAAAAATATTGTTAGCAAATTTATTACCTTCATTGACAAGTTTTGCACCACGCAGAGAATAATTTGTATATACTGCATTTTCTTTTTCTAGGTTTGAAATAACCGTTGCCAGTAACTTACCTTTTCGTAATGCACTTGGACCATATCGTCGAATATCATTAAACTTTATTACCCCCCACTCTCTACCACTTTGATAATACTCACGGTGTAGCCATGATAATAATAAGGCTTCATAATACCCGTTTTCATGCCCAAATAAATGAATAGCTTGTTGCATATACCATTCACATATCACTGATGCACCATCAATATATTCCTTTTTTATGTCACAATTTCCTTCAAGAAAATAACTAAATACTGCAGCTAAACGTGCAATATTATTTGCTAATTTAGATGCGAAATCTCCCATACTGGCATATTCTTCCTCCGGAAGCAGTCGACGCTCTATGCTATTGTAAATTTGTTCCCATGCGTATTTTGCTGATGGTTCCAGTGGTAAACATAATTTTTCATCTGTTTTTTTCTTTGAATTATTTTCAGCTAATAAATTATTTATTCGACGATGAAAGTAACCAATATTCATATTTAGAGTCAGGTTATTTTTTATAAAACGTGCACCTTGGGTCGTCAAATTTTCATCAATATTCACAACCAAACAACGCGCAAAAAAACCACTTCCCCTCGCTTTATCTCCTTGCCGCTTTAAATATAAATCAAACGGTTTTTTCTGCACCATCACAGATAGCGTAATACGCCCATCTTCTATCGTAAAACTTGATGTTGTTTTACGGTCAACATGAAAACTTACACCATCCCACATGGCATTAATAAAGCTTAAATCCTTCATAACTTGCCTATCTAAGATATTAGCCCCCTCATCAGCAATTAATCCAATATGAGGATAATTATTGAACATCCCCATTTGTAATGCTTCAGGTGTCACATTGTTGTAAATATATCGATGATGCTTTGGCTGAATGGGTTTCTTTATTTGTAAAGCTTTGAGCTCCTCTGATACCCCTTCAGTACTTTGCCCTTGAGTTGTTTTCTTACGGATCTGGCTTAGGATAGCTTTTTCTTTCTCTTTCCAAATCTGCATTTCAAGTGAATAGTCTGTTTTCTTTTGTTCAAACTCCTTTAATGAATTCGTATCATATTGATAAAAAGGTTTCATCACTATTTTATCGACTGTTGTTTTACGCTCCCCTGAGTTTGCTATCACAAGTAAAAACAATGACACAGGAAACGGTGCCATTTGGTTAACTCTAACATTTATCAAGCCTTGGCAAGACAAAGACATTGCGCTAATCACAGAGGAGGCAATTAATGGAACTGGTGCTTGGGTGCATTCATGAACATCACAAATAATGTCACGAATAAGTGATGGAAAAGCATTTAATGGAAAATGAGACATATTTTCACCTTACGTTTTTTGTTTCGAGGTGACTAATTAATCGCATTCCAAGTAGCAAGTCAACAAATTAATTTCATATATATCAATATGTTAGTTGGTTTAAATCAGACTAATTAAGACTCTCTCAGATGAAATTGGATAGGTAAAAAATGCATTTTGCACTTATTTGAATGCTGTTTTTTTGAGCTTTTTTACATTTACTTAAAATTTATTATTGAAAATATGTATTCTATATTTTTTTAATCAAAGGATAGTTATTTCACTAACTCAAATATTTTTCAGATATATATCACTTACACGAAACCAAATAAACTCATTAATATCATTCAGTTAAATAAAACCAGTGACACACCCTGTCATTTCCCTTCATTTATTTCTCGAAAAAAAGTCAAATAGCCGGACATAACCTGTCCGGTGAGGTTGTTATCGTGGTGTTCTCTTTTTCAAGCTAGGGAATAACACTGATGGCAACTTATCGATTAGATACCGATTTAGCGTTTTTACGTGAATGCAGCAATGAAGAACTGGGCTTGCTTGTGTCTGTACTGACTCACGACAGCAAAGACGGACAAAAGCGTTGGACTGAAACCTTAACCAGCTCGCCTGAATATCAACTCTACCATCCGGAGCACCAGCAATACTGGATGTCGATTGCCGCTGAATTGCAAGCCTTTGGGGCTAACAGCTTGATGAGTTTCGTTCGAGGTAATAAGGGCGTGCTGTACCGTGAAATCTTACAGGATGTCTGTGACCACCTTGATGTCAATTATCCAAAGGAAGGTAATACCGAAACCTTGGAATTAAACTTGTTATTGAAAGTATTAGAAAAAAGCTTAAATGAGCTGACCACGGAAGAGTTACAAACCTTTTCTCGTAATATGCAGCTTAACCTTACCAACCCCACGCCACAATTGATTTTGATAGCGGTTCAAGCGGCTATCCGTACCTCGGGCATTGCCGCACTGGAAGTGGCCACACTCTCAGCCATTGGTGTGATTAATGCACTCGGCGGGGTAGCCACACTCGGTACACTCTTTGCAGCACACCGGGCACTTTCCTTGATTGCTGGTCCGATTGGTCTTGCAGTGAGCTCGGCATGGCTTGTCGCTGACCTAGCGGGACCCGCTTATCGGGTTACCGTTCCTGCCTGCATCATTGTGGCGTACTTACGACAAAAGACCTTATCGCAATAAGGTTCACCACACCCACTTTATCCGCTTGCCGGAGCTATTTTAATAAGGACAACATCATGTCGACTTCTGTGTCTCGCCATGACCGGCTTGCGTCTCGGTTGGCGTTTATTATCAGTCAATTATTTCGAGGAGAAACCGTTTATTTATCCGAGTTGTCAGAAGAGCTCAATGTCTCGACTCGTACCCTACGGCGTGACTTTAATGAGCGCCTTCAGTATCTGGACTTGGAATATCACCAAGGTGGCTATCGATTAGCCGCGTCACAGCGTCCCTTTCGTACCGATAAGGACATATTGCGTTTTGCCGCCATTACGCATATCACCTTACTGTTTCCGGCTTTAGACAGGAAGCTGTTAACGGTTCTGCTCGACCCGACAATTGATTCACCGTTCATTGTCTATCATACGCCTCCTGAGCAGCGTCCCTCGCTGTTCGGGGGCTTTTATATCCTGACACAAGCCATTGTAAAACGGCGTTTACTGCAATTTGCCCACCAAGGAAAAAACATCACGAACGTTGCCCCGTATAAGTTGATTTATTACCACGGTCATTGGTATCTCGCTGCCGATATCGCGCAGCACATTCATGTCTTTGATGTAATGGCCTTGCAAGATGTGGTCATGACGGCGCGGAGCTTTCGTTATCGTGAAGACCTCAACCAACGGTTATGTGAAGAGGCGTTTATTCAAGCCTTGCCCCATTACCAATATATTCAATCACTCGTTAAATTATAAGGTATTAAGATGAAAACTATTTTTTATACCGTCTGCATCAGCAGCGCGCTATTGCTGGGATGTGATGATGCAACCTCAACTCCTGCTAAGACTGTTTCCCAAGACATTTTGCGTGTTCAAGGATTGATTTATGATTACGACCGCAGTGTCACACTCGGCGGTGTACTCAACCACCGTAAAGACTGTGTTTCGCCTACATGGGAAACCTTAATGGATGAACAAGAAAGGCCCTTGGTAGTCTATAAGTGTCAGTTAGCTGAAGGGGCATTACAAACCGCGATTAACCACGATTTAAATAATTGGTATCAAACAGCAATAGACGGTATGACTAAACTCATACCGCGTTTTGCCAATGCGGAAACACCGAAAACAGATTCAACCCTTGAGGAGCAGAGGCTTACACAGGTTTTACAGGTCATCACAACACTGTCTCAACAGGACTGGTCACTACTCCGTGGCAATGTTGACCAGCCCTATGCAATGACGACACCGATTGCATTTAATGCCGGTTATACCCCGTCAGAGGAAGCAGAGCACCAGCTTAAAGCGTGGAATGCGTTAACGGAGACATTGAATGACCACGCCCCTGATGTTGGCTTGTATTTATTACCGTGGTTAAACCAAACGGAAAATGTCGAGGCAATGCTCCGGAAAAAGGTCTCTGAGCTTCAGCAACACAATGCCAATGCGTTAACACAATTTAAAAACCAGCAAAATGAAGGCGTTCAAATCACGGAGCAATACATCACAGACCTAAAACGCGCACAACAAAATGCGCAAGACTGGTCAATCACCCAAGTTTTTATTTGGAGCCTCGTTAACCCTGAAAAGCCTGTTCTAACACATGTTCTGTATAACCTAGAGGATAAACAAGGGCGGGAGGATTTTACCGCCATGATGGAAAAAACATTGGGCCGCTCGGCAAGAACGAATGCCGTCGCATGGGCGTACCAAGGTAAACTTGAAACACCTCAAATTATTAACGGAATAGCGAAAGCGTTATTTTACTACCAAACACAATCCTTTCAAAAACCGGATATCGCCCGATATCAATACTGAGTTTTCACACACTATTCGGCGTTCATATTCAGTGAACGCCTGACTAAAGGGTAATCTATGTCCATTTTTAAACTTATCGCCACCTCTGTGAGCGTTATGACACTGGTGTCTATCACCTACTACGCCCAGAAGACGGTCAATGAGCAACTTACGCTTGAAGGCGAGTATTCTGATGCAGAAATTCAAGCGGCTCGACTTGGTGCAACACTAGCCTGTACCACGTTATTAGGCGGTGCCATTGAGCGACTGCTTAA